>CALLUJ010000135.1 GCA_938011245.1 uncultured Aquimarina sp. | reverse complement strand
ACGAAGTAAATACACTAAATGCCTTAAGAAATGCGAAAGTAGATAGTTATTTTATAGCAAGAAATAATGACTTATATGTTAAGATAATGAATCGAGGAGAAGGAATACATAATAATTGGATTCACTTTGTAAGAGCAGGTAGAAATAATAATAATAATGCTAACAATAGCAATAATAGAAGGAATAACCTTGTAACAATTTATCAGCACTGTAATCAAAACGGAAGAAGAGTCACTTTAGGAGAAGGAACATATAATACTAGAGAATTTAGAAATTTATTTCCTAATAATTCGCTATCATCAATACAGATACCAGAAGGCTTTGTAGTAACATTATATGATGGAGATTTATCTGGAAGTACTGTTACTTTAACAAATAATAATAACTGCCTGTCCAATATAGATTTTAACGAAAAGACTTCTTCAATTCAAATAGGAAGAGAGAGATATTTATTCGATTTTGGTACTAATAACTCTCCTGTGCAATCAGGTTACACGCGTGTAACAAATACCAATAACTCCAGTGCAACATATAGATGGAGTAGAACCGATGGGATTACAGCAAGAGACAGAGGGGCTGTAAATAATAGGATTAACAATCTTAACCGAGACCTACTTTTTTCAGAAGAAGGAAGGACTTTTAATGTAAATGTTGCTAATGGTAGATATCGAGTTAGAGTAGTCTTTGGAGATGCTGCTTTCCCACACGACGAACAGCAAGTAAATGCAGAAAATGGTCAAAAATTCACAAATCCAGTTAGTACAAAAACAGGACAATTTATACCAAAAGTATTTGATGTAGATGTTTTAGATGGGGTGTTGTCATTGAAATTTAGAGATAGAGGAGGAAATGATTCTAATTGGGCAGTAACATCGGTAAGGCTAGATTTTGTTTCGCCATTAACAAACAATAGTAAAAGAATAGTAACCGAAGCCAATAATACTTTGGTAAGTAGTGTTGTGATGTATCCAAATCCAGTATCAGAGACCTTAAATCTTAATTTTCCAGTTATCGAAAATGAAGTAACAAATTATAAGGTAATGAATATTGAAGGTCGAGAAGTTGATTCTGGAATATTTTTGAAGGCTAGACCTGCCAAATTGAATGTTTCAAAATTATCCAAAGGTATATATATAATAAAAATTGTTGCCAAAGAAAAAACATATATAGAGAAATTTGTTGTTAAATAAGTTTATTTAAACAATAACTCTATACATATTAATTAGTAATATAATCGGAGAATAAAAAACTAATATTAATTATCGATCTTGTAAAAAGACGATTTATTTTACGAATAAAGTAAAAGATTTATAAGTTTATTATGTGTTTTAACCCGCTTTTAGTAATTTTCTAAAAGCGGGTTTATATTTTCTGTACTATTAAGTAAAACCTTATTTTTGCTTTGGCTAGAACTAAGTATAATTGAAGCTTAGTTTTAATTGAAATAAGGCTTAATAATAAGTAATTGAGCAAATTAATATCTATGAATTACTTTGATATAAACGATATAGACAATCTTCAAAATTGGATAAACGAAGCTATTGCTTTAAAAAATAATCCGCTAGGGAATAAACTCTTAGGAGTAGATAAAACTATTTGCTTATTATTCTTTAATAATAGCTTAAGAACAAGGTTAAGCACTCAAAAAGCAGCACTTAATTTAGGAATGAACGTTATGGTTATGAATTTTGGTGCGGAAGGATGGCAGTTAGAGTATGGTAATGGAGAAGTAATGGATCAAGGCAAATCTGAACATGTAATTGAAGCAGCACAAGTAGTTTCTCAATATTGTGATATTGTAGCTATACGAGCTTTTGCAAAATTCGAAAACAAAAAAGAAGATTACCAAGAACAAGTGTTAACGGCTTTTATGAAATATGCATCTGTACCTGTTTTAAATATGGAAAGTGCTATAGGACATCCATTGCAAGCACTAACGGACATGATTACTATTAAAGAGCACAGTACCAAAAAGAAGCCTAGAGTAGTCTTAAGTTGGGCACCACATCCTAAAGCATTACCCCAAGCAGTAGCTAATAGTTTTGCACAATATGCAAACGCTTCCGATTTTGATTTTGTAATTACCCATCCCGAAGGATATGAATTAGACCCTCAATTTGTTGGAGATGCAACGATAACAAATAGTCAAGAAGAAGCTTTTAAAGGTGCCGATTTTATTTATGTAAAAAATTGGAGTCCTTTTTCTGATGAAAACTATGGCAAAGTAATTAATACAGACACTAATTGGAGAATTAGTGCCGAAAAAATGGCATTAACCAATAATGGAAAATTTATGCATTGCTTACCGGTACGTAGAAATGTAATTGTAGACGATGCAGTTATAGACAATGAAAATTCATTAGTTATTAAACAAGCAAATAATAGAACATACGCAGCACAAATAGCCATAAAAAAAATATTAGAAAGTCTTTAGCCTTTTTATTTCTAGTTTTAGTAAGCTATTTTATATCAAAGAAGTTTCTAATAGCTAACATTCAATAGCTAATAATTAAAAAATATGGAAAAGTTACTAGTAGCCAAAATAGGAGGAAATGTAGTGGATAATGAAGAAGAATTAAATTCTTTTTTAAAAAACTTTGCAGCTATAGATCAGCCTAAAATATTAATACACGGAGGTGGAAAAATAGCGACACGTGTAGCTGAAAAACTTGGAGTTAAAACCGAAATGATAAATGGTAGACGTATTACATCTAAAGAAAATTTAGATGTGGTAGTCCAACTGTATGCAGGACTAATTAATAAAAATATTGTAGCACAATTACAATCTTCCGAATATTGTAATGCAATAGGATTAACAGGGGCAGATGCAAATTTAATTACGGCTGTAAAACGACCTGTAAAAGATATAGACTATGGTTATGTAGGAGATGTAGTGGAGGTTAATGCCAATCGTATTCATCAATTTATAGCCAACGGACTTACTCCTGTATTTAGTGCTATTACCCACAATGGTCTGGGACAATTATTTAATACTAATGCAGATACTATAGCGTCGCAAATAGCCATAGCTTTAAGTAATTATTACGATGTATCACTCTATTATTGCTTTGAATTAAAAGGAGTGCTTGCCGACATTACCGATAAAAACTCTGTAATTACAAACATTAATACCTCTAAATACGAAGAATTAAAAACGGAAGGAATTATAGCAGACGGAATGCTACCAAAAATGGAAAATTGCTTTAATGCGTTACAACAAAATGTATCAGAAGTACATATTGCCAATTCAGATTTTGTAACAAATCAAAAAACACTTCATACCATTTTAACATTGTAATATGATAGAACAGCTAACACAAGAAGCCATAGCGTTTTTAAAAAAATTAATTGTAACCCAATCTTTTTCCAAAGAAGAAGAGTCTACGGCTTTATTAATAGAAAACTGGTTTCAATCTAAAAACATTCCATTTGGGCGAAAAGGAAACAATATTTGGGCTTATAACAAATATTTCGATGAAACTAAACCTACCATATTACTAAACTCGCATCACGATACCGTAAAACCTAATAAAAATTATACCCGAAATCCTTTTGAAGCTAAAATAGAAGAAGATAAGCTCTATGGATTAGGAAGTAATGATGCAGGAGGATGTTTAGTTTCTTTGATGTCTACCTTCGCATATTTTTATGAATATAGGGATATGGCGTATAACTTTATTATTGCGCCTACCGCAGAAGAAGAAATTTCGGGTCTAAATGGAATAAAAAGTATTGTAGATCAATTTAAAAATGTGGAGTTTGCAATTGTTGGAGAACCTACATTATTAGATTTAGCAATTGCAGAAAAAGGACTTTTAGTTTTAGATATTACAATTAAAGGAACAGCAGGACATGCAGCACATCGTTACGATGACCAACCTATATTTAATGCGTTACCAGTGTTAGAATGGTTTCAAAATTTTGAATTCCCTAAAATATCGGAGCAATTAGGGAAAGTAAAAATGACTGTTACCCAAATAAATGCAGGGTCACAACACAATGTAGTTCCAGGAGAACTTAAATTAGTAGTAGATTGTAGAGTTACGGATGCTTATTTAAATAAAGAAGTTTTTGAAATTGTAAATCAAGCCATAGGGAGCGATAAAATCTTAGTAAAACCACGATCTTTTAGATTAAATAGCTCTCGAATAAATCCTGAACACCCTATAGTAAAAGCAGGTATTGAAATGGGTAAAAAAGCATATGGTTCGCCAACCTTGTCAGATCAAACTAACTTGATATGTCCTTCTTTAAAAATGGGACCAGGAGACAGTAAAAGGTCACACTCGGCAGACGAGTTTATTTATCTTAGCGAAATAAAAGAAGGTATAAAAACCTATATAGAATTATTGGAAAAAATAGTATAGGTAATACATAAATTAATATAAGCTAAAAGCATATAGCTAATAGTTTTAGTGAAATAAAAACATATGAAACTTTGGAGTAAAGGGTTGCCTACCAATCAAAAGATTGATTTTTTTACAGTAGGTAATGATCGTGTATTAGACTTAGTAATTGCAAAATACGATGTAAAAGCTACACTAGCTCATGGAAAAATGTTGCATAAAGTGGGTTTATTGTCGGACAACGATATTGTTGGAATAGAAAAAGGATTAGCAGAATTAGCAAAAGAAATTGAAACAGGTAATTTTGTTATAGAAAATGAGTTTGAAGATGTACATTCTAAAATAGAATTTGAACTTACAAAACGTATTGGAGATGCAGGTAAACGAATTCATACAGCACGCTCTCGTAACGATCAGGTTTTAACAGCAATGCATTTATATCTTAAAGATGAATTATCGCAAATTAAAACGAGTATTAAAGAATTAGGAGAAGTGCTTCTAACAGCTGCAGATAAGTATAAAGAAATACTATTACCAGGATATACGCATTTACAAATAGCGATGCCTAGTTCTTTTGGGCTTTGGTTTTCTGCTTATGCAGAAAGTTTAGTAGATGATATTTATTTTATAAACGCAGCATTAAAAGTAGTAGATCAAAACCCACTGGGTAGTGCTGCTGGCTATGGAAGTTCGTTCCCTATAGATAGAGAATACACTACAAAACAACTAGATTTTGAAACTTTGAAGTATAATGTTGTAGCAGCTCAAATGAGTAGGGGAAAGGCAGAAAAATCAGTGGCCTTTGCTATGAGTACGGTGGCAGGGACATTATCTAAATTAGCTATGGATGTGTGTGTTTATATGAGTCAAAACTTTGGATTTATGGCTATTCCTAGCGAATTTACTACGGGGTCTAGTATTATGCCACATAAAAAAAATCCAGATGTGTTTGAATTAATTAGAGGGAAGTGTAACCGTATTCAAGCTTTACCTTACGAGTTAAGTTTGCTTACCAATAATTTACCAAGTGGTTATCATAGAGATTTACAATTATTAAAGGAAGGTATGGTTCCAGCAATACAAGACCTTAAAGCTTCGATAGAATTAGCTATTTATGCACTTAAAAATGTAACAGTAAACGATGGCATTTTAGAAGATCCTAAGTATGACTACTTATTTAGCGTAGATACCCTTAATGAATTAGTACAAGAAGGAATGACTTTTAGAGATGCTTATGTAAAAATTGGTTTGGATATAGAAAATGGAAACTACAAACCTAAAAAAAATACTAAGCACACACATATAGGAAGTATTAATAATATTGGTTTAAATTATATTAAAGATAAACTAGACAAAGTTTAGGATTACACTCTTAATATTTGATGAAATCTTATTTAGGTGTTGCTAATGAATTAATTAAATTAGTAGCACCTTGTTTTTAAACGATTTGTTTTTTCCGTCAATTTTTATGTCATAACGGCTAATATTTAAAAACTCTCCTACAGTTTCACTTTTTAGTCCTTTGAATTTACATTTGCCTTTGCTATCATAAATGTAAAGTTTAGGATTACCTTTAATTCTTTTAATAAATTTTGTTCTAGATAACTCTACATATCTATTAAACTTACTTTTAACAATTATTTTACTAGAGCTTAAATTGTCGGAGCTTTTGCAGAAAATATAACTGTCAATAATCTTAGGATAAACTTTAGCATCGTCTTCTACTAAAATTCTTCCAGAAAGCTCTACAATTACATTATTAAGTACTATTCCAGATTTATCATTTAACCTTAAATCTTCTCCTATTATAATAATTTCTTCTCTAGTATCGTGTTTTAATTTAAGGCTGTTGCCATCTATAATTAAATTACCTTTTATGTTAGACAACTCTTTACTCATGTTAATGTATTTTTGAGATATACATACAGAAGAAAAGCAAATTGAAAAAAGAATAATTAATTGTTTCATAGTGTAATTTTAGCTAGTTTAATTATTAGGCTAAAAATAGAACGTAATCAAACCAACTAAAAGGTTAACTTTAAATTGTAATGTAAATATTACAAACAATTAACTTTTAAATAAAACAGTATTTTAGGATAAGAAGATAAAATTAAAAGAAATTTAACCGCTATTTATATTTTAGTAAGCTTCTTCTATTTTAAGACGCTCTCCATTTTGGTAAGAAGCGATAAAAGCATCTCTAAAACCTATTTCCACAATTTTTTTTCTAAAAGATTGAGCTTCTTCTAGAGTACTATATGCACCTATCGAATATTTATAAAATTCATCTTTATAAACTTCTTTAAATTGAATTAAATTATCGGAATATAGTTGGGTGTTATTGTTTTCAAATGCACCAATTTGTACAGTATATATTACAGTATTATTAATAGATTCTTCCTCTACTTTTTCCAAGTCGGAATTATCTTGTGTTAAATTAGTAATAGATTCTTGTAATTGTAATAATTCTTGCTGCTTTTGTTGTAAGGATTCTTCCAATTCATTAAAATCTTCAACAGCTATTATTTTAACCCCATTTTTTTCTAATTCTGAAATGTTTAAAAATGTTTTAGGATAGAAAAAATATGAAATTAAACCAGTTAGTAATAATAATGCTAAAATTCCAGAAATTATACTTAAAACTAATCTATGCTTTTTAAGGTCATTATTTTCATTATAAAATTCATCCATATCTCTTTTTAAATGAGAAACTTTATTCTTCTGATTTTCTAGTTGCTTGTGTAAATCAGCAGGACTTGTTTCTTGAATAATAGACATATTTATCAATTTAAAAATTACTGTAAATATAATAAAATTCAGTAAGTATAGTCTTTGCTTTTATCTATACAACAAATGGATTTTTGAATTAAATTATGGACATATGATTACACAAATTCGTTTGTGGTACATCGAAAAAAATAATAATTATAAAAAAAAAGATTTTTAACTTGCTCTTAAGTTTTAATTGGCATAAGAAGTAGAGGTATTAACATTTGTTACTTTTTTAAAGATTGCTACTTTTCTATTTTTGTTAAAAATAAAATAGATGTCTTTACCTGAAAATTACATATCTAAGCTTATTTCTTATACAAAATCTTTAAAAGTAACTCAAATGCCTTTATTGAGTTGGGATATTCATATGCAGCATCTTGATAAGTTAAAGGTTTTTAATAAGGATCTTAATTTTATTAGGAAATTTGAGGAAAACTCAATTATTAATGCAGAAATTGCTAAGGAATACGAAGAAAATAATGTAATTGTAGTAATAACAGATGTTAATTTAAATATTGAGTTTGCATCTAGCAATATGTTAGAGATGGCAGGTTATAAACCAATAGAAATTATTGGTAAATCGCCAAAGATGTTTCAAGGTCCTAAAACAGATAAACTAACATCTTCTAAAATTAGGAAAGCTATAGATAAAGAAGAAGCGTTTGATTGTACTATAGTCAATTATAAAAAAGATAACACTACATATA
Source organism: uncultured Aquimarina sp. (assembly GCA_938011245.1). GTDB lineage: Bacteria > Bacteroidota > Bacteroidia > Flavobacteriales > Flavobacteriaceae > Aquimarina. Next base: position 4,363 of record CALLUJ010000135.1, on the reverse strand, counting down.
ATTGTCATATAAAAGGCTATCCTGTTTATAACAAAAAAAGAGAATTAATTAATTTTATTGCGATAGAAAAGGTTGCTTAAATTAGAAGCAATAAGTAGTAGCTTTAAACAGCTAATGAAATGTCTGTAAAATTCGTACTTGTCGATAAATTAAGAATATTTATTGACGAGTGTAGAAGAATATTTTTTTGAGTTTCTTTATTTTATTAATAAGGTTAATTTTTTTTAAAAAAATTATAATTAAAGATGACCCTTAAATTATAATTTCAATTATATTAATATTTAGATAACTCTACTTATAGTAAGTCCATCACGAATAGGTAATAATACCGTTTCTATTCTAGTGTCCTCAACCAACAATTTATTGTATTCCAAAACTGCTTTCGTGGATATGTCCTTGCTGTTTAATTTTTCAATAACTTTACCACTCCATAATACATTATCGGATAAAATTACTCCACCAGACTTCATTTTTTCTATAATTAAATGAAAATATGTAGGATAATTAGGTTTATCAGCATCAATAAAAACTAAATCAAAATCATCCTGTAATGTTGGGATAATTTTTGTCGCTTCCCCAATATGCAGGTTAATTTGCTTACTATATTTAGACTGCTCAAAATACTTTCGCTGGAAGTCTTCTAACTCTTCATTAATATCAATAGTATGTAGTCGACCTTCTTTATTTAACCCTTCACATAAACACAAAGCAGAATATCCTGTAAAAGTTCCTATTTCTAATATATTTTTTGGGGCAATTAATTTAGATAGTAAACTTAGAATTCTACCTTGAAAATGCCCACTAAGCATTCTAGGTTGTAAGACTTTTTGGTAAGTTTCCCTTGTAAGTTGTTGTAGTAGTTCGGGTTCTTTTTCTGAATGGGCAACAACATATTCGTCTAAAGCTTCTGAAATAAAATGCATGACAATTATAATTTAGCACAAAAATACAGGTTTTTAAAATGCTTAAAAAAGACAAAACTTATTTATTAATTTTAAACATTTTATAGAATTAAAAACATAGTATCTTGTACCTATTAATATAATAGTTTATGAAATTAGAGAACTCGTTAGACTTTGCTAAATCTTTAGATAATATAGACCCTTTAAAAAATTGTAGGGAAGAATTTATTTTTCCTAAACATAATAATAAAGAAGTTATCTACTTTACAGGAAATTCGTTAGGGCTTCAACCAAAACGTACACGTAGTTATATTAATGAAGTATTATCCGATTGGGGAAACTTAGGTGTAGAAGGTCATTTTACAGCAAATAGGCCATGGTGGGATTACCACGAACGTTTCTCTAAACAATTAGCAAAAGTTGTAGGGGCTAAACCTTCAGAAATAACAGTAATGAATACCCTTACAGTAAACTTACATTTACTAATGGTTTCTTTTTATAGGCCTACAAAAAAACGATTCAAAATAATTTGTGAAGAAAAAGCCTTTCCCAGTGATCAATATTTAATAGCTAGTCAAGTTCGATTTCATGGTTTAAACCCTAAAGACACTATTGTTGAACTAAAAAAACGAAAAGGAGAACATAATTTTCGTACAGAAGATATTTTAAATACCATAGAATCTGTTGGAGAAGAATGTGCATTAGTACTTGTTGGAGGTGTTAATTATTATACAGGACAGGTATTCGATATAAAAACAATTACATCTGTCGCAAAAAGTATAGGAGCTTATGTAGGGTGGGATTTAGCCCATGCCGTAGGAAATATAGAGTTGAAGCTTCATGAATGGGATGTAGACTTTGCTTCTTGGTGTAGTTATAAATATATGAATAGTGGACCAGGAAGCGCTTCGGGTTGTTTTATTAATGAAAAGTACCATGGCTTAACAGATATTCCTCGATTTGAAGGTTGGTGGGGGCACTCAAAAGAAGATCGATTTTTAATGGGGTCTAATTTTATACCAGAGCCTAATGCTAATGCTTGGCAGGTAAGTAACGCACCTATTTTTAGTCTTGCACCATACTTAAGCTCGTTACAAATTTTTGATGAAATTGGAATGCCTAAGATTATTGAAAAACGAAACTTAATTGTAAAATACTTAGAATTTATTTTAAATAACGTAGCAGCAAATACACAATCTAATTTTGAAATTATTACTCCATTAAAATCAAAAGAAAGAGGAACCCAACTTTCTGTATTTTTACATGGGTATGGACGTAAAATATTTGACTACTTGATGAGTAATGGTGTTTTTGTAGATTGGAGAGAGCCTAATGTTATTCGTTTAGCTCCAGTTCCACTCTATGTTTCTTATGTAGATATTTATAATTTCGGAAAAGTCTTACAAAGCGGAATTAATTCTCTTAAGGGCATCTCTAAAAACTAGCTTTTATATTTAGGTACATTTTTAGTTCAGTTATATTTTTTAATTTTCTAGAGACATTAAATTTTCATTTCGCTGTTTTAGAGTTACTTACATTTTATTGATTTCTTTAATTGACACATGCTATTGGACTACCCAATAAACTTATTGGGTAGTCCAAGTTCTAAAAGATTTTTTTTAATTACTAAAGTAAATGTTTTGAGACTTTTAAATATACAGAATATTTGTTTTAAAACCGTATAAGACTTTAGTAAACAGGTATGCTAAAAATAATTTTTAGAGAAACTAATAATAATAGTTTTTAAAGGAACAACTTCATATTATTATTAATATTTTTGACCCATAAAAATACATAGTAATTACTAGGCAAAGCTTATGAATAAAAGAATCTTTCAATTAATATTAGCAGTTTCACTGTTGTTATTTAATTCTGTAATATTAAGAGCACAAGAAAAGGATTCTCAGTTCGATAATTTTAAAGAGTTCTTTACATTATACCCTAATAAAAAGGCAGCAGCAGTAGATAGTACCTTATATAAATCTAAACTTATTCTAGCGCCTGTAGTAAGTTTTGCCCCAGAAACAAGTTTAGGTTTAGGAGTAGGTGCTAAGTATCTTTTTAAATTTAAAGGATCTGGAGAGGAAACACGTACGTCCAATATGCCAATGACGTTGCGTTATACACTAAAAAATCAGTTTGTATTGTTCTCTGGTTTTGAGATTTTTACAAATCAAGAAAAATGGGTTATTGAAGGCAACTTTATTTTAAAAAATTTTCCAAGACCTTTTTTTGGTTTAGGAAGAGAATCATTAGAGGATGATGAAGAAATATTTGATTCTTTCCAGCTTTTGTTTGAACCTATTTTTTTGAAAGAGTTATTCTTTAATCATTTTTTTGTAGGCGCAGGAGTTCGATATAATCACATTTTTGATGCTAGTCCAGAAGAAAACGGTCTTTTAGAACGTTTAGCCCCAGAAGGATTTAGGGGTTCTACTTCTTCGGGAGCCGAGTTTGCTGTTTTATACGATAGTAGGGATAATATTTTGAATGCACGACATGGTATGTTTTTAGAGTTTACACACGGTTTTTATGGAAAAGTTTTAGGGGGTACTCAAGAATTTCAATTAACGCGCTTTGATGCGCGTTACTTCTTTCAACCTTTTAAGAAAAGAGACGATGTTATAGGGCTTCAAGCTATAGGAAAATTTAGCCATAAAGATGTTCCTTTTTCAGAATTAGCATTATTTGGTAGTGGGGAAATCCTTAGAGGATATATCGAAGGGCGTTATGTAGATAGAAATATAATGGCTCTTCAATTAGAATATAGAACAAATCTTATAGGTCGTTTAGGAATGGTTGCTTTTGTAGCAGCAGGAGATGTTGCATCTAGAGTTTCAGATTTTCAAGTTGGAAATATACGTGGTAGTGCAGGAGTTGGACTGCGTTTTCTTTTAGACAAAGAGGAGCGTTTAAATATTAGATTTGACTGGGGAGTAGCAAAAAACACCAATAATGTGTATTTAAATATAGCAGAATCCTTTTAGAGATATTTAATAGCACTAATATCCTAAGCAATAGGACAAAGACCGTTTCACTGAAAGAAAAAATTACAATGGATTCTGTAAATCAATTTATTGTAATTTTAACTTAACCATACTTAATTTATCAGGGAAAATATCTTTTATAAATATTTTGATATTGAAAGCTTGTAACTTTTTTAAAGAAAAAGTATTTGATGTTTGTTAATTCTTTCGAAATTTAAAACTTTCGGATATTTGTGATTTAATTATTATTGTTTACTACTCTAAGTTTGTTATTACTTACTTTAAAATTATTATAGGGTTAATATACAATTAGGTATTGTTACTTATAATTTATTAGAGGTGTTTACTTAGATACTTGTATTATAATCATTAAATTAGTCTTCTATGGAATTATTTAAAGGAGAAAACATCTTAGACTTCACGGATAAATTTAAGACGGATTTAGATTGTTTAGAATATTTAGCAGATATTAAA
>CALLUJ010000134.1 GCA_938011245.1 uncultured Aquimarina sp. | reverse complement strand
AACGGCTTCGGCTATGATTAGTACGGGAATAAATAAGCGATTACTTTCCGATTAAACACTTAGCCAAAACTTTTTATTTTGTTTTAATTTTTCATTTTTAAAGCCAAATCAAAAGATTTGGCGGACTCTATAAAAATACACCAAACTTTGGATTAAACACCAAAACCCGTATTAATTATAGCCAATGTTGTATTGCGTTTTTAATATTTTTTTTATTTCAATTATTATTTCTTTCGATTCTTCAATCATATTTAATTCGAGAGGGCTGTCTTTATCAATCCAATCTAACGCGTTATAAAGATTTCCTGTCCATTTTGGAAAATTAAATTCACATTCTACTTGAGTTAAAATGCGACTTAAATCATATGGGGAAATAGATTTAGATATTAGCAATTCACATCCTTTTTTAAATGTAATCAAGTAATAAGGTTTCTTTATTGATTCAAAATTAGGTTCTATAATATCTATTATTCTTTCTAAAACAGGGAAAGCTTTATTTCTTTCAGAAGATTTAGTGTTAAGTCTTTGGATTTCTGTAAACAAGTGAAAACATTCAGGTTTAATTTTATCCGAATTATTTTCAAACCAATTATTTACGTTTTGTATTAATTCTAATTCATTTAATAAAGTACTTTTAAAGTCCACATATATTTGAATCAGCTCTTTTTTCATTTTTTTAATGCAATACAACGGTTAGTATATGAAAAGTAAGCGATTACGCTACACAAAACTTTCGGTTAAGCACAATGTTTGATACGAGCCAAAACCCTTGAATTTGCTACTATTTCGCTTATTTTTTATATACATTGTTGTGTTTTCGTACTTTATTTTCTTTTCATTTTCAGCGTTGGCGTGAAAGCTCTTTGCAACCGCAGGAACGAGGATTGCAATGTGCTTGAACATTGCGTTGGCTTTAAAATACTTTCTCAATATCGTAATGTACTTCTATATTTTTATTGTCATTCGTTGTTAAGAGAAAATCTATTTTGTCTAATTGTGTTTTTGATTTTTCAAGGTGTTTCTTGACTTCTGGTATTCCTATTCCGTAAACAATTTTGCTTATACTAAAACTGCTTAATAGTTGATTTAAAGAATCTGAAAAATTATTCTCAGTTTTAATTTCGAATAATTTGTCAAAGTCAGGTTGATAAAATCTGTCCTTATTTTCAAAGAATAAAGCAATATTGTCTTTAACAGCAATTATGTCTGGAATAATTCCCCCTTTATTTTTCTCAGTTCTATTATCTCCATTTGGATGGAGTAAAATTCCTGTTCCACTTTGCGGGAAGTCATAACAGACTATTTGCCAACCATTTTCTTCTAACCAGTTCAGAATGTTTATTGTAACTCTTTCTTCTCTCATAATTAAGCGTCTCTCCATAATGCACCGTCTGGAAATAAAATTGCATCAGCAAAATATGAGAACACACGGATATGTTTAACCTTTGAATATGTGGAGCCATAACGAACTTGCATATAATATCTTGGAATTTCGTGATTGGCTATGCTTTTATAATCTTTAGAAAGAATGTTTTTGTTTTCGCTTGCTTGTACTGCTTTTACAAAGTCATCAACTTTACCTTTTGTTCCAGGTAATGTTATGGTTTTCTTTTTATCATCAACTACTATATCTGACCAAGCAAGCACTAAATTGTATTTCCTTTCTTCAAAAGATTTACCTTCACGACAAAGTAAATAATCAATTGCGGCTAATGCTCCAGGGTATGGGTCGCCTCTGAACGCTGCATTTACTTTATATATGATGGTTTCTTTACGACTTCTCAATAACTCGCCAATAGAATATTTGGCATTTTCAAATTGTGATAAATGATTTAATAAATAGTCTGTAGGTACTTTTATAGTTGCAGAAAGTGGAGACATATTTAGGTTGCCACCTTTATTCAAATATTCTTGATTCATAAAAGTTCTTCGAGCGATTATAGTTCTCTTGCCAAGCAACTTCTCTCGTCCTTTTACAATTCCATTTTTTTCAAAAACAGAAATAATTTCATCCATAGCATTGAACATTTTTGACATTTCTGAATCAGTACCTAATGGGCTGCCAGAATAGTTCCTATTTGGGTCGTGTAATATTCCTTTAGACAACTGATTTGGTGAAGTAGAAGCATTTGGATGAGTTCTGAAATCACTTGGGTAGTAGTAAAGAAGTGCTGGAATGTTGTAAATTGACATTACATCATCTAAAGCTTTGAATACTAATGGATTTATCTTATCCCATTTTGGTGGTGTGCTTTTTCTTGTAATTATTGCAGCTTCTGGATAAATGTAAAATGCTGGCACATTATTTTCTACTGATGCAGCAAGTCTTGCGAACCGTTGAAAAGCATTATGTCCAGTACCAGCTTCAGTTGATACTTCTACCGAAAAGATTGGCTCGTGGTCAATTTCAACAATTAAATCAGGTGCATCCAGATAAAGGATTTTCTTGATGTGGTCAGGCATTGTGTGAAAGTTCTTTGCGTTATTAGCATCACTTTCATACATTTTCTTCTTTACAAAACTTTTGTTTTTTAATTCCGTGTGGTCAATTATAAAATCGGCAAACGGTTCGGTACTATACCAAATCCTATAATTCATCTATAAATAATTTTTAATTGCTAAGGCGACAGCTTTTGCTAATAATGGTGGCACAGCATTTCCAGTTTGTACTCTTGCTTGAACTGTTCCTCCTTTAACTATGAAGTCATCTGGAAAACTTTGTATTCGACATCTTTCACGTATTGTTAAGCCACGGTTGTCTTCTGGATGTCCAAGCTGAAATTGAGGTCTTATTCCTCCTGAAACTTGGGTTGGGCTTAAAATACCCCAAGCTAAACGAATACGTTGCTTAAACCTATCATACATAGGTTCGCCTGGTTTTGTGTTTTTAATTTTCTCAATTGTGGCTACTGGATGATTTGGAGCAGTATGTGACGTTACACTACCATTAGTATTTAATCTCATTAATTCTTGAAAATCACTAAATGGTTTTTTCTGGTATTTAGCCTTAGTCTCTTTTGTTTTCAATGAAGGTAAATCTCCAATAGCGTCTTTAATTGTTACATAATCTTTATCCGTTTCTGGTCCGTGAGTTTTGATTATATCTTTAAAATCAAATTCTTTACCCCTAATTCCAACAAAAACAAGTCTTGTTCTTTTTTGCGGAACGCCATAATCTGGTGCATATAGAAGTTTGCTTTTAACTGTCATATGACCTATTTCGCTTAAATGAGTTTCTATATCTGTCACGAAATTTCCAGTACTTTTCATTCCCGAAACGTTTTCCAGAACAACAACTTTGGGTTGTAATACTTCAACGAATCGAGCAAATTCTTTGTACATAAAGTTTCTGTCATCATTTTCGTGCCTTTTTCTATTGTTTAACGAAAACCCTTGACAAGGAATACCTCCAATAAGAACATCAAGCTGTCTACCATTAAGCAATTCCTTTATTACTTCTGGATTGACTTTTTTCACATCTCCTGTGATTGTTGAACAATTTGGATGATTTGTCTGAAACGTTTGAATTGATGGAGTATGAATATCACATCCAAGAACAGTTTCAAAGCCAGCCATTTCAAAACCTAAAGAAGTGCCACCACATCCGCAGAACAATTCTGCAACAATTGGTTTTTCCGTATCAACATTGTTCCCTTTTTTAAAAATCGGCTCTTTATTCCAATAATATCCGTTTTCCTCTACTTTTATTGAAGTGTCCCAAATGCTTTTTTTAATTACATCTGGTTCTTCTTCTCCGTAAATATTGATTTGTCCATCTTCTAAAATAGGAGAAGCTTCTTCAATTGCGTTATATTCTTTAGTTTCTGGCATTTTCTATTTTTTCGTATGATAATTGCTGTTCTGCTACTTTTAAAGCGTTAAGTCCTTCTTGTTCATCTTTAACTATTTCATATAATTTAGTTCCAATCCACAGAGCATTTAGTTCCGAAAATGGATAATTAAATATTTTACTTAAAGTTAAAAGATGCTCTCTTTTTAAAGTTTTTTGATTGCTCTCAACCTTGCTTAAGAATCCATCTCCAATTTCAAGTTTTGAAGCTAATTCTCTTTGAAACATTCCAGAACTTTCACGAAGTTCTTTTATTTTTTGTCCGAGTGTCATTTTACCTTTTTTAGACTTGACTTATTTAGGTCAAATGTAGATGTAATTTTCCAAATATTGTCAGAGTGTTGGAAGAAAATTGCTCTTTTGGTTTTTCAGGGTTGGATTTCGTGCTGGCAAAAACCAAATGTGCAATTTGTGCGGTTGGCTTTTTTTGGTATGAAACACAACTGTTAGTGTATGGTTCGTTGGCGCGAGCACTAAGATAGCAAAAAGTAAACGCCCATAGTTCAGCCACGGCAGATTTTCCGATAGGAAAATCCGCAGCAATGAACTCATACACCTTGTTAACATTTGTTACACCCGAGTGAGTAAGAGTATTTTCACATAATTTTTGCGTCTAGCCGATTCGATAAACAGCTAGCCTTAATATTTGAGTGTTGATCGGTAATTTATCCGTAAGTTTCTCTCTGCGTAATCTAGCTAAATTCTGAGCGCAACGATTAGATACAGATTGCGAATGTAGCTAAAGCTTTCGCAAAGTTCCGTTTCAAAAGATTAGTTTGGGAAACAAACTAAAGATCAGCGAAAAAGATTGGTTTTTAGAGATTAGATTTGCATTAATATTTTTTAAACACAAGTATTGAAACAATAAATGTTAACGGTTAGTATAAGAAACGTAGGACAGAGGGTTAGCTCTAACTCTGCGTTTACAACTAAGCCAAATATAATGTTTTGTGTTTATCTTCAATGTTGAAACACCAAATTTTATATTTGGTGGCATAGCGGATAAGCCCAAACCTTTCGAACAAACTTAAACCGCCCTATGTTTTTTATACAATGTTAGCAACAGTTTTTTACTTGACTCATTAATTTATAATACAATTCCTTATAGTTTTTGTATGAACCTTTATCATTAACATTTAAACTAAATCTCATGCTCCATTCTTTTATAAATAAACAAAGCATTGACCAAACAGAACTATCGTCTCTAAGTTTAAGAATTTGAATTGCATTTTCTAATCTAGAGTCAATATCGGGGTGTTTTTGACCACCAGATAAGTTATTCTTAAAAAACAAAATTGATGCTAAACCAACGATTATGGATAATTCAGTAACATTTTGATTTCTGTTTTTAGATATCATTAATTCAATAGCTCTAGTGTCAGCCTCTAATTCAAGTTCCTTTTGTTTTTCGGAAGATAGGTTTGAAGCACTAATTTTTCTAATATGTTCAAATTCAGCGTGTGATGTTTCGTGATATAGGATAAAATTTAGTGTTTCAACATATAGGTCATTAGTTCTTGAAATATACCATCCTTCATCTGATTTGTCATCGAAAAATTCAGGATTAGGCAAATAATTAATATCCCATTTTGAATAAACTTTAATTAGAGAGATTCCATAATTAAAAAGTTCCTTTGCATTTTCATAAAGTTCTAAATCTTGTTCTTTTCTAATTGGTAAGTTTCTTTTTTTGCTTCAGGAATGACTAGTAACTCTTCGTGTAGAACAAAAAAGTAATAGCAATTTATCCATATGTAAGATAAATATGTTTCGTGAATGTTAATTAAACCATTATTATCAATAAATGGACACTGTTTTTGAATTAAAGGTAAATCTGCAATATGATATCCAATATTCTTATTTAATTTAAAATCGGATTGAAGTTGTTCAATATATTCCTCATTTCTCTCAACTAGTCTAGTTGTAAGATTATGTTTCAAAACACAAACAGGTTGATTTCCAGAATGAATAGGTTTTCGAGTACTGATTTTCATTAAATTGTTGCTAACGTATTAGATGTATACAAAGTTAAGGAGTTAGGAGTAAAGTCCTTAGACTTAACTCAAGCCAATTTACAATTTTATACTTAATTTTTATAAGTATCAAATTGTTCATTGGCGAAATTGCTTTATAGCCAAACAG
>CALLUJ010000133.1 GCA_938011245.1 uncultured Aquimarina sp. | reverse complement strand
AAAATTAATAGAAATCAAGAGCAGAAAAGCCCTCGATTTGATGAAAAAACGCCTAAAATTGAAAAAATAAGTTCTAAAAATATCAAAAAATGACGTTGAAATAAATTAACCTAATATCTGATTAACTTTTGCAACGGTCTTGATAAGGCTCTTCCTTTCCAAATATAAAACCTTTTAAAATACCTCCTAAACCCTTATTATCAGAACCTTCATCTAAATCAGTCACGCATTCTATTGAATCAATTCCTACTACAGTAGGTAATTCAAAATCCATAGATATATGTGGGTGATTAGTAAACCAAATTTTTCCCATATTATTTAAGTTTATTGAGTTTTTCGAGTTTATTGAGTAATGTTTTGTAACGTCTAGTGTATGGTGTCGTAGCTATCCCGCAGGGTAGCTATGCACTATACACCTTGTTGTGGTGTCGTTTTTTTTAGAAACTGTTCAGAAATAGCTTTCCAGAGTTATCACTATCGTTTAATTTAAGACAAATATCATTATCTTCAATTAAATCAAGCCTATCTTTCGGTAAATCAGAATCTATTAGAGTTACTATATATTGTAAGTCATATTCTTTACAAAATTCTTTTATTAGATTTATATATCTGATTTTGATTCTGTCGTCTAAACCTTCTAAAACTCCATCGTGGTAAACAAATTTGTAGAATGATTTATCAGAATAATTAACTAATAGTGATAAGTCAAAAGCAACGCAAAGTAATTTTTTATATGTTGTTCCTTGTGATTCAGAAGTTTTTAATAAATCTGTTTGGTTTTGGTAGTCAGCATTAAATTCAACATTACCTTGATTATTTAACTTCAATGAAATTAAAGCATTTGTATCTAATATTTCTTTTATTATAGAGTTAAAAACTTTATTAATATTTGAGTGCTTTCTTTCGGTTAAAGATTTCTTTAATTCTGAAATTTTATCATTTATTGTTTCTCGCTTGTCTTTTATATCGTTTTCTAAAATTAAAGTACTGTCTATGGCTTTTAATTTATCCTTAATACGTTCGATTTCAACTTCAATACCAATTGTTTTTTTCTGATACTCCTTAAATTTAAAGTAGCTATCTTTTTCTGTTAAAAAAGACAACAAATCACTTTTTTGAGATTCAATTTCTTTAATGCTTTTGTTTAATTTGCTATAATCAAGTTTTAAAAGACTTAAAGTTTCGGAAAGATACTCTTTACGTTCAGTTGTTAAGGATTTTTGAAAATTAATTAAATCGTCATATTCTTTTTTTAATTGCTCAGGGTAATACAAGTTTACATCTTCAAATAGACTATTAATTTCTTTATCATCAACATTATCGTTTATTTCAGATAGTGAAGATTCTATTTTTTTAATTTCATATGAAATTCTATATCTATCAGTATTGAATGCTTGAAGTTTTATATCTATTTCTTCAACAAGTTGCTTGTTTGTTAGAATATCTTCTTTAAAAAAATTGAATTTATCTATTTGGTTTTTAACTTCTGAAAGTTCACTTTTCTTTATTTCTAAAAGTCCTTCTAATCTATCCTTTTCAGAAGTATCTATTTGCGCTTCTAACTTTAAAGTTTTTGTTTTCTCTTTTAGATTACTTATTTCCTCTTCAATTTCTAATTTTTCTAAAATTAAATTCCCATTGAATCCAAGTAAATCAAAAACAAACGGTTTCCAATCTTTATGCTTGCCCTTAAATTTATTTAATTTAAAAACATCTAAATAATCCTGTTGGCTCCTTAAGAAATAGGTTATAGATTTTCTGTAATCAAAATTCGGTAAAATATTGAACTCTAAATGTTCATTTAGTTTTGCTCTTGCTTTTTTGAATGTTAATTCTTCATCCCAGTCAATATCAAATTTAAAACCATCTAGTTTAGAATCGTTTAATTTGAAAAATATTTTAGTAGCTGAATTTATGGAACGTTTAATAACTAAATATTTTCCATTATTTAGTTTTAATTCGCCATAAAAATCTTGACCAATAAAAAGATTATTACCTAATAATTTATCTGTATTCTTATTGTAACTTGATAGTAGCAAAAAGTCAATAACTCTAATTAAGGAGGTTTTACCTAAATTATGAGTGTCTTCTTTCTTATCACTTTCTATGAACGCAACAACAGCATTGAAATTTTCATTAAATTCAATATTCTTAAAATTTTTATTAGAATATATTTTACTAATCTTCATTGTTGTCGTTAATTAACATAATTGCATCAATGTTTTTCAAGTATTCTATTTTGCCAATAGAAAATAAAAATGTTAAAGAGTAATCGATATTGTTTTTTGCGTTTATTCCAATTTCACTTACTAACATTTCTTTTAAATCTTCATATTTTATTAAAGTTTCCTTTTTTAAGAAGCCCAAAACTTTTCCCGCAATATAAATTACAGAATATTTAATGTTTGTATGTTTTGTTGGTGCTAGCATAATTTATTCATTAATTCCAATGTCACAATTATAATACATATAATGCAAGAATAGACGAACTAAACTTCTATTAGATTTTAATTCAGGATTATTTTGTACAATAAATTTGTATAAATAATTAAAGATTAAATCAAACTTATCAAATTCATCTCTATGCACAACAATTTCTTCATTTATATCATCAATTGTATTCTCATATTTACCTAAATACTCTGCATTAATTGGATTTGTTAAAAATTCTCTGATTTGTTCTAAATATAAAAGGTTTCTTTTAATTACATTATTAAAGTATTCCTTACTTAAATTATTTATCTCATTTTTCTTTTCAATATCTCTTTTAGGTATTTTAGGTAAACTACCTTTCTTCTTATCTACTTTACTAAAAGAATTTATTATCTCTTTTAAATCATTTTCGTCAAAACTTAGAGGTAGTAAAAGTTTATTAAGATTTAAAGTTTTTCCAATATTTGGATATTGTTTCAACCAAAGTTCAATTGTTTCTAATCCAATTAATCTATTCTCAATTTCAGTTTTTTCATCAAAAACATCTTCGATTTTTGCATCTTGAATACCTGAAAGCTTTCTATTTGTGAACAGTAAGTAGTATTCAATCTTTTCATCAGTTTTCAGTTTCTTTATTGCTGGTAGTACGCTCCTTTTCAAAATTGTTTGAAAAGGACTATCCGAACAACTTGCATTAATTTTATTGGTATGTTTAGCTTGAATCACTATTTTTCCATTCCAAGGTGCTGATTTACTTGGGAAATTATTTGCTTTCCCATAAAATTTAGCATCCCTTCCTCCATCTTTTCCATCAGTAAAAATTACAGTGCCTGTCCCTAAAATCTCGCTACAAATTAGTGCTACTAGGTTTTCAAATTCAGTATCTGTTAAGTTTTCTAATGGGTATTTCATATAGTTTGTAAAGGTATTAAATTATACCTTTCGGTGTGTTTTGAAACTCGATTTTAATGCACCACAACGGGTTTGGCTTAAGGTTAGTGTGGGGGAGATAAATCAGAGATTTATCGAGAACGCACTAAGCTGAAGCCTTTTTGTTTAGTTTTTAATTTGTTGTCAAAAGCTAAATCGAAAAGGATTTAGCGACCTAGTAAATATACACAAAACATCGGATTAGAAATCAAGCCCACATTAACTTTAGCCGTTGTTGTACACTGGCTTTTTATTCAGTTTTTATCAATCTATCCAATCTTTCTTTAAGGATTGAATAGTTTTCAATTTCATTTTCTTTTTTATAGGTTCTATTACCAAATCCAAATTCCAGAATGTTCTTTAAATATTCATCTTTGTATACTTGTGTTAAATATTTCTGTACCGCTTCTGGTTTACATATAAAGATTCCAGCTAAAACGTCAGCAGGCAATTCATTTGCAGAACCTTTTGTTTTAATAAGCATTTTTAAAAAGCTATTCAATAATCCACAATCTTTTCCATCACAAGTGATTTTTTCTAATTTTAGTAAGGCTGGGTTTAATTTTGTGTCAATATATTCGTGACTATAATCAGATTTCCCATAATTATCAGTATAGTCATTCATTATCTTTAAAATCTCCTTTTTATCCTGTCCAAATACAGTTAATGATAAAGTAATTATAATAACGGTGATTAATTTTTTCATATCATTTTTGTGTGCTTGTGTACAATGGTGAGTATAAGAAACGTAGGGCAGGGCAAAAGCACTAACATTTCGGTTTATTACATAGCTAAATATAAATATTTTGCTTTTACTTTTGGTTTAAATGCCAAATTTTATATTTAGCGGACTTTATTAAAAGGTACAGACCTTTCGGTAAGCACAAACGCCCTATGTTTTTTATACATTGTTAGGTGCTGGCTTTCTTTCCGTAAACTTGCTAGCGTTGGCAGAGTCATACTCTTTTACAATTTTGGATGGCGGTGTTGGCTTGAGCGAATTGTAAATGTGTATGGCTTTTAGCGTTGGCTTTTTCAGTCTTAGAATTCTTCTTTACCAAATCACTTAACGAATTTGAAATGTGCCACATTAAAACAGGAGGTACTGCGTTTCCAATTGCTCTATATTGTCTATTGTCAGAAACTGAATCTAAAATAAAATTTTCAGGAAATGATTGAATATTAGAAGCCTCCCTAGGAGTAAATCGTCTGTATCTACCATCAATTTTCAACACTGGGTCAGTGCTATTCAGACTAACTTTTGCTAGATGTGAACTAATTGTGTTACAAGGTTGTTCGGGGTCTTGGTCACGTCCTTTATTCATTTTCTCTCTAACTCTCATCATTCCTTGTACAGCTCTTTCGCTAAAAAACCATTTATCGTCTTTGTTAGCTTTTAAATCAATAACTTCTTTTAATTTAACTTTAGAACCATTAAGTGTTGTTGGTTTAGGGAATTCAAAATTTGTGAAATCTTCATAGCTTTTAAAACCAATTATAAAAACACGTTCTCGTTTTTGGGGTATTCCATATTCAGATGAATTGAATAATTGATATTTAACATAATAACCAGCTTTTTCAAACTCTTTTATAATCATTGGAAAAGCCTTTCTTTTGTTTGCTGAAAGCAGGCCTTTAACATTTTCTGCTATAAAAAATCTTGGTTGTTTTTCTTTTAGAACATTAACCATTTCAAAAAACAACTTTCCTCTATCATCTTTAAATCCAAGTCTAGGAGGATTTTGTGCACTAATTGAAAAAGATTGACAAGGGAAGCCACCTAAAAGAATATCGTGTTCTGGAAGTTTTTCAATTTCCATATCTCTTACATCTTTAGTTTCGCATTGATGCTTAAAATTGGCATTATATATTTTTGTTGCATATGGGTCGTTATCTAGAGCATAAACAACCTTAAAAGGTAAAGGTTTATAGGTTTTACCAAGAAATTTGAAATTTCCTTGAATACCTAAATCCATACCTCCACAACCACTAAATAAAGAGATTGCTTTTAGCTTTGTATTTCTAGTAATGTTTGCCATTGTCCTGCTTTTTGTGAAAATTCTACAACTAAGTTTTTGTCTACTTTAATATTACCTTGATTATATTGTTTAACGGGATTTTGGATGATAAAAACATTCTTACCTCCATCATTTGCAACTAAATAATAAATGAAATAATTATCACCTATTGTATCTGCTGTATCCCATTCATTAGGTGTTAGTTTAAATCTATTGTTTTTTAAAGCTTTCCGAGATTTTGTTGTTTTAACTTCAATATATCTTTTTCTTTTTTCGATTTCAATACTTTGAATATCATAACCAACTCCTAGTGGAGTCGGGATTTTGTTTATTAAGTGTTGACGTTTTGTTTCTTTTGTTCTTAAATATTCGTGAGCAAGTATTAAGCTCTCTCCATAATCCCCAATTATTTTTGTAGGAACCTTTCTGTCTCCTTTAATTCTTGAATAATATTCTTGAATTATACTAGTAATGTTTTCTGATTCAGACGCACTTAATGTTGGAGCAAAAGCCTCTATTTTATCAAATTGGTTAACATAAGAAAACCAATCTTCTTCTAATTTAGCTATCTCTGGATTTGTAATTTCTTTTTCATCATAGAATTTGTCATATCCTGAATACCAATTTGAATTATTTAAGTGATAATTAATCGTGTCTTTGTTTTCATCATTTAAATAGTAATAATAACCTGTTCCTTTATCATTTAATAGATTAGCTAAAACCATATAATCTAAAATATCTCCTGCATATCTATGTAAATCTCCTTTTGATGGATAATTTCCAGTTGTTTTATTCTTTAGTTGTTCATATTTATGATTGTAAGATACTTTTTCAAACCTGTGCTTGACAATCATTTTAGCAATCTCTTTAGGATGTCTACCATCTCTTGTTACCCTTAGGTCAAAATATGCACATTGTGTTAATTCCTCAGCTGTAAAGCTAAATGGTTTTCCTATAAGCTTTTCGCCTTCTATCAATAGTTGCAAGATGAAATCACAAGGTTTAAATTTTACTTTAGCTTCAATTTGCTTGATTACATTTTGCGACTTTATATGTCCACCAGGATATTGAAATGAATACAAAAAATAATTAAAAAATTCATCTAAATATTGATTGTTGGATAATCTTATAGCACTTAAACTTGGCTTTGTTAAATCATCTTTCTCTTGAATAAAACCAAATAGAGCGGAAATTTCTGTTCTCCAATTGTCTATCGTTTTTTGCGTAGACGAGGCATTCTTTTTAAAACCAAATAAAACTTGGTTTAAGTTTTTCTTAAACTCTTTTTTTGGTAATGTTTCCATTTCAGAAATCGAAGTTGAAACATAAAGAAGTACTTCTTCAACATCATTTTTAAAACGAGGTCTTACATGATGAAGTCTAAAAAAATATTCATCAGGAATTTGATATGTTTTTACATTACTCATAGATAGCTTTTGATAGTTTCAGCTAGAACTTTGGCTAAAACAGGTGGAACTGCATTTCCAACTTGCTTATATTGACTTGTCTTACTGCATTGAAAAATGAAATTGTCAGAAAAAGATTGAATTCTTGCACTTTCTCTTACAGTTGGAACTCTGTTAAATTTATAATGAAAGTGATGTCTATGTCCAGTATCAATAGTGAAACTTGGTTTCTGACTGTTAAGTCTTGTCCAAGCAATATTTACTTTTCTAGTTTCGTGCAGTTCTTTTGGTAAATTTTTATAATTACCTCCATCAGGAACCATAGCAATTATTTCAACAGTCTGTTCTTTGTGATTCGTAATTTCGTGATTGTGAATTTCTTCTGAACCATTTCTAATAAATTTTTGGTAATCAGATTTTGGTTTCATTGGATATTTAGTTCCGTCAACCAAAGAGTTTTCTGGTAAATCAGATATTGCATCTTTAGAAACAATGTGTTTTTCAAATGTTGGCTTTGGAAATATAAATTCTGTATTATTTTTTGTGCCTACAAAAAAGGCTCTTCTTCTGTTTTGAGGAACTCCGTAATCAGAAGCCAATAAAATTTTATAGACTACATTATATCCTAGTTTTTCGAAATCTTTAATTATAGTGTCTTTAACTATTCCTCCTCCCATTGAAATAATGTTTGGAACGTTTTCCATTAAAAATACTTTTGGCTTATAGAATTTAACAAATGAAACAAAAGATTTATACAGCTGGTTTCTTTCATCATCTATTACTCTTTTCCCAGCTATCGAAAAGCCTTGACAAGGAGGTCCACCAACAATAATGTCAGCTTTCAAAACTCCTGTTTTTTCACTTATAGTTTTTGGCGTTTCTTTAAATAAGTCAGCAACAATTCCAACAGGTTTGTCGTGATTGTAGTTAAAAGTAGATATGGCATCTTTCCAATGGTCAATACCTAATGTAATATCGTAATCTGCTTTGTTAAAACCAGAAGAAAGTCCACCACATCCGCAAAAAAGGTCAATAACTGTATATTTTTTATTCATTCTAATTTTCAAAATTTATTTTCCCTTGTTTAAGGTTTAGATTCTTTAAGTACTGAATTTTTTCTTCAGCTACTTTTAATATTTCGTTGGTGTTTTCTTCTCCGATAATTTGATAAGCAACTTTGTCGCTAAAAAGAATTAGTCCTAAAGTCTTTTCTTCAATTCCAAATAAGGTTGCAAGTATTGGAATCATTTCTTTATTAGCACTTCTTTCCCCACGTTCAATTTTTCCTAGCGTAGAAGGGTCTATGTCAAGTTTTGATGCAACTTTCCGTATTGGAAGATTATTTTCTTCTCTCAGTTTTCGCAAGTACTCTCCAAATGATTGTTTCGTATTCATTCCTTAATCTTTTTCTTGAAAATATATTCAGGACAATTATTGTCCAAATTTAATAAAAGATTATGAACTCCGATTGAATTATTCAGATTATTTTATTTGGGTGGTGGTGGGTAAGGGCAAGCTCTTTTTATTTTGTGAGGCACGAGCAAAATGAAATGTGCTTGACCGTGCGGTGGGATTTTCAGCTTGCACCTAACGTTAAGTATAAGAAACGTAGGGTAGGAGATAAGCACTTTCGTTTCGGTTTATTACTTAGCTAAATATAAATATTTTGCTTTTATCATTTTCGTAAACGCTAAATTTTATATTTGGCGACATAGCGGATTAACCCCAACCTTTCGAAGAGCCTTAGACCGCCCTATGTTTTTTATACATTGTTAGCGTTTCGTTGTTTTAGATTTAAAATATCTTTCTTTTAAACAAAATCATTTATAGAAGCTAATCTGGATTAAAAAAGTATAAGAAATAATAGGGTTTTTCTTTTTTAATTTGTCTTTATTAAAAAACACATCAAAATGTTTAGTGATACAGAAATTGCAAAAGAAATGGGACGACAACTTGTCAAGACAGGTGTCGTGGATAAACGAACTTTAAGTAGCCTTATTAATAATGGTACTACCGAAAATGACGTAAGAGAGGTGGGAAATACTATAGACCAAGGTAAATTTAAAAATTATTGGAACAAAATGGAACAATGGGTAAATGATAACGGAGGTGATTTTAAACAACTCAGTGGTAACTTAGCTCAAGGACGTAAAGAAGGTAATCCAAGAGGATTCACCGCAAAACCATTATATAATGATGCCTTTAAGGATGTTAATAATCATATAAATTCTGCTGGTTTTAAGCCTATCAAAGCAATTTCAAATCAATTACGCTTTATAGAAATTTATCAAGGTCTAGAGCAAAGCCAGTCCTCATCAAGGTCTTCAAGCCAGTCCTCATCAAGGTCTTCAAGTCAGTCCTCATCAAGAAGATATAGACCAAGGAGATAATAAATAATATGACTATCCGTTTTTGGTCTTTTCTGTTTTAAGTCTTAAATTAGATTAAAAATTCTATATGACTTTATCTGATTTCCACAAACAATTTCCAGATGAAAAATCATGTATCGATTACTTTAAAGCACAACGATTATCT
>CALLUJ010000132.1 GCA_938011245.1 uncultured Aquimarina sp. | reverse complement strand
TAACTCTAAATAGTGACAGAGTTGCTAAATATTTTAAGCATAAGGATATAAAATACGCAGCGTAAAAAAATCTATTTTTATTACCGTTGGGTTAATAATAGGCTAAGCCTCTACATTTCTTACAGGTAATACCTTCTTGATCTCGAATTTCTTTAAATTTAGGTTTACAACTTAACTCATCTGGATATTCTTTATAAAAATCTAATATGTGTATCAATTATATCTTTTAATAAAGCAGAAGGCACTAAATTAAATGCTAATACGGATAAGCATATTAATATTTTAAGTGTATTGATATTTGTTTGACTTTTTCTATTTAATTATGAGTATATTCGCCAAAAACGGATACCATTTATAATTTAAGATAGTGGAAAAATATTAAGAATAGTAATGATTAAAACTATTTGTTGTATAGGAGCAGGTTATGTGGGAGGTCCTACTATGGCTGTAATTGCCTTAAAATGCCCAGATATTACGGTAAATGTAGTAGATTTAAGTCAAACAAGGATAGATGCGTGGAATGATAGAGATTTAAATAATTTACCTATTTACGAACCAGGTTTAATAGAAATAATTCATAAATGTAGAGGGAGAAATTTATTTTTTTCAACAGAAGTAGATAAGGCAATAGAAGATGCAGATGCTATTTTTATATCGGTTAATACACCAACAAAAGCCTATGGAGTAGGTAAGGGACAAGCAGCTGACTTAAAATATATAGAGCTTTGTGCAAGACAAATAGCAGAAGTTGCAACGACTCCGAAAATTGTGATAGAAAAATCTACATTACCAGTTAGAACAGCAGAAGCTATTAGTAATATTCTTAAAAATACAGGTAATGGAGTGGATTTTCAGGTTTTATCTAACCCAGAATTTTTAGCAGAAGGTACAGCAGTTCAAGATTTACTCTATCCAGATAGAGTTTTAATTGGTAGAGAAGAGTCAAAAGAAGGAAAAAAAGCAGCCCAGACTCTAGTAGATATTTATAAAAACTGGGTGAATGAAGATAAAATCTTAACTACAAATGTTTGGTCGTCAGAATTATCAAAACTTACGGCGAATGCCTTTTTAGCACAGCGAGTATCTTCTATTAATGCTATGTCCGAGTTATGTGAAGTTACTGGAGCAGATGTCAATGAAGTGGCAAAAGCTATTGGAGCAGATTCTAGAATTGGTTCTAAGTTTTTAAAATCTTCAGTAGGTTTTGGAGGATCTTGTTTTCAAAAGGATATTTTAAATTTAGTTTACATAGCAAAATCTTATGGATTAAAAGAAGTGGCGGATTATTGGGAGCAAGTTATTATTTTAAATAATCATCAAAAGAGAAGGTTTGCTTCGAATATTGTAAAAACTTTATTTAATACGGTATCAGGTAAAGATATAGCAATATTAGGATGGGCATTTAAAAAGAATACTAATGATACAAGAGAGTCGGCAGCAATATATATATCTAATGAATTACTAAAGGAAAGAGCAGAGTTAAAGGTATTTGACCCTAAAGTTACGAAAGAGCAAATTTTTTCTGATTTAGATCGTTTAGAGACAAGAACAGAAGAAGAAAATAAAAGCTTAGTTTCTGTTGTTGAAGATCCATACGAAGCCTGTGAAAACGCACATGCCGTTGCAGTTTTAACAGAGTGGGATGAGTTTAACGGCTATGATTGGGAGAAAATATATAGAAGTATGAAAAAGCCAGCTTTTGTATTTGATGGTAGGGCTTTACTTGATCAAGAAAAACTTGAAGAAATTGGTTTTGCTACTTACAAAATAGGTAAAGGGTAATTATTATGACAAAAGTAAAATATGTTATATTAACAGGTGGAGTTGGTAGCAGGTTATGGCCGTTATCTAGAAAGAGTAAACCGAAACAATATATTAAATTATTTAAAGGGAAATCACTATTCGAAATGACGGTAAAGCGAAATTCGCAAATAGCAAATGAAGTTATCGTTGTTGGGAATATAGATAGCTATTATTTGAGTAATGAGTTTGGCTGTTAAATCATTAGTGGTAAAACCCACTAATATTATAGAAACTACTCCGAGAAATACCGCAGCAGTTATAGTATTCGCCGCTAATCCCGAAGATGTTTTAGTGATTATACCTTCGGATCATATTATTCAGAATGAAGAATTGTATGAACTAGCAATGAAAAATGCTATTAATCTTGCTAAAGAGAATAATATAGTTACTTTTGGAATTAATCCAATAAAACAAGAAACAAGGTATGGATGGATACATTGAATTCGAAGGAAATGTGATGTACTATCATTCAGGGGGAAATCCAATAAGAATACTGCAAAATACTTTATTGAACAGGGTGGATTTTTTATGGAATATTGGGGTGTTTTAAAGTATCTGTTTTATTAGAGGAGTTAAGGTATTTTGAGTTAGAGAAATATGAGTCTTTAAAAAGAGTGTGGATAAATGCAATCGATGGAAAGCTCAGTGTTGAAGATTCAAAAAAAACATCTCCAATAAGCATAGATTATGCAGTTATGGAACGAAGTAAGAAAATAAAAGTTTTACCTGGCGCTTTTGAATGGTCCGATTTGGGGTCGTTTGAGTCTATTTATAATTATTTAAAGCCTATTGGACACCCAGTAGATGACATGGGGAACATGTCAATAGGTTCAAAGCCATATACTGCTTTTATAAGGGTGAAAAACACTATTTTTGTGCATACTAATGATGCGAATTTAATTTTGCAAAAAAGAGAATGCTCAGGATGTAAAGAATTTATATAATGCTTTGGATAGAGTGAATTCAAGATTAATCAATTAAATTTTTTCTATTGGACACTGACATAAAAAAACTTTTTAATTCAACAATAATTTATACAATTGGAGATTTTGGATCAAAAGTATTAATGTTTTTTATCATTCCTCTTTTTTCATATTATCTTACAAAAAAGGAGATGGGAGAATATGATATTGTGATGACTACGGTTAACTTTTTTTTACCGGTTATTTCATTTCAAATATCTACATCTACCTATAAGTATTTGAAAATGATAGACACAAAAAAAGAAAGTAAAATATCGTATATTTCTAATGGTTTTTTTATTCTTATACTAGGTAATCTTTTTTTTGCTGCCTTAGCTATATTAGTTAATGTTTTTTTTAGAAAAATTGATTATGTATATCTAATCTTACTAATGGTTTTTACCACATCTATTTATCTTTTTTTAAGAGATGTTATAAGAGGACTTGGAGTTTCAAAAAGCTATGCTGTATCTGGCATAATTAATACATCAGTTTTATTTACTATTAATTTACTGTTTTTTACTTTACTAAATGTCGTTTCTTTAAAATTTTTGTTTTTTTGTGTTGTATTAGCGAATCTATGTGCTATATGCTATATGGTGTTTGATAATAGACTTTTTTATGAAATAAGATTGAATTTAATAGATTTGATATTATTAAAGAAGATGCTTTTTTTCTCTATGCCTTTGATACCTAATGTTGTGAGTTGGTGGTTAATTAATTTAGCAGATAAATATATTATACTGAATAATCTAGGGTTAGACTCTAATGGAACATATGCAGTTTCATCTAGATTTCCAACGATTTTGACTTTAATAAATTCTATTTTTATTTTTGCATGGCAAGATCATACTATAGTCAAAGAAAAAAAATCTAACGAAAACTTTTCTTTCAATTCAAAAATGTTTGACAATTTTGTTAAATTCGAATTCTCGTTAATTTTTTTATTTATTAGCTTATCAGAATTTATAATAAGATATTTAGTAAATGAAGAATTTCTAAATGCATACTATTATATGCCTTTATTGTTTATAGGAGCTGGTTTTTCTTCTTTCTCAGGTTATCTAGGAGCTTTTTATTTAAAAAGTGAAAAAACAGTTTTATTGTTAATTACAAGTATAGTAGCAGGAAGTGTAAATTTAATAATCTGTTTGTTGTTAGTGAATTCTATTGGGTTGTTTGCTTCTGTTATAGGGACATTTGTTAGTTTTTTTATAATGTTCTTTTTAAGGGTGTTTTTTTTAGATACTAAATTTAATTTTAAAGCTAATTATTTTACACTTATAAGTTTAACTTTAATTGCTATAACTTTATCTTATTATGTATACCAACCTTTTAAATATTCGAATTATTTGATGATAATTTTTTCGGTATCATATTTTATAAGTATAAATACGAAAAATATAATAAAAATTTTAAAATTAATTAAAGAGTAATGAGGGAAACTATCAGTAAATACGGTTTGTTAACTTATTTGGGGACACCAAAATACAACGTAGGAGATTATGTTCAGAGTTTAGCAGCTAAACAGTTTTTGCCTAAAGTAGATCAATATATTAATCGAGACCATTTAAGTGACTACGAAGGTGAAGAAGTAAAAATGATAATGAATGGGTGGTATATGCATAAACCCAAAAACTTTAGACCTAAAAAAAATATAAAGCCTTTATATATTTCATTTCATTTAAATTCAAGAGTGAAAAATGAGATCCTTAATGATCACGAGAATGTTACTTTTTTAAAAAATAACAGTCCTATTGGTTGTAGAGATTATTTTACTTTAGAGGCATTAAAATCTAAAGGAATAGAAGCCTATTTCAGTTCTTGTTTAACAACGACTCTTAATTTGAAGTATAAATCAGAAAAGAGGACAAATAATATTTATTTTGCAGATCCTGTTTGGATTTTGCCAAATAAAAAGAAGCTTTTATATGGACCAAGTTATTTTATTAAAGGCATTTTAAAAGGAGAAGTTTTAAATTTAAAAAAGAGAATTAAAGTTTTAAAGCAAGTATTTGATTCAGAAATTATCGATACAAAAATTGATATCGATCATATGTTGCCAGGAAAGCATAAAGAAGAAAGAAGATTTTTAGAAGCAGAGATTTTTTTAAAAAAATTATCTGAAGCAAAAATAGTAATTACATCTAGAATACATGCAGCACTACCATGTTTGGCGATGGGGACACCTGTTATTTTTGTTAATTACGGGTTTGATAAATTATCAGATCAATCTCGATTTCGAGGTATTGTTGATTTTTTTAATATTGTGAATATAGACGAAAATGGGAAAATATCAGCTAATTTTGAGCTTGATAAAGGGAAAATTACGATGGATTTATTGAGTACAATAAAAAACCCAAAAAAACACTTAAATTTCACGGAAGATTTAATAGTTAAGTGTCAGGAGTTTGTAAATGAAGATTAATTGTAGAGTAGCTACAAGGATAAAATTCTATAATGTTTAATTCATTAACATTTATTTTTATATTATTATCATTTATTGCCCTGATAAGTGGTACAAAAAAATATTCCCAAAATCAGTTTAGTAATGTTGCTTATTTGGTATTATTTGTAACATTATTTGTTATTGCAGGTAGTAGATATGGTGATAGGGATTATTTCAATTACGTAGATGCTTTTATAGAAGCGCCTGAGTGGTCTGAAAAAAGCATAACTATGGAATTTGGATATCGTTACTTAGGCCTTTTACTCAAAAGAATAGGTTTTTCAGTAAGAGACTTTTTTCTCTTTTATTCTTTTTTAAGTGTAGGAATAATGTTTTTGTTTATTAGAAAATTGTCTCCATTCATTTTTGTTTCTGTTTTAATATATTTCTCTCATGTTTACATTTATCGTGACATGCTTCAAATTAGAGCCGCATTGTCTATAGGTTTAGCAATGTTTTCAATACCTTATATAGAAAAGAGAAATTTTGTAAAAACCTTTAGTATTCTGCTCTTTTGTAATTTTTTTCATTTTGTATCGGCTTTCTTCATTATTGTATATTTCTTATACCCATATATTAATTCAAAAAGAGTTATTTATACAATTTTGTTGGGATGTGTCTTTGGAATGTTACTTAATGAATCGTTTTTTGAATATATTTTAACGCTTTTTGATATAAGGCTTTTGCGGCTATATATACAGGATGAAAGTTACTATTATGATTTAGGACTTTTAAACCCTGTTTTAATCAAGCACATAATAATATTGATACCGATATTATATAATTATGATTTTTTTAAAAGAAAAGTTAAGTACTTTGAGGTATATTTAACAAGTTATGTTATGGCTTGTTTTTTTCTTTCCGCCTTTAGTAGTTTTGCTATAATAGCAGCTAGAATTGCAACTCTTTTTTCGAATGTAGAACATATATTATTACCTTCTTTAATGCTTCTTAATAAATATAGGATTTTAACTTTAATTTTAATTATTACTTATAGCTTTATAGCCTTTTATGCTAAATGGGAAGAGATTAAAGAGGTGAAATTAATTTTTGATTTATTTTAAATATGAAAATAGCTATTATATTACCTTCTCTTGCTAAAAAAGGTCCAGTTATAGTAGCAAAAGAAATTGTATCAGAGTTGTTACAAAAGGATTTATATGTAGAAGTGTTTTATTTTTCAAATATTGTAGAGGTGAATTTTGAATGTAAAACAAAAAAGGTGAGTTTTTTAAATTTTTCTATTGTTGAAAATTTTGATGTAATTCATTCACATGGAATTCGTCCTGACTTGTATGTCAGTTTAAATTCTTTTGTAAAAGATAAGCTTAAAATTTCTACAGCTCATAATATAGTATATCAAGAATATTTGTCTAACTATAATCATTTTATTGCAAAGGTAGTAGAGAAACTATGGAATTTAGCCTGGAGGAAACATGATGTGTTAATCTGCTTGACATCAATAATGGAAAGTTATTATAGTAAGTTATTATCGAAAGAAATTATAATTATTAATAATGGCAGAGGTCTGTTGAAAGAAGAAGTAATTGATAATGAGGATTTAAAATTGATATGTCAATTAAAAGAGAGATATTCTATTATAGGTACAGCATGTGTGGTTAATAAAAGGAAAGGTTTACATCAAGTTTTGGAGTTATTAGTTGAAGATGAAAATTTATGTTTTTTACTTATTGGAGACGGATCAGAACTAAATAATTTAAAAGTATTGGCTGATAATTACGGAATTAATGAAAGATTTATAAGTTTAGGATATAGAGATAATGCTACTTCATATTTTTATTTATTTGATTATTATATAATTTCTTCTTTTTCAGAAGGTTTGCCCCTTTCTCTGCTTGAGGCAGCACAAAAGGGTATTCCTTCTTTATGCTCTGATATAAATATTCATAAAGAGTTATTTACGGATAAAGAAGTTGTTTTTTTTAAATTGAACAATAAAATAAGTATACAAGATGCTTTTATTAGATTGAAAGATAGAGAAAATATTTTTAGAAAAAATATACTTCATGCTTTTGAAAAAAAATATACTAGAAGTATTATGGGAGAAAGATATATTAAAGTATATAATAGAAACTTAAAAGAATAATGAGTTTAGCTTTTTCAATAGTCATGTCAGTTTATAAAAATGACAAATTGTTGTTTTTAAAAGACTCCATATCAAGTGTCTTGAATCAAACTGTAAAACCAAGTGAATTATTAATAGTTCTTGATGGAAAGGTTCCTACAGATATATTAATGTTTTTAAATAACATACAGCAACAAGAAGAAATAATTAAGTTGATCCAATTAGAATGTAATGCAGGTTTAGCAAACGCACTTAATGTAGGTGTAAGAAAATCTAAATTTGATATAATTGCAAGGATGGATGCGGATGATATCTGTTTAGAAGATAGGTTTGAAAAACAAATATCATTTATGTTAGATAATGATTATGATGTTATAGGCGGACAAATTATTGGTTTTGGTGAAGATTTAAATGATTTAATACCAAGAAGAAAAGTCCCCAGTGTACATTCTGAAATAATTGAAAATATGAAATATAGAGCCTCGTTTAATCACCCAACAGTACTTTTTAAAAAAACAGCATTTGAATTGGTAGGAGGATATAATATTAATATTTTTCCAGAGGATCATGATTTCTTTGTTAGATTAAGTTTAAAAGGCTGTAAAATGGGTAATATTGACGATTGTGTTTTATATTATAGAATGGGCAAAGATCCTAGTGCTTTTTTGAAAAGGCGACATGGTTTTAGCTTTGCTAAAAATGAATTTAAATTACTTAAAAATTTTTATAAAATTGGTTTTTTGAGTAAGATTGAATTTTTAAAAAATGTGATATTAAAGATACCGATAAGAGTTATGCCTTTTCCTATATTTAAATGGATTTATATGAAATTGGCAAAATAAGGAGTGTTATACCTTTTGGATGTCAATGATGTTTTATAATTTATAAGTTCGTAGAAGTATAGGGACTTTATGTGTATTCTTAAGTATTGAAATTCTTTAGAATTTGTTTAACACTTTAATACTATTAAAGATTATTGCAGAGAATATTTAAAAGAGCTATCATTTATTGATAAAAAGAAAAGATATATTAGTGTTAACAATAATTAAATGCAGCAAATAAATGTTAAAAAAAATACTCTTTCCTGTATTGATTCTAACTATTATCTATTTAATATTTGTAGAATATAAAGATATATTTTACGTTAAATCTGTATTTTTCAGATGGTTGCCATTGTTTTTAATTTTCATCTTAATTCCTATATTAATAAACTTAAGCTTAAAACAATTAGAGGTAAATAATCGAGTATTTTATTCATTTAGTTCTATACTTATCTTAGATCCTTTAACAGGTTTTATTGCTGGTAAAATAGCTGATAAAGACATAGATTTAGATGGAAAAATGACTAAGGGAATTGTTATTCATAAAGAATGGGTAAAACCCAAAAGTCAATCTGGATATTGGAACCTTAGTTGTAAATTTATGACCCAAAATAAAGTCTATATAACTTTTCGACATACTGATAGAAAAAATATTTATCAAATAGGAGATTCTTTATCTATAAAATACTCTGAATCAAATCCTGAAAACAGTACAATACTTGAATTAAAATAAAAACTATTGTTAACAACGTGTAAAAAACATAGGGCGATTTAGGCTTGATTTAAAGGCTTGAGTTTCTTTATGTGGTCGCCAAATTTTCAATTTGGCATTTAAATAAAAATAAAATATGTAAATTTGGCTTAGTGTGTATTCGAAAGACAGTGCTTATCCTCTGCTCTACGTTTCTTGCACCAAACGTTACAAAACATTGACACTAATTCATTTTGAAAGTAAAAAAGGTTAATAGCGAAAAGATATATCAATGTGATTTGATTTGTCGTTAGTTGTTGATCTCTATTATTTTATTGTATTCAACGAATTTTTAATTATTTAGGACAATAAAATTTTATTATTCCAATAGAAGTGATGAAAATGAAAATTTTGACAATTGTAAACTCTGATTGGTTTTTTTTAATGCATATGCTCCCTATCACTAAAGCATTAAATTTAAAAGGTCACGAAGTACATGTACTGGCTCCGAATACAGGGAAAAAAAATGAAATTATCTCTAAAGGTCTTAATTTTATTAATCTGCCATTAAGTAGAAAAGGGTTAAATCCGGTTCAAGAAATTAAAACCCTACTAGCTATTAGGGAAGCTATAGAAGATATAAAGCCAGATGTTATTCATAATATAACAATTAAGCCTATTATTTATGGATCGTTAATAGCAAAATTACTTAGAATTCCTACCGTAAATACAATATGTGGTTTAGGATATAGCTTTATAGAAAAAAGAAAAAGTTTGAGTAGATGTCTGGCGTTTGTAGGGTATAAACAAGCATTAAATTATAATAAAGCTTTTCACTTTTTTGAAAATAGCAGTGATTTTGACTTTTTCAAGCAAAGACGAATATTAGTCAACGAATTAAATTCAAAAGTTGTTAAGGGTGTTGGTGCTGATTTAAGTAAATATAGTGTCATACCAAAAACAGAAGTAGACCCAAATAAAGTAATTATAACATTAGCATCAAGGATGCTTTGGGAGAAAGGAATTCGAGAATTTGTAGAAGCAGCAAATAGATTGTATTCTAAATATAATAAAAACATTGAGTTTCGCTTGTATGGAAAAATAGATATGGGGAATCCAAGTGCTATTCCCAAAAATTACTTAGAAGGGATAGAAATATCTAATTACTTAAAATGGTATGGCTTTAAGGAAGATATGAAATCTGTTTTCAATGAATCTACTATTATAGTTTTACCTTCTTTTTATAGAGAAGGTTGTCCAATGGTATTGATGGAAGCTTGTGCAATGGGATTACCAATTGTTACAACAGATTCTGTAGGTTGTAGAGAATGTGTAGATGAAGGAATAAATGGTTTTAAGGTTTCTATAAAATCGGTTAAAGAGTTGACTGAAGCTATTGAAAAATTAATTATAGATAAAGATTTAAGGATTAGAATGGGAAAAGCTTCAAGGCAAAAAGCAGAGAGAGATTTTGATCAAAATAAAGTAATAAGTCAATATATTGAAGTCTTTGAAAAAATGCAAAATGTGTAAAGCTGAAAAAATTAATATACCATTTATTATATTGAGTGTATTAACATTCTATATTATCTATTTACCATTAGTAAATGTCAATATATTAGTTTTATCCGTTTTTACAGCAATAGCACAATTGTCACTAATTGGTGTATTTTTAGTAAAACAAGAAGAATCGTATTCGCTTAATAAAACGTTCCATATTTTCACGTATTTTTTTTTTGGTTTAGCGCCAGCACTTCAATTTAAATATAGGATTACATTTGATGTTGCTCCACTATTATTGGAGGAGACGTTTTTAACAGTAGGTTTAACTTTATTGTTTAGTCAAACTATTTATTTAGTAAGCTACCATTTTGCTTATATTTTTTTTAAAAAGAAAAAAACTTTTAATTTAAAAAAAGAGAAGCAATCAATCAATGCATATTACTTACTATTAATTA
Organism: uncultured Aquimarina sp.; assembly: GCA_938011245.1. Lineage (GTDB taxonomy): Bacteria > Bacteroidota > Bacteroidia > Flavobacteriales > Flavobacteriaceae > Aquimarina. The sequence continues at coordinate 8,468 of CALLUJ010000132.1, read as the reverse complement.
GTTTTTTTTCGTTTTTAATAACTTTTTACTTATTCGATTATAATTATATATTATTATTCGAGCAACAGCCTGTTGGATGGCAAAAAATAAATACAAAACATGGTTTGTTAGGGTATTCATTATTATTATCCGTTCGTGTAATACCAGTAATAAGTTTTTTATATTATAAATTGAGATATAGACAAGTTAATATAAAATTATTAGGCTTATTATTTTTAATAGTATTACTGACGGTATTTCCTACTTCTTTAGCAAGAAGCGTAATTGCAGCATATTACTTGCCAATAATTTTAATAATGTTTCAAAATGTTTTTTTGAAAAAATATGTTTACGCATTATTTTACTTCTTTTCGTTTCTAATAGTATTCCCTTTATTTAATTTTTTTAGAAATGGCTTTAATAAAATAGATTTAGGGCTTAACTTGTTAAAGTCGGCTCATATGGATGCTTTTCAAAATTTCGGGTATTTATTTCAAGAAAAGTTTATTACTAATGGAAGGCAATTAATGGGTAGTATATTGTTTTTTATTCCAGAATCTATTTGGGGAGATAGGCCAGTAGGTACAGGTAGAATGATTGCAGAAAAATTAAATTTCTCACATACTAATATTGCTTTTCCTTTTTTAGGAGAAGGCTATGCTAATTTCGGATATATGGGGACACTATTATTTTTAGTTATTATTACATTAATAAATTCTTTTTTTGATTCTAAGCGTGAAGAATTTTTTAAAAAAAGAATAGCCTTTTTACAAATCTTTTTTCTATACTTTTTAGGTTTTGAATTTTATTTACTTAGGGGAGATTTGTATAGTTCTTTTAAATTATTTTCGAGTTTTTTTATAGGATTAATACTTTTTTGGACTTTTATAAATTTATTATCAAAATCAAAGTATAAATGTATATAATGGTAGGCTTTGTTGTATAAGAACTTTATATTTGTCCCAAAATTAACTTCTGTGGGAACTTATTTATTTATTGTAATAGTTGTTTTTTTTGTGTCTTTTATACTGTCTCTAATAGGAATACCTCAAATAATACGTGTTTTTATTAATAAAGATTTATATGATGCACCTGGAGGGAGAAAGCTTCATAAAAATTTGACCCCGTCAATGGGAGGAGCGGCTATATTCTTTTCCTTTTTCGTAGTATCGCTTTTGTTTATAGACTTAATGGCATTTCATGAGCTAAAATTTTTATTTGCCTCTGTTTTTATTCTCTTTTTTATGGGACTTCGAGATGATATGGTGCCTCTAAAGTCTACATATAAAATGGTTGTCCAGTTACTTGCAGCATCGTTGTTGGTCGGCTTATCAAGTGTAAAAGTTACGTCTTTATACTCTTTAAATAGTTTCTTTTTAATTGAAAATCTTCCCGAGTGGCTTTCATTTTTTATGTCTGTAATTATTATAGTGGGGGTTACTAATGCTTATAATCTTATAGATGGTATCGATGGCTTAGCAGCAACGTTGGCTATAATAGTCTTAGGTTTTTTAAGTGTTTGGTTTGGATTTAACTTATATTGGAATTATTGCTTTTTGTGTGTTAGTATGTTAGGAGCTATTGTAGGTTTTTTGTATTACAACTGGTCCCCAGCAAAAATTTTTATGGGAGATACAGGCTCTTTAATTATAGGTTTCTTCTGTATTTCTATGATTTTCTTATTTTTAAATGAGAATCATATACTAGAAGAAAATAATATAACTAAAATACATAAGTCAGTAGCTTTTTTTTTAACAATCTTTTTATATCCCTTCTTTGATTTTACCCGAATTTTTGTAGTAAGACTTTTAAATAAAAAGTCTCCTTTTCTTCCCGATAAAAGACACATACATTTATTGTTAAAACGATTAGGATTGAGTCATAAACAAATTGTTCTGATGATTGTGTTTTTTGAAATAGGAGCCATCTCTTTGTTTTTTGTACTTTATGTTTTTAATGTAAACGAACTTTTAATGATTTTAGCAATTGTATTATATTGCTCGTTCTTTCATTATTATTTAGGACATAGAGTAAAAGTATTTATGAAAGATAAAAAATTATTTGACCCTAAAAAATTGTATAAAAGATATCATTAACAAACGCAAATTGAATCTCTAATTAGTTTAACTCTATGAATAGAAATAATGTAATAATTTTAGCGTTACTCTCATTATTTATAATGTCATGTGCATCAAAAAAAAATGTACTTTATTTTCAAGACATTGAAAATTATGAGCAAGAAAACGATACTATAACTAATGTAGTACGAATTAAAAGTAACGACTTATTATCCATTAGTGTGTCGTCAGCCGATAGGAAATCAGCAGCGCCTTTTAATTTACCCGTCTTGGCAACATTAAATAGCGATATAACAGCAGTAAATTCGCAACAAAGATTACAAACTTATTTGGTTAATAACAATGGTAGTATTCAGTTTCCTATATTAGGAGAAATTAATTTATTGGGAAAAACAACAGGAGAGGCATCTGTATATTTAATTGAAAAGTTAAAAAAGTATATTAAAGACCCAATTGTTAATTTACGGGTAACTAATTTTAAAGTCTCCGTTTTAGGTGAAGTTAGAAACCCAGGGGTTTTTAATATTACAGACGAGCGTATAACCATATTAGAAGCTATAAGTAGAGCTGGTGATATGTCTGTTTTTGGAAAGCGCAAAAATGTATTAGTAATTAGAGAAGTAAATGGAAAGAAAACATATAATAGAGTAGACTTCACCTCTAGTAAATTATTAAATTCGCCATATTACTACTTACAACAAAATGATGTGGTTTTAGTAGATCCTAATAAAGCACAAATTCAATCATCTACATTCTTCAATAGGAATACACCAATTTTTGTTTCAATAGCTGGAGTTATCATTTCAGTAATTTCAATTCTTACACGTTAGTCTTAATGAGCAATTATCAATATAATCCAGAAGAACAATTTTCAATACAAGAAGAAATCAAGAAATATACAATACACTGGAAATGGTTCATAATTTCTAGCATATTTTGTTTGTTATTGGCTTTTGTGTATTTAAAAATTAAACCAAATATTTATAATACCACCGCTACTATTTTAATTAAAGATACCAGTGAAGGAAGGGGGCTTTCAGAACTTGCTGCTTTTCAAGATTTAACCAGTTTAGGAGGTGGTAATAATGATATTGATGATGAGGTTGATATCATTAAGTCTAAAACATTAATCTCTAAAATAGTTAAAAAACTTTCTCTTAATATAACGCAGTACGCAACGGTTGGCTTAAAGACAGTTGATATTTATGATGTATCTCCAATTAAAGTTGCTTTCCAAAAAAGAAAACTAAAAGCATTTGAGTCTGTCGAACAATTAGGGATATTAGAATTTAATTTAATAGATTCTAATAATTTTTTGATAATAAATAAAGATGAAGGAGAGGAATTAAAAGGGAAATTCGATGTGCCAATTCATTTAATACAAGGGAATTTAGTAATATCAAAGAGCAATCTTTTTGAGATAAATTCGAAACAAGAAGAACCTTTAAGAGAAATTTTAATTTCAATTTCAGATGTAGAGGATAGTGCGCTAGCTTTTCAAGAAGAAATTTTGGCAATAGCAAAAAATAAAAGAAGTAGTCTAATGGATATTTCTTTTAAATCTTCTAATAAACAAAAAGCAAGGGATATTTTAAATAGTCTTATCGACCAATATAATTTCGAAGCTATTAATGATAAGAATTTAGTATCTAAAAATACAAGTAAATTTATAGAGGATAGACTAAAAATAATAGCAAGAGAATTAGACACAGTAGAAGTAGCAAAGAAAAAATTTAAAGAAGCAAATAAAATTTCTGACCTTAAGGCTGAATCCGAATTGTTTTTAGAACAAGTAGGAGAGTCGCAAAGGCAAATGTTAGCAGTTGAAACTCAATTAGATTTAACAAATTCAATGATTGAGTATTTATCAATAAACAATGATCCAGCTCAATTACTGCCATCGAATATTGGGATAGATAATAGTAGTTTAAATAACTCTATAGTCGAGTTTAATAGATTAGTGTTAGAACGTAATAGACTTTTAGAAAATTCAACAGAATTAAATCCATTAGTTAAAGATTTAACTTCTAATATAAAGAGTCAGCGAGGGAATTTATTAGAAGCATTAAAGAATCAGAAGGCTAATTTTTTAATTTCTAAAAAAGAATTTGTAAAAAATAGGGCTAAAATAAACTCTAAAATAAAAACGATTCCAAAAATTGAGAAAGATTTTAGAGCAATTGAAAGACAACGTTCTATAAAAGAGAATTTATATTTATTCTTGTTAAAGAAAAGAGAAGAAACTTCAATTTCGATGGCAGTAACAGAGCCTGTTGCAAAAATTATTGATAGTGCTTATTCTTCAAAATACCCAATAGCTCCTAGAAAAAAGATTATTTTATTAGCGACACTAATGTTAGGGTTATTAATTCCGTTTGGAACTATTTATGTACGGGATTTATTAGATGATAAAGTTCATGAAAAATCAGACATTAACAAAGTTTTTAAGAATGTCCCTGTTTTAGTCGAAGTAGCAAGAGTTAAAAGAGGAACAAGTGATGTTTTATCTTTAAATGATCGTTCTGTTTTGGGAGAGTCGTTTAGAATATTGCGAACAAATTTAAATTATGTAGCAAAAAAGAAAAGACGTGTAGGTAAAGCAATACGTGTTTTTATAACTTCAACAATAAAGGGAGAAGGAAAGACCTTTGTTTCTTTTAATACAGTTTTAGCCTTAGCAGATTCTAAAAAGAAAGTATTAGTTATTGGTGCGGATATTAGAAACCCTCAATTGCATCGTTACCTTAAAGAGAGCAAAAATTATACAGGACTTTCGGAATACTTATTTGACGATAATTTAGAATATACAGATGTATTAAACACAGCTAATTTCAATGGACACGATATCGACTATATTACCTCTGGTAGGATACCGCCTAACCCTTCTGAGTTGCTAATAAATGGAAGATTAGAACATTTGCTAGATAGTGTTGATGAGCATTATGATTATGTTATTGTAGATACGGCACCAACAATGTTGGTTACAGATACGCTAACTATTTGCGGAACAGCAGATGTAACGATGTTTGTAGTTAGAGCAAGCCATACAGATAAACGTTTATTAGAATATTCTAAAGCACTGAACGATGAAGGAAAAATTAAGAACATGGCAATTGTGTTAAATGATGTAAAAGAAGATAAAATAGGCTATGGTTATGGCTATGGCTATGGAAGTGAAAAAAAATCTTTTATGGATAAGTTACTTAACCGCTAATTCTATACAGATTCATATAAAAACCCAAGATTTAATAACTTTAAATCTTAGTTTTTTTGCGCCTCTTTTTCTGAATGAGCCTTTGTACTACTAGAAATAGAAGAGTATAATAAGAGATAGGTCAACGATAATTTATTGATATTAGTTGTTTTAGAGTTTTAATTATTTAGCAAGACTAGCTTCATATTAATAAAATTTGCGGTTATTTTTTTTTATTTAGTTTATGGGTCGACATAGAGAAATAGATATAAAAGAATATTTACAATCTTTACTACGAAAAGAATAAAATAAGAAAAAGGTATTTAGAATACAATCATTACTTCATATAAAATTAAATACCTTTTCCGCACAAGAAGACTTAGCATCTCATTTAGGTTATGGAGTACGTAGAAATACGAATGTGAATGTAAAATCCTTTAATTCTAAAATAAAATTATTCAGAGCGAATTTAAGAGGTGTAAGAGATATTAAATTTTTCCTCTTCAGATTAGAAAAATTATTTGCTTAATCCCATAAAATTTAATTGAGCCGTCAAAACTTCTGTTTTTGAAACAATCTTTGATATATTTCCATATTTGTTCACAAGCATTAAGTTCTGGTGTGTAAGGAGGGATATTAATCAATTTAATATTTTTTGGTATTTGGATGTTTTTGGTAGTATGAAATCTAGCATTATCTATAATGACTATTTTATATTGATTGGGTCTATGATTGGAAAGTTCTCTTAAGTAAATTTCAAAAGCTTTAGAGGTTACACTACTCATCTCACATACTATAGAATATCCGTCTATAGGAGAATAACTACCATAGAGATAGGTGTTTTTAAATTCCTGTTTAAAGTTCACTATTGGAGTTACTCCTTTAGCATTAATCATACTTCCTAGGTGAGTCATTAAGCCAAATCTAGCTTCATCTTGGAAGTACAAATTACAATCTTTAAAAGTGTTTTTATTTAGACTATCTCTAACTTGTTTTAGTGTATTTGGAAGTTTTTAAAAACTCAGCCCTAGCTTCTTCTGATTTATGGATATGAGATTTTCTAGGACGCTTGATTTTAGTTCCAAAAAATTCAATCATATACTCTCTTAAAGTATTATACTTATAGGTTTTACCCACTCAATAGCTTGTACATAACTATGAAAACCTTTTTTTTTGGATCTTCTAAGCGTTCTAATAAATCTTCATGAACTTGTTTACTGATAAGACGTCTACGTGTTTGTTTTTGTTTTTCTGGTAATAGCATTTTTTCTAATCCGAAATCCTTATATAATTTTAGCCATTTTACATGCTACATACTCCATAACCTAAATGAGATGCCAAATCTTCTTGTGTGGAAAAGGTATTCAATTTTATATGAAGTAACGATTGTATTCTAAGTACATTTTTCTTGTTTTATTCTTTGCGTAGTAAAGATTCTAAATCTTCTTTTATTCCTATTTCTCTATGTCGACTTATAGATTAAATATACGAAAAAACAACCGAAAATTTTATAAGTCACCATTTTATATTTATTTAATATTTTTTCCATCTCTAAAGGAGTTCTATAATCCAAAAAGTAATGTAACCTTTTAGTATTATACTATTTTATATATTCTTCTATGCATAATCTCGTAACGAAGTTCTAACGGATAATTCTAGTTAAGACAGAATTTTATTATTTTTAAAGTATGAATAAAAAAAAATGGATTCTTCCCATACTTCTTCCTATACAGTTGCTATTAATACAACAAGCCAACCACTTTAATCAATGGATAGAGACTTATTACAGTCAAGGCTTATATCTTAAAATAAGTAGTTTTTTAAGAATTTTACTGGGCTGGATACCTTTTTCTGTAGGGGATATTATAATTACTCTTTTAATAATTAGATTGCTTACTTTTATTATAAAAAAAGTAAGCAAAAAGAAAATAAACCCCATTGAAACTATTAGGAAAACACTTTCTATTGCTTCACTTATTTATTTATTTTTTCATCTTTTATGGGGATTAAATTATTACAGACAACCTCTCCACGTTGTATTGGGAATTAATAATAAGTACACTACTGAAAAATTAGAGCGAGTTACACTTCAACTCGTAAAAAAATCGAATGAAATTCATCGTAAAATTGTATCTAATGATACTCTTATTGTTAATGTACCTTATGATACTCCGACTATTTTTAAGAAGACTAGTAATGCTTATACAGGACTAAGTAAGCTATTTCCTGATTTAGAATATCGTAACAGAAGTATTAAAACTACCTTGTTTAGCAAGCTACAGTTGTATTTAGGTTTTAGTGGTTATTTAAATCCTTTTACTAACGAAGCACAAGTAAACAGCTATATACTTCCTTACAAAATGCCTACTACGAGTTGCCATGAAGAAGCTCATCAATTAGGTTTTGCTAAAGAAAATGAAGCTAATTTTATAGGAGTTATGGCTTGTATGAATAGTAATGATTTTTATTTTCAATACTCTGGAACTACTTTTGCTTTGCGTCATTGCTTACATGAGTTATACCGAAAAGATTATGAAAAATATAGTTGTATTTTAGAGAAAGTAAATTCAGGAATTTTAAAAAATTATAAAGAAACTAGTAAGTTTTGGAAAGCTTACGATAACCCTTTTGAACCTTATATGAAACGTTTTTATGGAGGTTTTTTAAAAGTTAACAATCAATCGCAAGGTATTAAGAGTTATAGTTATGTAGTAGCTTTAATAGTTAATTATTTTGACCAATAATTACTATTAAAATTTGATTAAACACCAAAACGTCTCTTAACTACGAAAACAATAGAACAAGAAAAATGTATTTATAATATAATTGTTATTTTTTCTACTTATAACTCTTTATTTTTTTGATATCTATTTTCTGAGTTATACATTTAGGCTCTGTGTTATGTTTTCGTGAAATATCGGTTCGCTTATAACCATTCTTTGTATGATTTTATGAAAAATAGAATGTTTAGCTTGAGATCTATTTAAATTATAGCAAAATTCATCAAAATATCCTTGTATATGAAATTTACTAGCATATGAAGGAATTGTTCTAATCCAAGACTTAGGTTGCATGATTACAATGTAAGACCGTTGCAAAAGTTAATCAGATATTAGGTTAATTTATTTCAACGTCATTTTTTGATATTTTTAGAACTTATCTTTTCAATTGTAGGCGTTTTTTCATTAAATCGAGGGCTTTTCTGCTCTTGATTTCTA
>CALLUJ010000131.1 GCA_938011245.1 uncultured Aquimarina sp. | reverse complement strand
TCTAAAACTTGTTGGTAAATCTCTTGCCCTTTACTCTTTGGGCTTAATACTTTTACCTTCATCAAATCAAAACCTGATCGTATTTCATTAACTTTCCTTAAATTGTGATTCTTGCAATCTCTTGATCATCATAATCTTCTAATGAGAACTCTGAAATCGTAGTGGTCTTAAAATCCATTTGAGTATACCAAGTTGGAGATATGCCAGACATGTCTGCTTTTTCTCCATTTTTAGTTACTTCAAACTTAGCCACATTTCCAAGTAATTCTAATTCTTTTGTTTGGGTCATATTTGTAGTTGTTCGAACATCAATGAAATATCCTTTATTTCCTCTAGCCGAATACCCTGCTGCTCTACCCGTATGCTGATTTACTTCAATGTTTAACTGGGAAGTAATTAACCAAGGAACCCCAGAATCTGTCGCATAACTACAAGTGTCATTTAGAAGTGCAGATGAATCCCTGAAATCTACACCAGCCAATTTATAATGACCATCAACTATCACAAAATCTGTTTCTAATTGGGATTGCAATCCCATCACATCATGTATGTTTTTTACTCGTTTTGCATCGACTAGAATTACGTCGCCCTCTAATTTCTGCATGTCTGGGATTTCTGATTCCCACCTCTCTTGGGCGCGAAAATCAAATAACTTCTGTCTCATGCCCGAATAATCTAAGTGAAAATGCATTGAATCCATACGTTCATTCATAGATTGTTCACTATTTTCCACCGAAACTAATAGAACTTTCTTTCCTTGAACAAACGCCGCGTGTAGGGCACAAAGTCCTGAAATATAACTTTTTCCTACAGATGATAATCCAAGTAGGGAATTTACAGTTGAATTTTCGAATATTAAATTATTTGCCCATGATTCTAGTGGCGGCCTAATTCCCCTTACAGGCTTATGCTGATCTTTTAAGAACTGATCATATCTATCTTGCGCCTGTTCCTTAAATCCTAAAATTGCTTTTGTTGAAGATGAAAATGCTGCTTTTGCTTTGAGAATGCTTTGATAGCACTTTTCTTGATCCTTTCTGTGCAGATGTTGTTGTGCCTCATCTAGTGCCTTACCTGCGTCAATTTCTACCAGTCTCTCTTTGAATCTTTTTACAGCAGCCGATTTTGCGATAGGATGATTAAACTCAATTTTCAGATCATCTTCTACCTCCTCAATCGTAGGGAACACATTATGTTCTAATATGTATTTCCTAATATACTTTAAAAGTTGCCCAGCATCCCCTGTGAATTGTGAATCGATGAGTTGATTGTCTTTAAATGTTTCCCATGATTTTTCCTTTAATATATGGTAAAGTAATTTCTTGCCCGTTACGTTTGACTGCATCAAAAGAGTATTCATTTATTCTTATTTTGTTTCTTTCTCATATCTTCACCTTCTACAAAAACACCTTCACATGCCTCTGGTAGAATCGCCAGTAGCCCATACAACATACTTTTTAATTGCATTTCCTCTTTGGTGCCATTATCAAGCATAAATTGACTGGGCTTGGTATTGCTTGTGAAGATTGTTGGCTTATCTGCGGCAACACGGCATCTTACCAAATGCTCAACACAATCAATTGGGAATTGCTTTTGGTATAATTTAGGATTAAATTCATTTATTATCAGAAGATCCACCTCCTCTGCTCTTTCGAGCATTGTTTTATCTTCAGAGAATTGAACATCTTTTAATCTATATGAAGCAATATGTCCATATTCTAACCATAAAGAAAATATTCCTTTTTTAAGTAAGTTTTTCGCTATGATTGCCGCCAAGCTAGATTTACCCCTTGACCAGTCTCCATATATGTATAGGCCCATGCATTGATTGGCGATTTTTTCAGGCGATTTTATCCATGTATCAATGTTGTTATACTGACTTTGGACCTCCTGAACTTGCGATTCACTGGCAAAGTAGTGTTTTTTAGGCAGTCTTATGTACTCTAGCCTACTTAAAGTACCCTTATCTATATCCATTAAAAGCCCTCAAGTCCATCAAATTTTCTATCTTGAGTCAAATTCATAGACTCTCTTTCTTGCATATCTCTAGTGTATTTTCTCATGCCGCGTTCTGTGAGTAAATATCCTAAACTTGCATTTTCAATTTCATCATTTTTGATATAGTTAGCGACATCTAGTAATTTATTATGAGGAAACACCTTAACTATCTTATTATAAAGCGTGAGATATTTACCTTGTTTATGCCAATCATCGGGGTATCCAACAATAAACGCAAGTTCTTCAATTTCTTTTTTAATCCAAGGCTCTTTCTTTTGCTTTACCTTAGCCTCTGGTGGCATATAAAGCCATCTATTACCTTCAAATAATGTAATTGGATTTCTAGTTATAAATCCAGATGCTTCCAAATCTTCTTCCTGCTCTTTGGTTAAAATGTTTAAGTCATCACCAAGAGCGAAGGCCGCTCTAAGTCTTAAATAAGGGAAAATCGAGTCACCGTAAGAATCTACCAATCTGGCAATTTCTTTATCCATTACTAATATATCTCCGGTTCTTTGACAAACTCATGTAACAATAAAGCACCTCCTGATAATGTAAAAGGTAGGCACACAATTAAAATTACCTGTAAGACAATACTCTCAGTAAGCGTGGCGACAAATGGATATGAAAATAGAGATATCAGTATCCCCACCCAAATAGAAAAACAATAAAGGCAAGATAAAAGTTCTGACATGAACTTACTTTTTTCGGGTTCAACCTCTCCTGTTAGATCTGATGCCCCAAAAAATCGCCGAATCCTATAGAACACCCTAAATGGACCAGATTCAGTTATAAATAACTTAGTAATCCGCCAAGTTGCCAAAATTAAAATTGCTAGTATCATTTATTCCTCTTCAGGTAACTCACAGTCAGTACAAGTATTACAAGTCTTATACGCTGATCCACGTTTACATGGTTTTAATATGCACTTTTCATGTATTTCGCACCGAAATACCATACGTTTTCCCCCACCTCATGTACCAAGATACGCACCTGTAGGGCCTTTTTTATGAATACAGTTCATACATTGGGGCAATGTAAATCCATTTGGTTCTACTTGCGGCTTAACTGGGGAAGATTTTGATCCTACTCTAATTGTTCTAACTTGTCTCTTTGGCATTTTTTATTGTTTCCTTAACTATTTTTGGTGTTTTACGGCTTTTTTCCAATTTTGTTTTTAGGTTTGTGATAAAGTTTTGAAGTGGGGCAAACTCTCCAAAAGAATCAAAAGTTTTCTTACTTATTGCGATCATCCAATCCTTTTTATATCCATCATGTAAGTAATTAACGGTATTTTCGTCTAAATTTTTAATAAAGAAATCTAATTCCTCTTTTGTGCCATTTTGGACGATCACCACCCATTTGTAATCTTTGACGAATAACTCCTTGACGATAGGAGTCAACCTTCCTCTTGGCTTATACACATCCTTATCACCTAGATTTAGTTTAGATAAAATCGCATAATCTCCCTGCTTTTGGATTTTTTTCTCTTTTTGCTTCGGTTTTTCGGGCCTCGGCTTCTCCACTAGTTCTTGAAATCTACTAACAAAGTTTCTAACCGGAGAAACAATGATTTTTCCAGTATGAAAATCACCTTCAAATCTTACATTTTCAGGGTCATAAGTCAAAGAATACTTTTTATCATCTTTGAAGTATAATGTTAAAACATCTTCCTCACACTTCCAAGCATGAATTTCTTCATCTTTAAACCCGTTAGAAAACACAAGTGGCCTTGTATTTCCAAGAAAACTCACCTCAAACTCTTTTAATTCTATTATCTGTTTTTTCATTAAAAAGTAACTTTCTTTACTAAACGAATATTTGAAATTCTCCAATATGTTGGCGAACCGGTCCCCCCAACATTAAACCTAAATGGAATATTCCCATTGGCATTGAAAAACGAACGTGTAAAATGCCCGGCATTTTGAGTTAATGCACCGTTTATCGCACCAGACAAACTAAGCGTTCTTGATCCTTGAATACGCTCATAATCAAAATCAACAGTATAATTTCCCGGTCCAGCACAAGTATGATTGTAAAATGCAAATGCTTGTGCCTGACCAGCGGCAAATAGTGCTAAAGTATTACGCACTTGACTTGATAGAGAATCTATACCTAATTGAGAAGTTTGCCAAGGACTTAAATCACCTGAATTTTCACCGGCACAATTACTCTCGACCAGATCACCCGACTGTAATTGTAATCCAGCAAGGCAACTGGTATCCATAACTGTGATCTTCATTTCTACAGGACATGATTCATTTTCAGTATTATAGCGTAAATCTATCCCTCCGACAATACCTGTAATTACTTTTTCTCCTCTTGCCTCGATACATTGTTGAGTTGAAGGAAGTGTAAATTGTATCACTTGATTGAGTCTTAGGCAAGGCATATAAGGGAGTGAAACATTCCATGTATTTCTCGCTAAAATTTGCTCTTGTATTCGCCTAACTGATAAATTAAATAAATCTTCTTTTTTATATATGTATTTATTTGATAGCGTTTCCTCAGATACACCGGTATTATTTTCAGATATTAAGCATGGAACTGCATGTGTACTACATTGACCACTTGATAATCCATCTTGTCCTTGTTGCTGTTTGGCGAAAAATGGGTCAATAAACACATCTGAACCAAAAGCACCATAGCCAAATAGGCTAAAAGGCGTTGGAAAATTATCTTGTAATATATTAGGGAGACGATTGAACCAACTACGATTTCCCGCAAAACTTCCTGAAAAAGTATTGGTATTCCTTGATCCAAAGATAAATTCATCTGTAAGATTCCTTAGTGGTCCAGTAACCAAAGAGTCAAAAGAGAATCCATCGTTATCTATAAATTTTCCATCTGATTTTCCAATTTCTTGGTCAAATGATCCCTGCTTTACATTTTCCTTATCCGCATTTGATCCAAATACTTGATTTGTTGCATTTGAATCTAAATTAACTGTACTTGATAATGCGTCTTCTTTTGTACCTAGCAATTCGCTAAATGTTACATCTACAGTTGGCGTTTTTATCCCTGAATAGGCAAAAGTACATGTTTGAGTTGGATCACCATTTGATGTAGATAATACCCTATCACCACATTCAATTTGTGAGACTGTAGCCCCGGTTGCAGTTACTTGTGTTATTTCTCCAAACCTAAATTCGGCTCTTTCAGCAGTATATATGAATCCCGGTGGAATAACTAATTCAACAGGAGACCAATTATCTTTCCAAGGAGTCATTTCAAGTCT
>CALLUJ010000130.1 GCA_938011245.1 uncultured Aquimarina sp. | reverse complement strand
AATTAATGAAAAGTATATTCAAAATTATTTCAACGAGTTTTGTTATAAATTCAATAGAAGATATTTTGGAAACCTTTTGCATGAAAGGTTGGTTGTTGCTGCTATAACTAATACCTGGGATTAATTACGGATAGTCATAATTTATTTTAATTAAATATATCGTAAGTTTTTAAATAAATTAGAATTGTTCAATAGTTTCTTAGAGTACATCTTTGCACTATCAAAAACAAAAATTATGGATTATCAGTTTAATAACGATTTAGAAAATAAAAACACGTTAGATAAAAAAATATTGACAAGTAAAAACCCAATTTACAACCAAAAACCTACAGGTGCATTTGTTGGAGCCTCTTGGGCAGCATTATTAACGGGAGTAATAAGTTTCTGTATTGGTCTATGGAATGCCAGCATGCTTTTAAATGAGAAAGGATACTATTTTACGATACTATTATTTGGTTTGTTCTCGGCAGTATCTGTGCAAAAAAATGTAAGAGATAAGCTTGAAGGGTTACAAGTAACAGAAATGTATTACGGAATAAGTTGGTTTGCGGCTATTGCTTCTATAACCTTATTTATTACAGGATTATGGAATGCAGAATTGTTGTTAAGTGAAAAAGGTTTTTATGGAATGTCTTTTCTGTTAAGTTTGTTTGCGGCTATTGCAGTTCAAAAAAATACCAGAGATAAAAAGTTTATAGAAGCAAATGAAGAAGCATAGTTAAAACCAGGTTGCTTTTATGAGAGAGTATCCTTGTTTTGATGATGAAAGGCAGTCGTATTAATTATAACTGCCTTCTTCTTATTTAGTACATTTGAGAATTATTTTTTAGACTATTATTTGCTATGCTAATTTTAATTACTCCAGAAAACGATATTCCTAATGAAACGGATTTAATAAACTCTTTTTTTAAAGCAGGTTTAGAGACACTCCATTTGAGAAAGCCTAATAAAAATTATGCACAACACATGGCATATATTAGCGCTATAGAAGAGGAATATCATAATAGAATTATGTTGCATTATCAGCACAATTTAGCAGAAGACTTCATGTTAAAAGGGGTACATATTCAAGAACAACCAAGGTTAAAATTTGGAGAAGATTTTGGATTATACGTTACCCAATATACCTCACAAGGGTATGATGTAAGTAGTTCTTTTCACGATCCATCGGAAATTATGCTATATGCACAAATACCGTTAATTTATAATTTGTTAAGTCCTGTTTTTACGGCTATTTCGCAACCAGGTATGAAGGGTAGGGCTTTTGATGTTTCGGAAATAGAAGTCCCAGTAATAGGAATGGGGGGTGTAAATGAAAATAATATCGATAAGATAAAAAAATTAGGCTATGCTGGAGTAGGAGTTTTAGGAGGGGTTTGGAATGCAGAAAAGCCATTAGAAGTTTTTAAAGAACTTCAAAGAAATGTAAATAAAGTTTACTTATAGCGTAATATTTTACTATGAAAACGCACTTTTAAAGCCAAAACAAAAACCTATCTTTGTACTTAGTTTAAATCCAGATAAGATTTATAGTGGTATTCAGAAATTAAGTGATTGATAAATGAAGATTAAAAAGGAAGATGTATTAAAGGCCTTAGAAACTATTACTATTGCAGGAGAAGGAAAAAGTATGGTGGAAAGTGGTGCGATTAAAAACGTAGTTACTTTTGGGGATGAAGTAGTTGTAGACTTAGAAATGTCTAATCCAGCATTGCATGTTAGAAAACGTGCCGAAGTGGATATTTTAAAGACGATTCACGAGCAAGTATATGCTAAAGCCAAAATAAAAGTAAATATTAGTACGGCACCTCAAAAACAAACTTCCCAGTCTAAAACACCAGAAATTAAAGGAAAGGCAATTCCTGGGATAAAAAATATTGTTGCTGTTGCTTCGGGTAAAGGAGGCGTAGGTAAATCTACAGTAACAGCTAACTTAGCAGTAATGCTAAGCAGTATGGGGTTTAAAGTAGGTTTGTTAGATGCTGATATTTATGGTCCTTCTGCACCTATAATGTTTGATGTTGCTAACGAAAAACCACTTTCGGTAAAAGTAGAGGGGCGCTCTAAAATGAAACCCATAGAAAGTTATGGTGTAAAAATACTTTCTATAGGATTTTTTACAGAACCAGATCAAGCTGTTGTTTGGCGTGGTCCAATGGCAGCCAAAGCTTTAAATCAAATGATATTTGATGCTGCTTGGGGCGAATTAGACTTTTTATTATTAGACCTTCCCCCAGGAACAGGAGATATTCATTTGTCCATTATGCAATCACTTCCTATTACGGGGTCGGTAATTGTTAGCACACCACAACATGTTGCTTTAGCAGATGCAAAAAAAGGAGTAGCAATGTTTCAGCAAGAAAGTATAAACGTGCCAGTATTGGGAATTATAGAGAATATGGCATATTTTACTCCCGAAGAGTTGCCAAATAATAAATATTATATCTTTGGAAAAGAAGGGGCTAAAAATTTAGCAGAAGATTTAAAAGTTCCGTTTTTAGGAGAACTTCCTATAATACAAAGTATTCGAGAGGCTGGAGATATTGGTAGACCAGCAGCACTACAGATAAACACAACATCTCAAAATGCTTTTTTAGAAATTACTAAAAACGTAGTTAAAGAGGTAGTTGGAAGAAACGAAACTTTAGCACCTACCGAAGCGATTAAAATAACAACAATGGCAGGTTGCTCTGCTGTAAAGAAATAAAGGTATGACTGCAATAGAACTTAAAAAAAATGTAGAAAAAGCCTTGGACGAAATACGTCCTTTTTTAGAAAATGATGGAGGAAATATCCGTTTAGTCGATATTGAAGAAGGAAAGGTGGTAAAAGTAGAACTGCAAGGGGCTTGCGTAGCTTGTAGTGTAAACCAAATGACGTTGAAGTCTGGTGTAGAAATGACTATAAAAAAGTATGCGCCACAAATAGAACAAGTAATTGATATTTCTTAAAAGTGAATCAAATAATTACTTATAAAAAATATCATAAAAACAATTATTACCGTAATACTTATGCGGTTTTTAAAGAGGTAAATCCAAACGATTTACCTTTTTCTATTTGGCAATATACTAGTAAATCTGGAAGCTCGTATTACTATACAACTAATGGTGTTTATAGGTTGTCTAACCACTGGGGGAGAGCGGCAAAATGCCGATGGGTATTACAATGTGGAGAAAAAATATATGTATCCAAAGGAAGAACCCGAATAGGTTTTGCCTTATGGAGCGATTTTTTTGAAAACTCAGAATCTACAAAATCGTATTTTGTAAAAATAGATTATAATGCCAAAATTGTTTCTTACGAACACAAGTCTAGAGATGTTCATCAAAATTCAGTATATAGAACCGCTAAAGAAACACAAAAAGTTATTCAAAAAGTAAAACGAATTTTAACTTCGAATACTTGGTCAAAGTATTATGAGTACGATAACTTAGAAGATTTACGTAGAGAGCTAATAGAAGCGTTAATTTACTCTTGAATTAAGCGATCTATTAATTGAGTAACACTATTTCCATTCCAATTGGCAACTCCTGTTTTATGAAGTACAATTTTTCCGCTTTTATTAATAATATAAGTAGAGGGAATGCTCTGGTGGGATAACTCGGCAGGCATGGTACTTGTTTGTTGGTATGTGGGTAACTTGTAATTGTTTTTTTGTAAGAATTTTTGGATTGCTAATTGTTTTTCGCTGCTTACAAATCCAAAAATTATATTCTCGTTAGAAGCGTATTTATGGTGTAATTCTTGGAGATCAGGCATTTCGGCAATACAAGGAGGGCACCAAGTAGCCCAAAAGTTAATAAAAACAACTTTTCCTTTAGTATCGGTTAAATATATATCGGGAGTATTTATACCTTTTAAAAATATATCGTAATTACTAATATGCTGTTGTTTTTCTTTAGCTATCTCAGAAATAGGGACAATCTTGGTAAGTAATTTTTGGAGGTTTGTTTGTATAAAAAGCCTGCTAGTAGGTATAATTAGTAAAATTAAAAAAGCACCAAAAATAAGATTCCCTTTAGAAATTTTCATAAAATAGACTATGCTACACTGTTAAAAATACGCTCAAAGCTTTTTAAAGAGATAGGCTTTGTAATATAATCCATAACGCCATCTATGCTTTTTGCTTTTTGCGAATCTACAGGGTTAATCGAAGAGCTTACAACATATAAATTAGTGTTTTGGTCTAAGTTCTTTTTTAAAGGATTAAATTTTTCTAAAAATTCCCAACCATTCATAATAGGCATATTAAGATCTAATAGTATTAAATCGGGGATAGAGTTAGAATTTTTAAAAAAATCTAAAGCCTCTTTACCGTTTTTAAATACTAGTATATTATTACATAACTTCTTTAGCTGAATTAGCTTTTTAACTAGATTTACGTATATAATATCGTCGTCTATAATACAAGTCAGTTTATCTGGAGACATAAGTAGTTGCATAT
Source organism: uncultured Aquimarina sp. (assembly GCA_938011245.1). Classification (GTDB taxonomy): domain Bacteria; phylum Bacteroidota; class Bacteroidia; order Flavobacteriales; family Flavobacteriaceae; genus Aquimarina. The sequence goes on along the minus strand of CALLUJ010000130.1, from coordinate 3,206 downwards.
ATCAAAAGTAGAAATAGGCATTATCTTTTGAAAGCTTTTGTTTATAAATTAGTTAAACTCATAGATTTTGTCGGGCAAAATACAAGAATCTAACCTGTAATCTTCGTTTACAATATTTGATATAGTTTTTTCGGGTGGAAAAAAAGAAAGTCCAATTACTTTTTTAGGTTTAGATTCCGTTAAAAAACGGTCATAAAAACCTTTGCCATATCCTACTCTGTTTCCTTTTAAATCATATGCAAGTAAAGGGCAAAACACTAAGTCTATTGATTTTGAATTAACGGTAATTCCTCCTTCGGGTTCTGGAATTCCCCAAGAGTTGTTTTTTAGAATGGTATTATCTGTTAATAAAAAATGCTGTAATGTTAAATTTTCAAAATTGCTTTTAGAAATAATAATATTTTTATCTTTTCCTTGTAAAATGTGTAAAATAAACTCTGTATTTATTTCATTTTGAGAATATATAGGTAAAAAAATATGATAGTTCTCATAATGCCAAATATCCATTTGTAATAATTGGTTAGCAATGGCGATACTTTTTGTGTTAATTTCTTCCTTAGAAAGAAAAGATCTTAGTTTTTTATACTTTATTCGAAGTTCACTTTTAGTCATAAGTAGTGCTAATATGAAAAATGGCATCCCCTTGATATACAATCGGAGATTCGTTAGTATTTATAATAAAACCATCATTAGAGGCTTTTACAAGATGGTTCATTTTTCCATAAGGGTCGGTAATAGATGCAATAGATTCACCTTTTTTCACAAAGGATCCACATGCAGTATGGTTATGAAATAGTCCACTATATTTAGCTCTAATCCATTTACTTGCAGTGATAATAGTATTTTTATTTTCAGGAATTGAAGAATCTTTATTTTTTGAAAACATTTCTAAATGTTTAAGAATACGAATAGTGCCATTTACGCCCTCTGTTACAATACTAGTGTTAATACTTTGAGACTTTCCTCCTTCAAAAAGTAAAATTTGTTTTGCTAATTTGGTACAGGTATTTCTATACGATTTAGGAATGTTTTTAGATACAACAGTAAAAGGAGCATTAAAAATGTGGGCTAGCTTTAAGGTTTCTGTATTATCCGAAGCTACTCGTATTTGTGGCGCATTAAACCTACTAGCACCTCCAGTATGAAAATCCAAACAATAATTGGCAAGCGGAAGAATTTCAGAAGTAAATTGATACGCAAACCTAGAAGCTAAAGATCCTTTAGGACTTCCTGGAAATACACGGTTTAAATCTTTGCCATCAGGAAATTCTCTAGACATAGATAGAAAACCAAAGACATTTAATACTGGGATGCAAATAATAGTTCCTTTTAAAGGACGATTAATCTTTTGATGAATGAGCTGTCTAACAATTTCTACTCCATTAACCTCATCTCCATGTACCCCTCCTGTAATTAAAACAATTGGCCCCTCTTTTTTTGCACGTGTTACTATAATAGGTATTTCTACTTTTGTAGAAGTATACAATTTTGCAATATTGAAATTTATAGTCTTAGATTCTCCCAGAGCTATTTCATGCCCTAGGATGGTTAATGTAGTTGTTTTTTTAGGTGCTTTTGGCATAGACTTACGGAGTACTGTTCTCTACAAATTTAATAATCTCTTTGGCAATATCCTTTTTAGTAGTAAGTTCAATTCCTTCCAAGCCTGGAGAAGAATTTACTTCTAAAACCATAGATCCTTTATTGCTTCTAAGTAGATCTACACCAGCTATGTTAAGAGATAAAACCTTAGTAGCATCAATGGCTAATTGCTTTTCTTGAGGAGTGAGTATAGCAATTTCAGATGATCCACCCCGGTGTAAATTGGACCTAAAATCCCCCTTTTTCCCTTTCCGCTTCATAGCAGCAATAACCTTTCCGTTAATAACTATAATTCTTAAATCTTCTCCTTTTGCTTCAGAAATATATTTTTGAACAATAATTTTAGTTTGTAATCCATTAAAAGCATCAATCATAGATTCGGCAGCATTTTGACTTTCTGCAAGTACCACACCAATTCCTTGAGTACCTTCCAGTACTTTAATAATTAATGGACTACCTCCTACTTGGTTTATAGTTTGTATAGAATTTCTATAAGGATTAGTAAAAACTGTTTTTGGAATAGCTAAGTTATTTGCCGATAAAAGTTGTAAACTTTGTAGTTTGTCGCGAGACTGTGTTATGGACAGCGAACTGGTAATGGTGTAAATTCCCATAAGTTCAAACTGACGCACTAAGGCTACGCCATAATAAGTTATAGAGCTGCCTATGCGAGGTATTACGGCATCTACATGTTTTAATTTTTGTCTTCTATAAAAAATTTGAGGCTTACCTTGGTCCATTACAATATCGCAGCCTATAGGATTTATAACCCGAACATTGTGCTTTCGTTTTATAGCAGCTTGTACAATGGAATTTGTTGAATATAAATCGGGATTTCGAGATAAAATAACAATATTCATTATTGGAGTATTTAATGTATTAAGATACTAAAAAGACCGATAAACTTGGACAAAAAATTTTTCTTAACGGTACTTGTATATATTTTGATGAGGTGAGTAGCTATCAATTGTACAGATTGTTACCAAACGTTATTCATTTTCCATACCAAATAAAGTATCATACTCTCTATTATTAGGATAATATTGATTATACTTGTTTGGTACCCACAAGCTGAAAACTAGTCAAAAAGAGTAAAGAGTGTTATCGTACACATTACTTTTTTGCCCTTTATCTTTAATAAGTTGTTCTAAAAATAAAATGAATCTATCAGCATTCATAGTACCAGAGTAAATCATAAACTGAAGACTTCCTTGGTTTGTTAGTGTGGAAATCATGTTTATAGAAAAACGCTTAGACATAGTTTTCTTTACAGGTGTTTTTCCTTTGGGTGCATAAGAACGTCCATGTTCATTCGTGTTTCTTAATCCTGTTTCATCACCCCATTGTATTTCTACATTTTCTTCTTTAGCTCGTTTTTTTATGGCTGGATATTGTTTGTTTAACCATAACTGAATTTTTTTTGAACACCTGAATTAATTTGTTTAATCGCTCGTTTTCGTATTTCATACCATTTCTATTGTAATATAATTTTATTGAATAAATCGATATAATGATGATTGCTTACAATAGATTTAATCAAATTAGTATCCATCTCACAAACCATTTGATGTAACCAATTTTTTAAGAGTTCAATATTTTCAAAT
>CALLUJ010000129.1 GCA_938011245.1 uncultured Aquimarina sp. | reverse complement strand
GTATTAGTAGAACCCAATAAGTCAAAATCAGCTAAACAATTTCCTTGGGTTAATAGAGTAATCAGTAATTCAAAGAAAATGCTCTTAGGCATTCATCACAATGTAATTAATGAGAAGTATATTCAAAATTATTTCAACGAGTTTTGTTATAAATTCAATAGAAGATATTTTGGAAACCTTTTGTTTGACAGGTTGGTTGTTGCTGCTATAACTAATACCTGGGATTAATTACGGATAGTCATATTCTTAAAATTAAACCTTCCTAAGCAATTAGCAATTACAGTACTAATGGTTCTTTTAATTTTAGGCTATGCCGAAGCTAAATTAGATTTCATTTATTTTATTTTTTAACTCTAATTATATAAGCCTAATTAAACATAGCTAATAAGAAAAGGATAGATTTAGTTTATTTTATCCTAAACAAAAATTATGCGTATAATTTTGAAGCTTAAAATAATATTGTAACTTGTTTGTGTAGTTTTATTAAATTAACATATGTCCAAGATATTAATTATAGAAGACGAATCGGCGATTCGGCGAGTGCTTACTAAAATTTTAACAGAAGAGAACGACCATTACATTGTTTCCGAAGCCGAAGATGGATTGGCAGGTATTGAAATTCTTAAAAAAGAAGATTTTGATTTAGTAATTTGCGATATAAAAATGCCTAAAATGGACGGTGTTGAAGTGTTGGAGGCTACAAAAAAAATAAAACCTGAAATTCCTATTGTTATGATTTCTGGGCATGGAGAATTAGAAACCGCTGTGCAAACTATGCGTCTTGGCGCTTTTGATTATATTTCTAAACCACCCGACTTAAATCGCTTATTAAATACTGTACGAAATGCTTTAGACCGTAAAAGTTTAGTTGTAGAAAACAAAAGGTTAAAGAGAAAAGTATCTAAAAATTATGAAATGATTGGTGAGTCAAAAAATATTACCAACATTAAAAACATGATTGAAAAAGTAGCTCCAACTGAAGCTAGAGTTTTAATTACAGGACCCAATGGTACAGGGAAAGAATTAGTTGCTCACTGGATACACGAAAAAAGTGAACGTTCTAAAGGTCCTTTTATCGAAATAAATTGTGCCGCTATTCCATCCGAATTAATAGAAAGTGAATTATTTGGTCATGTAAAAGGAGCCTTTACTTCTGCTAATAAAGATAGAGCAGGAAAATTTGAAGCGGCTAATGGCGGAACTATTTTTTTAGATGAAATTGGAGATATGAGTCTTTCTGCGCAAGCAAAAGTTCTTCGTGCCTTACAAGAAAGCAAAGTACAACGTGTAGGTAGCGACAAAGATATTAAAGTAGATGTAAGAGTTGTTGCGGCTACAAATAAAGATCTAAAAAAAGAAATTGCCGATAAAAAATTTAGAGAAGATTTATACCATAGACTTGCAGTAATATTAATTAAAGTGCCTTCTTTAAATAATCGTAGAGACGATATCCCTTTACTTATAGAACATTTTTCTAAAAAAATAGCAGTAGCACAAGGTACCTCTCCTAAAACTTTTTCTTTAGATGCTATAAAATTATTACAGGAGTATGATTGGACTGGAAACATTAGGGAATTACGTAATGTGGTAGAACGCTTACTTATTCTTGGAGAACACGAAATTAGTAAAAACGATGTAAGCCTTTTTGCTTCTAAATAATGACTAGCTTAAGAATATTTGTGATGATTTTTGTAGTAATTACCTCAAAAATTTATGCACAACACGAGCCTAAAGCTTGGATTATTGGAATAAACGCAAATACGCTTTTGAGTAATCCTCAAAAAATAGGAGGCAATTTTCAAATAAGTTATGCACATAACTGTTATACTACTTTTATTAACGAAGTATCTATATTTCCGTTTGAAAACAAAACAGCCTTTGAAGTATCTAGCAGTGTAAATTCCATTCTTAATAATTTTAAAAAGCAACGTATTATTTTAACTGGTGGTGTTGGTTTAAGCTTAACCTCCGTAACTTTAACTAAAGAAGAATTAAAGAATCGTTTTCTTGCTATTTCTGGAGATTCTAACAAAAATCATTTAAGCGTTTTGGTTAAACTTAGGGCGCTTTTTGAAATAAAACCTAATTGGAATTTTGTAACTTCAATAAATTTAAAAACACTGGGAAGCGACTTTATTAATTTTTCTACAGGTATTAATTATGAATTTCCTTACCGAAGATAAATACAAAAAATTTATTATGAATCACTTAATAGCAGATACTAATTTCAATATTAAACAATCCAATACTAAAGTTGATATTGGTCTTTCCGAAAAAGAAGCCGAAAAAAAATTAACTAAGCTTAGCAAAAAATTAGCAAAGCTTCAAGACAAAATTTATGCGCATGGTAAATACGCTGTTTTACTTTGTTTTCAGGGTATGGATACTGCTGGTAAAGACAGTTTAATTAGAGAAGTTTTTAAAAAATTTAATGCCCGTGGAGTTATTGTACATAGCTTTAAAGTACCTACAGAATTAGAACAAAAACACGATTATCTATGGCGCCATTATATTGCGTTACCTGCTCGTGGAAAATTTGGTGTATTTAATCGCACGCATTACGAAAATGTATTGGTTACTAAAGTACATCCCGAATATATTTTAAATGAAAATCTTCCACAAATTAACGCTGTAAGTGATATTGATGAATCTTTTTGGGAGAAACGCTACAAAGCTATTAATGATTTTGAAAAGCATATTTCCGAAAATGGCACCATTATCTTTAAATTTTTCCTAAATCTTTCTAAAGAAGAACAAAAGAATAGACTTATTAGGCGCATAGAAAAAAAGGATAAAAATTGGAAATTTTCTCCTTCAGATTTAAAAGAACGTAAACTTTGGGATCAGTATCAATTGTGTTATGAAACAGCAATTCAAAAAACCTCTAAGCCTTATGCTCCTTGGTTTATAATTCCTGCCGACAGTAAGCCTATTGCTAGGTATTTAGTTGCCAAAGCACTACTAGAACGTTTAGAGACTTTTAACGACGTTGAAGAACCTGAATTAGACCCCAAAATAAAAACCGAACTTTCTTTATATTTAAACCAATTAGAAAACGATTAAGAATTAACCATTTTCTAATTGATTTAAATAAACTGTTTTCTAAACAAATAAAAGAAGTTGCTTTGTTTTAAGATTGTTAATTTAATTTATTTTAAATTTAAGTTTCTTTTCTATTGCTTCAATCATAATATTTGCAACATCTAATCCTGTAGCACTTTCAATCCCTTCTAATCCTGGGGAAGAATTTACCTCCAATAACAAAGGGCCTTTATTAGAGCGAATAATATCAACACCTGCCACTGGTAAATCCAAAATCTTAGCTGCCTTTATAGCTAATTTTCTTTCTTCTGGAGTGATTTTAATTTTAGAAGCTTTTCCTCCTTGATGAATATTTGCTCTGAATTCTCCTTTTTCTGCTTGACGTTGCATGGAAGCTACTACTTTTCCATTAACAACAAAGCATCGTATATCTTGTCCATTAGCTTCTTTAATAAATTCTTGAACCAAGATATTAGTTTGCACACTTTTAAAGGCATTAATTACACTTTCAGCAGCTTTGTTAGTTTCTGCCAATACAACTCCTTTTCCTTGAGTGCTTTCCAATAATTTAATAATTAACGGAGCACCATTTACCATTTTTATAAGGTCTTTGGTATCTAAAGGTGATTTTGCAAAACCAGTAATAGGTATGTGAATATCATTTTTGGCAAATAGTTGTGTTGCCAATAATTTATCACGTGATTGAGTAATTGCATCAGCAGAATTTAATACATAAGTTCCAATAGAATCAAACTGACGTAATAATGCACAAGCATAAAAAGTAACTGAAGGTTTAATTCGAGGAATTATGGCATCAAATTTATCTATAATATTTCCACCACGGTATCGGATTTGTGGTTCGGTAGCATCAAACTTCATATAAGCTTGTTCGACATTTAAAAATGCCATTTCGTGTCCGCGAGCTATGCCTGCTTCAATTATCCGTTTATTACTATATAAATTCTTATTGCTGGCTAATACAGCTATTTTTAAACCTGTTTTCTCTTTTATAAAAGAAGAGTATTTTTTTTGTATTTCTTCTTTAGAAAAATCTTGTTGCAAAAAAGGCTTTGAAGGATTAACAATGTAACGGTCTATTAAAGCCTCTCTACCTAAGAGCATTTTAAATTCCATAGCATCACGATTAGCTAATGTCATTTCAATTTCAAAGGTTTGATTTCCTACGGTTACAGGGGCTTTAATTACAATACGCTGTTCTGAAATTCCTGTAGAACTTTTTACAGTTCTTCTATCGTGAAGCTTTGCTTGGCAAACAACTACAATACTTCTGTTATCTTGAATAGGGTTAATTTCGAAGCGTACCCATTCCTCTGTAGCAATATTAATTATCTTGATATTATTTGCTTGGATAGAAGATGTTTTTGCTCCTGAATCGACTCTTGCTTTTATAGCGGGTATACCGAATTCTTCAAACACACACCATTCTTCCCTTCCTATTATTTGTAATTTTTCTGTTTTCATTTTAAATCGTAAAATAGTTTTATTTTAATGTGTCCGATCCGTTTTCTCCTGTTCTGATTCGATATGTATTATTAATTTCAGAAACAAAAATTTTACCATCTCCAACTTCTCCAGTTCGACAGTATTCTAATATTGTATCTATTGTAATTTGTTCAAATTCATCGTTTACGACTATGGATAAGTAACGGCGTTGAATATCAGCAGTACTGTAACTTACACCTCTATACACGTGACCTGTAGATTCGTTTCCAATACCTGTAACATCCCAGTAGGAAAAGAAATTAACTCCTTTAGAATGTAATGCTTCTCTAACGTTTCTGAATTTAGATGTGCGTATAATTGCTTCTATTTTTTTCATTGTATTTATATATTAAGTTGGGTTATTTTGGGCTTCCTTTTAGAAGCAATTGTATTAAAAATTTATTGTGATTTATTGAAACAAGACTTTTCGTTCTAAATATTCCAATACTGCTTTTTTATCGGTTTTATCTAAAAAGGGAATTACTTCATATATTGGAAGCCAACATACTCTTGTGAATTTGTTTGATTCCAGATTCGAATACTTTTTGATAGCAGACTTATCTACTATATAGTAATGTTTCTCTACTAAAATATTCTTTGCTTTTACAACCAAAAAAGAAGTGTAGTAATGTATATCCTTTTTGCTTAGTGTAACTCCTGTTTCTTCGAAAACTTCTCTAATGAAACCATTGTTTTTAGTTTCATTTTTTTTAACTGTTCCACCTGCAAAAGTGTATTTAGTTTTTGGAGAATTTTTTTTTAAAACAAAGATTTTATCTTTTTTAAAAGCTAGTAATCTTGTTTTTACTATCATAATGGTAGTATTTAAGTTATTTAGAATAAGGCATAGTAATGCTTAAAAGATATTCTAAACTTAAACACGTATAATTAAGATGTTGTAGGGTACAAAGACGAATTGACCCGAAAGCTGGAGAATAGTTTTAATTTTAGAAGTCAGCCTGAGAATTCGGCTCCCTATCCCTAGGGCAGTTTTTGGAGTAGACTTCTTTATGCTCCTAAACCCGAATCTGAAAAAAGATTCCATTTTAATAAAGGCAATGCGTTCTTATTTTGAACTCATTATGAAACAAACATAGTGAAAAAATGAATTGGTTATATAATTATTTTAAGGTATAAATTAAAGCCACTTTTTTCTTTTAAAATAATATAGCAGCCCAAAAAAGAGTATAATCATAATAGCCCACAAAGTATGATATCCGTATTTAAATTTAAGTTCAGGAATGTTTTCAAAATTCATTCCATATATACCTGCTAAAAATGTAAGAGGTATAAAAATAGAAGCAATAATTGTTAAAACTTTCATTACTTCATTCATTTTATTACTAATAGTTGTCATATACATATCCATAAGCCCCCAAATCATTTCTCTGGAAATTTCAATGTTTTCGGAGACTTGTATAATATGGTCGTACAAGTCTCGTAGGTAATTCTGTGTTTTTTCTTCAATTAATTTATGTTCACTTTTTTCAATACGATTTACAACTTCTCTTAAAGGGAAAACAGCTCTACGGATTTTTAAGATTTCACGTTTTAAATTTTGAATATCATATGTTATGTTGTCATTGTTTTTTTCTTCAAATAGGCTATCCTCTAATTGTTCAATCTTATCGCCTATTACTTCAATTAAACTAAAGTAATTATCAACTACAGCGTCCATTAGAGCATAAAGCAAATAGTCAGCTCCCTTAGCTCGTATTATTCCTTTTCCAGTTCGAATCCTATTTCTAATTCCATCAAAAACATCTCCATCTGATTCTTGAAAAGAAATAACATAACTATCTCCTAAGACAAAGCTAATATGTTCTATAGATAAGCCACCCTCTTTATTGAAATAAAGTATTTTTAGAACTATAAAGAGGTAATTATTATATTCATCAACTTTTGGTCGCTGTTGGGTATTTGCAATGTCTTCTAAAATTAATGGGTGTAGCTTGTAATGACTGCCAATTTTTTCAATAACATCTACGTGGTTTAAGCCGTTTATATTTATCCAAGTTACAGGGAACGAATTAACATAACTAAAAGCGTCTTCTATTTTGTTAAGTTCTTTTTCTTCAAATTTTAATTTATTGTAATCAAAAACTTCAATATATAAATCACTTTCTTGCTTATCCCCAGTATATACTATAGTTCCAGGAGCTAATCCTACTTGTTTTCTTATTCGATATACTTCTTTTTTTTCCATTTTTCAACCTAAAATATATTAGTACAATTTACGTCCTATTCTAAAATAAAATTTAAAACAGGTAAAAATTTACTTATCGATATTCATTTTTTAACTACAACCACCCGATATGTAAATATTTTTTTGCTATAAACAAGAATTATTACAAAGAAGTGATTTAAACTTTTTTTTAATCTTTTTAAGAGCTATATAATTAAACTTTATAAATGGAGAGATAAGTAATAAAACATCTAAAACTAAACAGTATCCAAAATTTTTAAGATTGGTGTCAAATTCTCTTTAACTATTCTGTAATAATCCCGCTAATAAATGTTTCTACAAATTCCAATATCTTATTTGTAACTCGTTCTGCTTTGGTTTTTCTTTCTTTTAGACTAGGACGAGTATTCATTGTTCCTATAATATCGTCACGTAAAGGAATTTTTTCTGTAAACATATAATCTCCAATAACTTTTTCTAGTTTATCGGAATCCAAATTTTCTTCTTTACTTAATAATTTTATGGCTTCTAGTTTTTCAGTTGTTATAAACTGAACAAACTCATCTGGAATATCTTCAGAATCCTCAATTGTTGGTAAATGCTCGTTAATGAACTTTTCAATTAACTCACGTTTACTTCTTAGCTGCGTATCTCCAGCTACAATATCCATAATGTTTTTTAACTGCTTGTCTTTCTCTTCTACAGATACAGAGTCTTTAAAATTTGCCAGTAATTTTAAAATATAGGTAACATTTATTTCGTCTCTATGAATCAGTTCTAATTCAAAGTCAATATCGTTTAGTATTGAAACTTTTTCTTTTGCATTTTCTCTTTTTACCTTATCTCTTAAATCTAAATATTGGGTTTTGTAATCTTCAAAAGTTTGTTCGTTTATACTTATATCATCAAAAGTAAATTCGGTAAAAGTCTTTAAAACATTTAACGTT
>CALLUJ010000128.1 GCA_938011245.1 uncultured Aquimarina sp. | reverse complement strand
CTCTAATTCATACCTTTGAGCTAAGGCTAATTGACTGTAATTTTTCATGCAAGACAAATGTGGTCTTTTAATCTTAAATATTGAGTGGGCTAGCCCACTCAATATTTAAAATCTCTCGCACTTATAACTTGAATTCAAGTTTTATATAAAGTAACGATTGTATTCTAAATACATTTTTCTTGTTTTATTCTTTGCGTAGTAAATATTCTAAATCTTCTTTTATTTCTATTTCTCTATGTCGACCCATAGATTAAATACACGAAAAAAATAACCGAAAAATGTATAATTATCAATGATAAAAGGAGAGTAGAGAGTATAATTTAGGCAACGGCACCCACAACCAAAGTACCTCCACCATGCTTAGTTACACGAGGACGAGCCTTTATTTTTAGAGGCTTATAAGTCACTATTTTTTCTGTAGCTTTTGTACTCCATAGATACCCCTCTCCTGGGTTTAGATTATTCATGTCCTTTGGAGAAAGTATTTCTAATTGAGTAATAGATTTTTTAATATGGTTTAGCCAATTAGGACTATTAAATTTATGTAAAAAAATGATGGAACTAAGTTCTATAATTTCGTTGGGTAAACTAGGCGGATCCTGACTGGCAATCATAATATTAACTCCTTTATGTCTCATTTCTCGAATCATTACTACAATATTAGCGGTAAGATTTTTATTTTCCATGTATTTGTGGGCTTCATCAAAGACAATAAATTTATTGAAGCGTATTCCTTCGAATTCCTTTATAGAAGAAAAAATATTTAATAGAATCACAAAAATACCCAAGGCTTCGTCTTTATCTAAAAATTCGTCTCTTAGGTCAACTATTATCAAACGCCCAGGCTTTAATAATTTTCCCATTTCAGCCGTTTGTTTAACATATTCTCTAGCAAAATCAATTTTCTGTAAGGCCAAACCCCTTTCAAAGTCAGTAAACAATGCAGAGTTTTTTACTCCTTCTTCAATTACATCCAAGTTAATATTTTTCCTATGCTGTTTGGCTATAGCTTTTAGCTGTTTCACATAGTTTTCTTGACTTCCTACAGCACCTAATAGAAACATCCAATCTTGAACATTTAATTCTTTTGGATTAAATTCTATTGGGAGTACTTTTACAGATGGATATTCCCTTTTTCGTTCTTCCACCTTGTCCATAGGAGTTAAAATCACAAGATCATCAATACTGTTAGGGTAGGCTCCATAATTTTTTTTCAATAGAGAAAGTTCTCTTTCGCTATCATTGGGATAGATCATCGAAGTAAATTCGGGCTCGTACTCCATACTTTCGCTGTAATGAAAAATTACACCGGCTAAGGGAGCTTCTACTTGATTTACATAACTAAACTGTTTGAGTACCATTTCTGCTACCATTCCTATGGTATAACTTTTACCAGCGCCTTGTACTCCAAAAAGGCTAATAGTATTGGTACCACTCAAATCTATAGCAATCTTTTTTTCGGTAAAGCTTTCACCTAAAATCCCGAATTGATTAGTGCATTTATTACTTCCTACTAGTACGTCGTACTTAGGGCTTACATGCTCGTTAGGTAAAGAGACCTCAAGGTTGTATTCTTTTAGTTTGTTTATAGGCCAATGGCAAAAATTAAGTTCTTTATGGTCTTTTAATATTTTAATTAGAAGAGCTTTTTTAGACTTTTCAGTTTTATTTAATTTCAAAAATTGAAGCAAATTTCTTTTAACCTCCCCATATTCTATGGAAATATTTTTTACTCTATCATATACTGATAAGTCAAATAAAAATAAAGCTTCTGTATATTCAATATTAAACTTTATGCGTTTTCTTATTTCTTTTTTGTCTTCTAATAACTTAGAATCTGGTATTAAACCTAGTAGGTAGATATAATTTCCTATATTTTCTTCTGTAAACCCATTTTCTTTTAAAGTAGAAAGATATGTTTCTTGATTTATTTCTTGTTTTTGGGTTAGATGTTTAATGCACCCTAATATTTCATAAATAATTACATCACAAAACTCTTTTGGAATACGGTTTTGTAAGATTTTTTCTGAATATTCTTTTTCTGTAATCATTTTTTATGATTAATTAATTTTTACAATATAATTTTCAATTAGTAAACCATGTGGATTATTTAGGTTTCTGGATACATCTTGTAAGGTGAATACAGCATGTAATTGGTTAATTTGTTCTTTTTTAGAATCGGTTCTTTCTATATTTATTTTTCCAAAAAACTCTCCTCTATATGGATACCTACTTTCGTCTACTTTAATAGAATCTATTTCTAATTTGTGAACCAAATTATTGGCTACTATATTAGAATAATGCTCTTTGTATTTTAAAGTTTTATAAAGATCTTTCCCTGTATTCCCTATTAAATATAAAGATTCATTAATTCTTTTTTCGTAACTAAATTGATCTATTTCATAAAATAGCTTGTGAAATACTTTAATATGATTGGTGATTTCAATTTTTTTATATCTACCGCTATCATTATTAGAGATACTTTCGAGCTTAAATGCATTTCCATCTTCTTTTACAGCATAAATAGTTTTCATATACTTTTGCGAAATAAAAATGGAAGTTCCTACGGATCCTAAAATTGAGATTAATGAAATAATGCAAGAAACAAGAAGTGCTTTCCTTACAAAAGAAAAAGTATCGGGTATATTTTTCAATGAATTTAATTCCATCTGTTCTATTTTAATTACAAGAGACCTCTGCGGTTTTTTTAAATAATAAATGGCTATTAAATAGCCATTTAAAGAAGTTAGAAAAAGAAAATCTTAAATATTTAAGATTTTCTTTTTCTTAAAAGATTATATTAATACTTCTACCAACAGTTTAGCAATTGCAAATACACCAACTCCTATTACTAAACGGATTAAGTTTTTCTGAGCTTGTTCGTTTCCTTGCATGTATTGGAAAAATACTAAAAACCCTCCTACAACAGCAAATAAGGCTATAGCAGCATCTAAGGTGCTGTCTACAACTTCTCTCCATTCCTCAATTTGAGCATCAATTTGAGCGAATAGGCTATAAAAATTTGCGCTCACAAGAGCTACTGTTAAAACTAATTTTTTTGATGGTTTTTTGAATAAATTTTGAATTTTCATGGTTAATCGGTTTTATTTAATGTTTGTTTTCTGTAATAAATTTTTAACTGTATTATGCTGTACTATTTTTTTGGGTCTAAAAAAATTGGTTATTAAAAAAATAATAGAACCTTTTTCTTTTGTTTTTGTTTTAACATAGATTCCAACAATTCCTATGCATAGGAATAAAAAAGCACCTTTGAAATTAGCTCTAAACAATAGCATTATGGCTATTATGGTATTCACAAGTCCTATAATTACTATTCCTAAATTAATCCCTTGTATGGAAGGAGCTCTTTCAAATTCTTTGGGTGTTGAGAACTTCATTGTACTGCTGTTTTATATATAAGAAACATATGACTAATAAAAAACCCTATTTAAATTTTTGATTTTTTTTGATTAGATAATTTTAATTAAAACCGAGTAATATTATTTTGGTAGCTAAATTTTATTGTAAATAAGTGTGTTAATATATTATTAAAAGAGGTGGTATTTTATTAGGTAACGATTGAATTTTTCTCTTCTTTTGATAATAAGAAAGGTCTCCCAATTAATAATATCACAGAAATCAGATTATGAGTGTATATAGCTGTGATTTTTTAGAAGAAATAAATATAGATGGATAAGTAGGTGTTTTTAATAAGCTGTTTTACTGAGCTTATTTTATATAAAAACAGTGTTTAAGTTGTTTGTGAATAGAAGAGAGGAGGTTTTTTCTTGTTTTATAAGGGTAATAATAGTTATAAGGGGTCAACGATAATTTATGGGGATTAGTTATTTTAGATTTTTAATTATTAAGCATGACTACATCGTTATTAAGTATAATTTTACCAGAAGATTTATTATTGTATTTTGAGATTATATCCTTCAAAGAACTGGG
>CALLUJ010000127.1 GCA_938011245.1 uncultured Aquimarina sp. | reverse complement strand
GCTCTAATTCATACCTTTGAGCTAAGGCTAATTGACTGTAATTTTTCATGCAAGACAAATGTGGTCTTTTAATCTTAAATATTGAGTGGGCTAGCCCACTCAATATTTAAAATCTCTCGCACTTATAACTTGAATTCAAGTAGCAAATACTGTTATGATTTTTGTTTTCACGAACGGAACGCTCGGACCAGCTAAAAAACAAAAGCTATACCTTTAAAGTATAGCTTTTATCACATTATTCCTTCTTTCTTTTACTCTCTTTGCTTAGGTTCACGAGCGGGACGCTCTCGCCAGCCTGGGCTAGCCAAGACTTATTCATCTTCTAATTTATCCAGTGAATACTTCTTACGACGTTTTTTAATCTCTCTTTTAAGCCATTCTTTGTTTTTAATATATAAGCTGTAATAGACTAAGCCTAAACTAAAAGTAAAAACAGTTACAAAGTAAATAGTATATTCTTTATCAGAATTAAACTTGTAACCTAAATAAGAAGGGAGTATCATAAAAGGGATTAAAATAAAACCAACTAAAAATGTACTCGCATACCAATCTCTGATACCAGAAGGAAAAGAGTTTTTTGCTTCATCAATAGATTTAAGTCTTTTTTTTGTAATACCATTAGACTTTAATGTTCGATACTTAGTGAGTTTCACAAATGGAATTAAAATTTTTGAATCTAATTGATAGCCCACAAAGGCAAGAAAATTCCATATAAATAAATATATATACTTCATGATTATCTAGTTTTGTAATAAATCCATGTAGCTAAACGCTCTCCTCCTTGACTTCCATAGTAACCACCTACAACACCTCCACCAGGGATATCTCCCTGCTCGCGCTAGCGTCACGCTAGTGGCTACAAACAATTATGCTAAAAATCCCAATTCAACGGTACTTCTTCATTAAAATTTTTAGCACTACTATATTTCCAATCTTCTGGGTGTATTACAAAACTACTCTCGACTGGATTATTATGTATATAATCTAATTTTTGTTTAATTACTGATGGCATCCATAATTCTATAGGCTTATTGTGGTGTTGCCAAAATTGGTATTTAAATATATTCCCTTTAGATTTCCCAGCTCTCTCAAGCATTCACAGTAACCATTCTTTTCTACTCTCCTGAGGGTTATTCTTTATAGACTTGATTAATTTCCTAGAGGTATATCCCTTTAAATCTCTTATCATTTCGGAAGGATTATCTTCTGAAGCCCTAAACATCAAATGTACATGACTAGGCATAAAACAATAGGCATATAATTCCATGCCTTTATGTTTCCTACAATACTCTACACTTTCTGCTAGTATCATAAAATACTTTTCTCTAGTAAATACATCTATCCAATATACGGTAGCAAAACTTACAAAATATAAACCCGATTTGTTATGAAATTTATAATTCCTGCTCATAAACTGTTAATATACAAAAAGCAGTCTAATTTTTTATTTGTTTATATTTTTATTCTTCGTAGCGTTTTGTTTTATAGATCTTTGTGGCTACTAGCGTGACGCTAGCAGTAGCGTTACTTTTTATTCCGAGACGCTAGGACCATCGTGGGGGTTACATTGTATAAATCTGAACTTTATTAGATCACTTCATTAAATCAAAGACTTGTCTAGCTACCTCTTCATCATAGAACTCTGAAGAGTTCAAAGAACTTAAATAGTCTTCTATACTTATCAATTTAACTTCTAATCCTTCCAAGAATTCTTCAAAAGAAGCTTTAGAATTTCTATTCTTTGTATTAATAATTTTAACTGCATAAAAATCATTATCTCTGTAAAAAAAACTTGAATTTATACCTCTAATAAAAAATAATAAACCTTCTTTTTCAAGCTCAACTTTACTAGAATAAATATTTAATTCATTATCAGCAATGCCTATCACAGGTTCTTCTTTATAAACCAAAAGACTATTACTAATAAAATCTAACTCATTAAAAAGAGAATTAAAATTATTACGATAATCAATATTCATATCATGCTCGCATATCAATTTACCATTGTGATAAATCTTTATTATTTGAGAAGTAAAATCATTTTTAAAATCAATTAGTTCTAAAAAATCACTTGAATCAAGATTGTCATTGTCATTTTTTTTCAAATCAAAAATTGGACATGAATATATATGTAAATCTTCTTTGATAAATTGAGAAGCTACTAGATTAATATTATACTTAGAAAGAATACTATCTGGTAATTTTGAGACTTCATTATATTTAATATTTATGTATGATGAAGCTTTTTCCTTGTACTCTTCTATTTTAATTTTTTCTATATGTAAATCCTGTGAAAAACATCCAGTATAAAGCAAACTCAGGGAAACCACAAGTAGGCTTTTTAATAATCTTATTTCCATAAACTAAACATTTTATTAATCTGATTTAGCTTTAATAATTGTGGTGTCAAATAATTAGGATCCATTATATGAATTTGTGCTTTTGAAAAATCAGACAAATATCTAATTTTTGTTATAAGACTTGCATGTTCTCCTGCACCATTATGCCAGCTAACTTGTATAACTTTTTTTGCAGTCATTTCTCCAGTAATCCATTGTGTCATACTTGATTTTGAACCATACGCCCCATTGAAAGAGCCAACTTTATATCCTGACCCTTTGTAAAAGCCCTTGCTGGCGCGAGCGTCTCGCTCGTGACCTCAAAGTTAATTCAAATCAATTTTTAAAACAGTATGGTCGTTATCTGCATAATTTCTAGCGCTACTATATTTATAATCAGTTGGATCAATTACAAACCCTGAAACAACAGGGTTATTATGAATATAATTTAACTTTTGCTCAAATACTTTTAATGACCAAATTTCAATAGGTTTATTGTTTTGCTGCCAAAATTGCCTTTTAGACACATTACTATTCTTTTTTCCTGCTCTTTCAAACATCCTAAGCAACCATTGTTTCCTACTTTCTTGTTGATTTTCTTCAATCAACTTTATCAATTTTTTTGAAGTAAAACCTTTAAAATCTCTGATTAAACCCGAAGGATCTTCGAGTGAAGAACGAAAAATCAAATGGATATGACTGGGCATAATGCAATATCCATATATTTCCATTCCCTTATGTTGCCTACAAAATTCTAATGAATCTATAATGCAAGAAAAGTAAATTTCTCTTGTAAAAACATCAATCCAATTAACTACTGCAAAACTTATAAAATAAGCACCTCC
>CALLUJ010000126.1 GCA_938011245.1 uncultured Aquimarina sp. | reverse complement strand
AATCCTATCACTGTTTCTGCTCTTTTTATACCTATTTTTCTAAAATACATACTTCCCATACTATTCTCCATAAATCCAAATACATGCTCAACTCTAGCTCTTGTTTTTGATTTTTCTTTGTTCAATTCTTTTTGAGTCTCTGTCAGAGGACTATTTTTGTAGCCTTTCTCATGAATTTGATCAATTATATTATGTTTTTGCAGCACATGGTCTTGACCTACATAAGCACTATCTGCATATAGTTTTTCTCCATTATCTTTTTCATTGAGTAAATTATCTATAACTTGACTATCATGAACTGAAGCTGTTGTTACCATATAAGAGGTAATAATTTTACTATTGTGATCTACTTTTGCATGATTTTTATATCCAAAATAATTTTGAAAACTCTTCTTCGACTTCCTTAAGCTCTTTACTTTTAATCCCGCTTCTCCCTTGTGTTCAAACTTCTTCTTCCAACTATAAAAAGTTCCTGTGCTTACTCCATGCTTACGACAGGTTTCTACAATACCTAAGTCTTCGGATTCTGATAGGATTTCTAGCTTCTGGGACAGCTCCCATTTCTTGTATTTCATATCTCAAATTTATCTATTTGAAATTTAAAATATCTCTCCGAACTTATTGGGGGCTAAAATACTTTCCTTCTGTATCTCTAATTAAAAATACTCCCCAAAAGTCATTTCCATTACTATTATATTCAGTAAAAACAAAATACCTTCCAGTTGCCATCGTCACTTGTTGTAAAACAGGTTCTAAATTACCAATAACATTTCTAGTAAAACGAATAAAATTATTATCATTTTTCTCTGAACTCTTGTACTCCAAAAATTTCTCAGGAAAATATCTTCCTTCAGAATCATCAAAAATAGCATACAATACTTTATCTGTATTATAACTTTTATTAAGTGCGTTAACTAATCCTTTTGAATTATCGTCTATTGAAACAAGCTCTTGTGATAATATTAAGTTAGTTTCATTTATGGCACTCTATTTATTTAATTCGTGAATAATAATTTTATCTAATTCCATTGAACTCAATTAACTATTTATTTGTAAAACGCTAAATATATGGTATTTATATTTAAAAAAATGACTGTATATCTACTTTGATTTTAAAATAAATTTAATGTTAGAGCTAATAAATATCATAGAATAGAACTATTTATGCCAACATATACCAACCTCAAAAAAGTTTATAGAAAGATAAGTATTGAATTTTTTTTCGGACAAATAGCGGACAAACGAAACTATTAAATACAAAAAAACCTTCAAAATCAAAAGATTAAGAAGGCTTTAAGTACTCGGGACGGGACTTGAACCCGTACGTCCTAATGGACATTGGATTTTAAGTCCAACGTGTCTACCAATTCCACCACCCGAGCGTGGTATATTTTAGATCTCAGAGCGAAAGACGAGATTTGAACTCGCGACCCCCACCTTGGCAAGGTGATGCTCTACCCCTGAGCTACTTTCGCAGTTTGTAATGAACGATGCAATACATATATATTGCGGGTGCAAATTTAAGACTTTTATTTAGTTTAACAAGCATTATTCGATGAAAAAAAATATTTTTTTTATTTCATTTTTAAAGACATTGAAAAATAGAACATTACAAGTTAACTATTCCATATTTCCCACGATTTTTCTGCTTGTAATACCAGCATTCGTTCACCATTTAAAATACTTGCTCCTTGTTCGTAACCCTTTTTTAGAAATTGAGTTATCGCAGGGTTGTAAATTAAATCAAATAACATATGGTTAGAGGTAATATATTGATAAGGAATATTGGGATAAGCCTCTGTTTTTGGAAAAGTTCCTAAAGGAGTGCTATTAATAATAAGTAAATAATCTTTAATAATGGCTTCATTTAAATTAGAATAGGTGTATTGTCCCTCCTTTGGAGTTCTAGATACAAAAGTATATTCTATTCCTAAGTCTTTTAGAGCATAAGCAATAGCTTTAGAAGCTCCGCCAGTTCCTAATATCAAAGCTTTTTTAGGTTTTATTTTGAGTAAAGGCTGTAAGGATGCTGAAAAACCATAATAATCGCTGTTGTATCCAGTAAGTGACCCATCTTTTTCAAACTTTACCACATTTACAGCCCCTATAGCTTCAGCATCGGGAGAAAGTCTATCTAGGAATGGCATGATATCTCGTTTGTAAGGAATGGTGACATTCATTCCATGAATAGATTCGTTTTTTAAGACCTCTTTTAATTCCGAAATGTCTTGCAAATCAAAATTTTTATAATATGCATCAATTGCTTGATTTTTAAAGCGTTCATTAAAATAATTTCTGGAAAACGAATATTCAATATTCCTACCCAAAAGCCCGTATGTTTTTTTCATTTTTTATATAATTCAGTATAATTTTAGTAGCTCCTATTTGGTTTTGGACAAATTTTTTGGAAGAAACACCTACTTGTGTTCTGTAATTGGAATCCAAAATTAAAGAGTTGATCGCTTGTTTGAATATTTCAGGGCTATTCACAACAACAAGACCTCCATATTTTTGAAGTGCCGTAGCTTCGGGGAATTTCTTGGTATTAGGACCCACAAGTATGGGGATGCCAAATACGGCAGGTTCTAGTATATTATGTAAGCCAGTGGTGCCAACAGCACCTCCAACATAAGCAATGTCTGCATAGCTGTAAACACGTGTAAGATATCCAA
Organism: uncultured Aquimarina sp.; assembly: GCA_938011245.1. Classification (GTDB taxonomy): domain Bacteria; phylum Bacteroidota; class Bacteroidia; order Flavobacteriales; family Flavobacteriaceae; genus Aquimarina. Next base: position 30,374 of record CALLUJ010000126.1, on the reverse strand, counting down.
TGGCATCTATAATTAATACATTAGCATTGGGGTCAATTCCTTTAGAGAGTACCGACGTTTTTGCAGTAATTTTAGTTGTTAAAGAAGCTATTCTTTCAGCATTAATTTCGTGCGGTGCTATTATAAAGCAGGTGTTTTTAGGAGAGTTATTTATAGTGTGTATAAAAACAGTTTCACAATCTGGCCATGTACTACCTAAAACAACGCAAAGTCTATTTTTTTTAAACTCGGTTATAAAGCTTAATGTATTATCCATTTGTAGTTGGGCATTTACACGGTCGTATCTAGTATCTCCACTAATACTACAATTAGAAAACCCATTAGCTTGTAATACTTGTTTGGAATTTTCATTCTGAACAAAAAAATGAGAAACACGTTTTAGAGTACTTTTAGAAAACGAGCCATACCACTTAAAGAAAATTTGATTTTCCCTAAACGTTGAAGAAACCATATATAAAGGAATCTTTAATTGATTTAGAGCAGTAAAATAATTCTCCCAAAATTCGTACTTGATAAAGAAAGCTTTTTTGGGTTGTACTTTTTTTACAAGGTATTGAGCATTTTTTACAGTATCTATAGGAAGGTATATAGCATAGTCTATAAGCGCACTATTTTTTTTTTGCTCATAACCGGAAGGAGAAAAGAAACTCACTAGAATACGATAGTTTTCTTTTTTTAATTCCTCAATTAAAGGAACAGCTTGTTCGTATTCGCCTAAAGAAGCACAATGAAACCATAGCCATTGGTGTGTGCTAAAATCAATTTGTGACAATAATTTGAAAGTATCTTTTCTGCCTTCAACAAATAATTTCATTTTAGGGGAAATAAATTTGAGCAAAGGGAAAAGATTCTGAAAAAGCTGATTTAATATGTTATAAATAAATTTCAAGAAAAGGAATTAATTTGATTTTACGAAAATACAGTTCTTAACTGAAAAAGAATCGATACAACCATAGCTTATTTTGTGTTTTTAGACCTATTCAATTGAAGTAATAGTTTTAAATTTACAAACTATAGAATTTAGTTTAAATGAAAAAAATACAAATGGTAGACCTTAATGGTCAATATAAAGGTATAAAAGAAACTGTGAATAACTCTATTCAGGAAGTTTTAGAAACTTCGGCATATATAAATGGCCCTTATGTAAAAGATTTTCAGTCTGCACTAGAAAGTTATTTAGAGGTAAAACATGTGATTCCGTGTGCTAATGGTACCGATGCTTTACAAATTGCCATGATGGGTTTAGGTTTAAAGCAAGGCGATGAGGTTATTACTGCCGATTTTACTTTTGCAGCTACTGTAGAGGTAATTGCTTTACTAAAACTAACCCCTGTATTAGTAGATGTGGAGCCCGATACATTTAATATAGATCCTAAAGCTATAGAAAAGGCTATTACGCCAAAAACAAAAGCAATTGTCCCTGTGCATTTGTTTGGACAAGCAGCAAATATGGATGCTATTCTAGAAATAGCAGAAAAATATAATTTGTATGTTATAGAAGACAATGCGCAAGGTATTGGAGCTACCTATACCTTTAAAAATGGAGAGAAAAAGAAAACAGGAAATTTAGGACATATAGCGTCAACTTCTTTTTTCCCATCTAAAAACCTAGGATGTTATGGAGATGGAGGAGCTATTTTTACGAATAATGATGATCTAGCACATACTATAAGAGGGATTGTAAACCATGGAATGTACAAGCGTTATCATCACGACGTAGTTGGTGTAAATTCTCGATTAGATTCTATCCAGGCGGCTGTTTTGTTAGCAAAATTACCTTATTTAGATACCTACAATAAGGCGCGTAGAGATGCTGCAAAAAAATATAATAATGCATTTGCAGGAATAGAAAATATTATAACTCCAGTAATTCATAAAACATGTTCTGAAATTTGTGATGCCTGTAATTGTCATGTGTTTCATCAATATACCCTAAAGGTAAAAGGGATAAATCGAGATGCTTTAGTACAGCATTTAAATACTAAAGGAATTCCATGCGGGGTTTACTATCCTATTCCATTACATTCCCAAAAAGCTTATGTAGATGATAGATATGATGAAGCGAATTTTCCAGTAACAAATCAATTGGTAAAAGAAGTAATTTCTTTACCAATGCACACAGAGTTAGATGATGAACAAATTGATTTTATTACTCAAACGGTAATTGATTTTTGTAATTCGTAATGTGAATGAACAATAATTGTGAAAATTTAAACAAAAAACGAAGATTTTAGAATTCTCCGTTTTTTTGTTCCTTAAAAGCAGTTTTTAATTACAATTAGCAGCTATTGCTCTTATTAATCTTTGGTTTTGAGCCTCTGTTAATCCATCAGAAAGATCTTCTAAAGTAAATAACTTTGCGCCTTCTCTGGTGGCACATAAGCGTTGGTTAAAGCTTAGTTCACTAAATCCTTTATTGCATTCTTCAGCCGTTAGTTTAATTACTTGGTCATTCCACCCTTCTTGGTATTGAGATCCAGTGTCATCATCATCACTATTGCATGAAATGAAGAGGATACTAGTTAATAAGGTAATTGGTAAAAATTTCATTATAAAATAGTTAAGTTTGAGTAGCGAAACTAAATAAAGCTTTTACATTTTTAAAAAGAAATTTTAATTTGGCGTTATAATTATGAAAAGCACATATCTCTTATTAGTTGTTTTAATTTTGTTAGGTATTTTATGGTTTTTGAAAACAGATTCAAAAGATCGAAAAGCAAGAAAAGAAGCGACAAAAGTTACTGCAGTAATAACGTTACTACAATGCAAACAGCGATTAAAAAGTGATAAAAGTCTATTGAAATTAAAATATAAGACCAAAGAGTATTCAGTGTTTTTTAAAAATAAAAACGATTGTTTAAAATATAAAACCAATCAAAAAGTGACTGCTTATTACTCGAAAACATATGATAAGATTTTTTTAAATTTATAGAGAAACATTTTTTTCAATACACTTAAATATTAACTAAAAAACGGAATAATGAAAACTACAATTACAACATTAGCATTAGGATTTTTAACCATTGCTACAGGGATTGCACAAGATGCCAATACAATTATCTCAGATATGGTAACCGCTATAGGAGGAAAACAATACTATTACAATCTTGGAGATGTAACGTATGATATTGAATATATTAACCCGGTTACCCCCATACACTTTAAAGGAAAAGAAACGTATGTTTTTGATGGAGAACTATCCTCTGGAATTTACAGTAAGCATAGCCTATTAGCTCCAGATGGAGGCAAAGTAGTGGAAGGTTACGACGGGAAAGATGCCTGGGTTAAGATTAACGATAAACTAATTACAGAAGAAAAACCAAATGGTGTAGCTCGTTTTTTAAGAAAAACGAATTACTACTGGTTTTCTATGTTATTTAAACTTCAAGATGCAGGAGTAAATTTAACACATGCAGGAACTAAAAAAGTAGAAGGTAGAGATTACGATCTTATAAAAATGACTTTTGGAGATAAAGTAGGAGATGCACAAGACACTTATGTGTTATACGTAAACCAGAAAACGAAACTAATTGACCAGTTTCTATTTACTGTAATAGGTTTTGGGGTTAAGGATCCATTTTTAATGAAGTTACATTACGAAACAGTTAACGGAATCCGCATCCCTACGGAGCGTACATACACAGAAGCTAATTGGGAAGGAGATATTATTGGTAAACAATGGACAACCACCTATTGGACTAATATTAAGTTTGGAACAAAACCAGCAAAAACACTATTTACAAAGTAACATAAATGTAAAAACTAGTATTCAAAAGGCGTTAAACAATTAACGTCTTTTTTTATGCGCAAATTTTAAGAAAGGTAATTTTTAGAATACAGTAGCCTAATAAATTTTAATTGTAACTTTGCACCACTTTTTACAAACTGGTTATGAGAACAAAGACTTTAAAAAAAAATAGGATTAATGTAGTAACCTTAGGTTGTTCCAAAAATGTGTACGACTCGGAAATATTAATGGGACAGTTAAAAGCAAATGGAAAAGAAGTAGTTCACGAAGAAGAAGGAAATATTGTAGTAATTAATACTTGCGGATTTATAGCCAATGCTAAAGAAGAATCTGTAAATACTATTTTAAATTTTGTTCAAAAAAAAGAAGAAGGAATAGTAGATAAAGTTTTTGTAACAGGATGTCTCTCGGAACGCTATAAACCAGATTTGCAAAAAGAAATTCCAGATGTAGACCAGTATTTTGGAACCACAGAATTACCTCAATTATTAAAAGTTCTAGAAGCCGATTATAAACATGAACTTATAGGAGAACGGTTAACAACAACGCCTAAAAATTATGCCTATTTAAAAATAGCCGAAGGTTGTGATAGACCATGTTCCTTTTGTGCGATTCCTATAATGAGAGGAAAACATAAATCTACTCCTATTGAGGATTTAGTTGTGGAAGCCAAAAAATTGGCTAAAGAAGGGGTAAAAGAATTGGTTCTTATAGCACAGGATTTGACTTATTACGGGTTGGATTTGTATAAAGAACGACGTTTAGCAGCTTTGCTAAAAGAGTTGGTTAAAGTAGAAGGAATAGAATGGATTCGATTGCATTATGCATTTCCTACAGGTTTTCCTATGGAAGTTCTAGATTTAATGAGAGAAGAACCTAAAATTTGTAATTATATAGACATTCCGTTACAGCATATTGCAGACCCTATTTTAAAGTCAATGCGTCGTGGAACCACTAAGGCTAAGACTACGAAATTGCTTCAAGATTTTAGAGCAGCAGTACCAGAAATGGCTATTCGTACCACTTTAATTGTAGGATATCCAGGAGAGACACAAGAGGATTTCGAAACTTTGAGAGAATGGGTGCGAGAAATGCGTTTTGAGCGTTTGGGGTGTTTTACATATAGTCATGAAGAAAATACACATGCCTATAGCTTGGAGGATGATGTGCCGGAAGAAGTTAAAATGGAGCGAGTAAATGAAATTATGGATATTCAATCTCAAATTTCTTGGGAATTGAATCAGCAAAAAATAGGAAAAACGTTTAAATGTGTAATCGATCGTAAAGAAGGAGAACACTTTATAGGTCGTACCGAATTTGATTCGCCAGATGTGGATAATGAAGTTCTAATAGATGCTTCTAAATACTATCTTAAAACAGGCGAATATGTAAATGTTGAAATATACGATGCTGCAGATTTTGATTTATTTGGAGTGCCATTAAAATAAGTTTACACTATTTAAATAATAAGGAATGTAGAAATTTCATAAACTTGTTGATTTTTTGATTTAGATTGTGTTATTTAGTCTTAACCAACTAAACTTTAGCTCTCTTGTTTAGAAAATATGCAATCTATTGTTACTTCATATCAGCCATAATAGCCTATGTTTTTTTGTGCTATAATGTTAAAATATACTCTGCAGGATTAAGAGTATTAGGCGTGGCATCTTTGGTAATTGCTTTTTATATACAAGATAAGTGGTCTTCGCCTTTATTTTATTTAAGTCTTATTTTTTCAACTATTTTTGAGACACTTGTAATTTATGGAGGAGAAAATTATCAAAATTTATTTTTAACTTGTAGTTTTTCGTATTACTGGTTAACTTTTTTTCTAATAAAAAGGAATATTAAAGAACCTCGATACAAACTATATAAAGATCGTTTGTTTCCTGCTATATTAACCGTAATCTTTATTCTGTATTTAGTAATAAGTGTTTTTGTATTTGTTTTTGAGAAAATAGAAGATAGCTATGCTTTTCCAATAATAAGCACCATTGCTTTTTTAACGGTAGTTTTTTACATGGGTTTTATTTATATAGCATCTAGAACCCAAAGGAATTTTTGGATTTTGTTAGTCATGATTGCTTTTATTGTTAATTTTATTATTGTAATTATAGATGCCCTTGTGCTAGAATCTATTTGTTTAATGGCACTTATATTTTGTTTCGAAGTACTGTCTCATTATTTTATATATCGCTTTTTGCTTACACCCGAAAAAGAGTTTACATTAAACAATACAAATCAATATTTGTAGTCTAATTAAGAAAAAAAGTGATAAATATTAGAAACCTTATTTTTTTAAGCCTTTTAAAGTGAAATAGAGCTAATTAAAAATTTCTTTTAAATTCAAAAAAGCATGAATAAAATAATTAAAAAACAAAAAAATATAGAATTTATAGCTATTTAAAATGAGTAATAGATGATTTAACGTATAGTTTAATTTTAAGTGTTCTTTTATTAAATTGTTTTGATGTCTTAAAATGCTATTCTAATTTGCAAAATAACTACATTTGCATTCCATTTTTATAATGTATGTTCAAAGGTTTAAGAAATAAATCCATTTTAAACTCCATTGATTCGCAATTAAAAAAACGCGAAAATTATCACGGTGTCGTTGTTCTAAAAAAATTAGCCGTTTTAATTGATGCAAGAAAAGAAGTAGATGTGTTTTCTGTGGTGAAATTAGCGGACAATTTAGGGGTAAAATCTAGTCAGCTACATATTATGGGGTTTAAAGATTTGAAAGCTCATGTCGAAGAACAAGATGGAGGACATACTCATTATTTTGATGAGAAAATGATTAATTACACAGGAGGATTTAAATCTACATCTTTGAATAATTTTGTAACAGAATCTTATGATGTGTTAATTAATTTTTATGAAGAAAATCATTCTATATTAAATTTAGTGGCTGCATCTTCAAAAGCCAAGTTTAAAGTTGGATTTTCTTCGGTAGATAATAGAATTAATGATTTGGTGATAGGTACACCTACTAATAACACCGATTTGTTTATTAGTGAATTAAAAAAATACCTAAAAATTTTAAATATAATATGAGTCATTTTTTAGTAGGAACAGGCGTAGCGTTGGTAACACCATTTACCACATCTGGCGCTGTAGATTTTGAAGGACTTACCCGTTTGGTAAATCATAATATTAACGGAGGAGTAGAGTATTTAGTGGTTTTAGGTACTACAGGCGAATCGGTAACCTTATCAAAAGAAGAAAAACAGCAGGTAATAGAACATATTATAAAAATAAACAATAAGCGCATCCCTTTAGTTTTAGGTGTAGGAGGTAATAATACAAACCAAATAGCAGAGGAAGTATCCAGGGTAAATGCTACAGATTTTGCAGCGATACTATCGGTAGTTCCCATGTATAATAAGCCTAGTCAGGAAGGAATTTACCAGCATTATAAAATTATTGCAGAAAAAGCATCATTACCAGTTATTATTTACAATGTTCCAGGACGAACAGGAGTAAATATGGATGCTACAACCACTTTACGATTGTCCAAAGTAGATAATATTATTGGAGTTAAAGAGGCTACAGGAGATATAACTCAAGTATTACAAATTTTGAAAAATGCACCCGATAATTTTTATGTAATTTCTGGAGATGATATGTTAGCATTACCTTTAGTAACCGCAGGTGGGCATGGAGTAATTACGGTAATTGGACAAGCATACCCTAAAGAATTTTCAGAAATGATTCGTTTAGGGTTGCAAGCAAAAAATAAAGAAGCTTACAATATTCATTATAAGTTAATAGATATTACGGAATACGCTTTTGAAGAAGGGAACCCTGTGGGGATAAAAGCTATTTTGGAATCGTTAAAGGTGTGTGATGCAAAAGTAAGGTTACCTTTAATTACAGCTACTAATGCTTTAAAAGAAAAGATTTCAAAATATACTTACTAAATAATAACTCTTATTTTTAGATTGTGAAAATAATTTTTAAAAATTAAGATTATAAAAGATAATTCGAACATAATAGAGGATCCTGGATTAGGGAACTTTTCGAAAGAAAAGGCGAAACGTTTCATAAAACCAGACGGAACGTTTAATGTAATCCATTTAAATCGAAAAAGAACATTAAATGAGGCCTACACATATCTAATTGGGATAAAGTGGTCTCATTTTTTATTGTTGCTTATTATAGCCTTTCTTTTACTCAACAGTTTGTTTGCAATATGTTATGTGCTTATAGGTGTAGAGTCATTAGAAATAGAGCCACAATCTTTGTGGATAGATTTTAGTAACGCATTTTTCTTTTCCGTTCAGACTATTACATCTATTGGGTATGGTCTATTTTCTCCATCTAATTTTCTTTCTGGTTTAATTTCTAGTATCGAGGCTTTTGTGGGATTAGTTTGTTTTGCTTTTGTAACAGGCTTGTTATATGGGCGTTTTTCTAAGCCCATATCTAACATTAGATTTAGCCATAAGATATTGTATTGTAATTATAGAGGAGGAAAAGCTTTAATGTTTCGGTTGGTGAATCGAAGAAAAAGTATGGTAGTATTGCCTAAAATAAAAATGGATATTTCTATAAGTAAAAAAAACGAAAATGGAGAATATAAAAATCTCTTCTTCTCGTTAGCTACACAACGATCGCAAATTACTTATTTGCCTACTTCTTGGACGGTCGTACATCCTATAGATGAAAATAGCCCCCTAAAAAATTACAACCCTTTAGAGTTAGAAAAATTACAGGCAGAAATTTTAATTTTATTAAGTTACCACGACGATTCTTTTAACGATGTGCTGCACCAAGCACATTCATATACTTTTAACGATTTAAAGGTGAATTATAGGTTTAAAAAAGCCTTTCATTTTAATGAAAATGGTAAAATGGAATTAGACCATTCTATGGTAGATAATATAGAAAAAGAGTAGATTAAACACTGCTCAAAACAAAATAATTCAATTAAAAAAAAGACCTTGCTTAAAAGCAATATGGATTTTGATTTTTCTGAAATATATATTATAATCTAATTATGGAATTTAGGTTTATAAAGAAATTACCCCTTCAACCTTAGAAGCCACTTCCTTATATTTTGCAATTACAGCATCGGGATTTTTTAATTTTACTTTAATAGAATAGCTTGTGTACTTTCCGTTTTTAGAAGTTTTAGAAACAATAGTTGCTCCTACATTATCAAAAATATCTAATAAAACTTTAGATTGATTAGATTGTGTTGGAATAATAAATTTGTATAAATACAAATTAGGCCATATTGCTGTATCTTGTAATTGTGTTTTAAGCTTGGAATAAAATTCTTCGGAATTAGGTGCGCTCATAAGAAATGTATAATTGGCGTTATGTTGTAAAAATAAAAATCCAGAATTATGATTCTTTCACAATTCTGAATTAATTATATAAAAAAGATTTAGAGTTTATTTGTCTATTGAGCCTAAAACACGCTGCATAAAAGTGTTTAAAGCTTCTTTTTGAGGAATACCGCTATCGGCCATTTTTTTAACTTCTAGAGCACCATACATATTAGAGATTAATTCGCCTATAACGTCCAATTCTTCATCTTTAAGCGATGGAACTTCTGTTAAAGCTTCTAAGGTTTCAATAGTTTCAGCAACAAAATCTTCGTCGTTCTCTTCAATAAAAGAAGAGAGGTGTTTAATTATTGGTAACTTCATTTACAAGTTCTTTCAAAGATTCAAATTTATTGGTTTGTACTTGGTTAACCAGTTTTCCATTTTTAAATGCGGCAAAAGTAGGAAGATTATCTACGTTTGCTAATTGCCTTGATACAGGAAACTTTTCAGCATCTGCAATTATAAAAGAAATAGCTTCGTTCTCGGTAGCTAATTTTTTGAATTTAGGCTTCATGATACGACAATTTCCACACCATGTAGCTGAATATTGCACTAACACAGTATTGTTAGTGTTTACTAAATCGGTTAAATTGTCGCTTTCCAATTCTTGTAACATAAGTTTATTTTTTTTTGAAATTAAAACTCTTGTATTATTTAGTTTCCCACCTCGAAACGAATGGAGGTGGGATATTTTGATTATGTTATTAGGCTTAGTTTGCAGCTAAATAAGCAGCAGTTGCTTTAGCATTTGCACCCATAGCTTCTTTACCTTCTTCCCAGTTAGCAGGACAAACTTCCCCATTTTTCTGAACGTGGGTATAAGCATCAATTAAACGTAAAAATTCGGAAACATTACGACCAACAGGCATATGGTTTACACCTTCGTGAAATACAATACCTTCCTCGTCAATTAAATAAGTAGCACGGTAAGTTACATTATCTCCATCTACTAATACAGTTCCTGTTTCTTCATTATATCGTTCGTTAGTAATATCTAAAATACCTAATTGATTTGCTAAGTTACGATTGCTGTCTGCCAAAAGAGGATAAGTTACTCCTTCAATTCCTCCGTTATCTTTTGAAGTACTTAACCATGCAAAGTGTACCTCTGGAGTATCACAAGAAGCACCTATTACTATAGTGTTTCTTTTTTCGAACTCAGCAATAGCAGCTTGGAAAGCGTGTAATTCTGTTGGGCAAACAAAAGTAAAGTCTTTTGGATACCAAAATAAAAGAACCTTTTTGCCTTTGTTTTTAGCTTCTTCTAATACGTTTAATTTGAATGTATCTCCCAAATCGTTCATTGCGTCTACGTCTAAACTAGGGAATTGTTTTCCTACAAATGCCATTGTTATTAATTTTGAATTGATATTAATTTTTAATGCTGCAAATATAAAATAGAAAACACACTAGTTGTTAATTTGAAATTTTAATTTGTTATTTTGCTATAAGTATTTGTTATACTTTAAATATGTTATAGGGTAATAGCTTTGTATTTTAATTTAAAAATTAGGGGTTAAAATTTTGTAGTATAATGCTGTGTAATAAATGTAGTTACTGCGATGTTTGAAGTAGATTACAGACAAAACAGGTTTTTGGTATATAGTTAAGTTTAACTATTGTTACCTTTAAATTAAAAAAACGATTTACAAAAAAGAACTATGAAATTAGATATACTAGCCATAGGTGCACATCCAGACGATGTAGAATTAAATTGTGGAGGTACTTTAGTTAAAGAAATTGCTAGGGGGAAAAAAGTAGGAATTTTGGATTTAACTAGAGGTGAATTAGGGTCTAGAGGGACAGCAACAACACGAGATAACGAAGCAGCTATTGCTGCTAAAATAATGGGCGTTCATATTCGTGAAAATTTAGGATTTAAAGATGGTTTTTTTGTGAATGATGAAAAACACCAACTGAAGGTAATAGAGGTTATTAGAAAATATCGTCCAGAAATAGTGCTTTGTAATGCAATAGAGGATAGACATATAGATCACGCTAAAGGTAGTAAATTAGCTTCTGATGCTTGCTTTTTAAGTGGTTTGCTTAAAGTTGAAACTTTTTTTAATAACAAAAAACAACTTCATTGGCGCCCAAAGCATGTGTATCATTATATTCAATGGAAAACAATTACTCCCGATTTTGTGGTGGATATTTCAGGATTTAACGATGTTAAAGTAGCAGCTGTAAAGGCTTATAAAACTCAATTTTTTCAAGAAATAGAAAAAGAAGGAGTTGTTCAGACACCTATTTCTAATCAAAACTTTTTAGATAGTGTAACTTATAGGGCAAAGGATTTTGGGCGTTTAATTGGTGTTAACTTTGCAGAAGGTTACACTACAGAGCGTTATGTAGCGGTGGATTCAATATGTGATTTAATTTAGAAAAAAATCATTTTTTGTTTTGGTAATACGTAAAATCGTCTTAATTTTGCACTCGCAATAAATGGTGGTTGTAGCTCAGCTGGTTAGAGCGCTGGTTTGTGGTACCAGAAGTCGCCGGTTCGAACCCGGTCTTCCACCCTTACATTTTAGGTCTTGATGCAAATCAAGACCTTTTTTGTGTTTATATCCTTACTGTTTTAGGAACTAAAGTGGTGTAATCTCCTTTATTTCGTATTACATCCCTTACTATACTGCTACTAATAAAGGAAGTGCTAGCATCGGTAAGTAAAAAAATAGTATCAATGCCAGTAAGTACTTTGTTAGTGTGGGCTATTGCTTTTTCAAATTCGAAATCGGCAGGATTTCTCAAGCCTCTTAAAATAAATTGAGCGTTAATTGTCTTACAAAAGTCGACGGTAAGCCCAGTGTAAGTAACAACTTTAACATTACTATGATTAGGAAAAGCCTTTTCTATGAAAAATACACGTTCTTCCAAACTAAACATGTATTTTTTATTAGCATTAATACCAATGGCAACAATTACCTCGTCGAATAATAGTGCTCCTCTAGATATAATGTCGTGATGTCCTAGGGTTAATGGGTCGAAAGACCCAGGGAAAATAGCTCGGCGCATGGACTAATGTTAACGATTAATAATGGTGGAAATTACAAATTATATCTTTTGATAAACGATTTAGAATAAAGAGAATGTGAAATTTTTTAGCTGTTAATTAAAGCTTCTTCAATTTCGTTGGCAAACAATTTAGATAAAGAAATTCCTTTATGTATAGCTTGCTGAGGTAAAATACTAGCTTCGCTTAGTCCCGGATTGGTATTTATTTCTAAAAAATAAGGTTTTCCTTTATCAAAAATAAAATCGGTACGTGCAAAGCCTTTCATTCCCAATATGTGGTATATTTTTAATACTAAAGCTTCAATTTCTTGTTGTTGTTTAGGAGTAATTCTTGCTGGAGTAATTTCTTCAGATTTTCCTAAGTACTTTGCTTCATAATCAAAAAAATCATTTTCGGTAACAATTTCTGTAATCCCTAACATTGTAGGTGTCCCATTTAGGCAAGCTACACCTACAGAAACCTCGGTGCCACTTAAAAAGGATTCAATAATAACTTCATGGTCAACTTTAAAAGCTTCAATTAATGCAGGATTGATGTCTTTAGGAGTATAAGCTTTAATAACCCCAAAACTACTTCCAGATCTATTGGCTTTTACAAAACAAGGTAAGCCTACATTAGCAATAATATTTTCGATATCTACGTTATCTCCTTTATTAATTAAAAAATTATTTGCGGTAGGAATTTGGTAAGCTTTAAGGATGCTAATACAATCTCTTTTGTTAAAAGTTGTAGCAGCAGTATAAAAACAGCAACTAGTTTGCGGGATGTTTAAAAGTTTTAAATAAGCTTGCAATAAGCCATCCTCGCCAGGCGTGCCGTGGATAGTATTAAAAACAACATCAAAAAAAATAACTTCTCCGTGTAACGAAATTGAAAAATTAGATTTATCTACAGGTATTTTTGAATTATCATCGCTCCAATAAAACCATTCTTTTTTAGAAAAAACAATACGAAAAGTGTTGTAATTAATTTTAGATAAATGTTTGTAAACGATGTTACCACTTTTAATAGAAATATCATATTCTTCGGCATACCCCCCCATGGCTATTGCTATATTTTTTTTCATAAGTACGGATTAAGGCTATAGATGCTAATTGGTTTTCGATAGAAACAAAAGTAAGGGAATTCGTTTATACAAAGCTTAAAAAAATGAAGATTGCTTTTAGTATATTTGCTTAAAATAGAAGTATGAGTTTTTTTCGTTTTTTGTTTAGCAAAACATTTGTGTATCAATTATTATTGATGCTGTTAATGATAGCTGTTTTAATTTTTTTTGCATTAAAATGGTTAGCTTATACCACTAACCACAATGAAAGAATACAGGTTCCTAATTTAGAAAAATTAAGTTTTGAAGCTTCCTCTAATGCATTAAGCGAGCTTAATTTAGAAGCAAAGGTGCAAGATTCTGCAAATTTTAATCCGGATTATCCTCCTTTATCAGTAATAGAGCAAAATCCAAAAGCAGGAGGTTTTGTAAAAGAAAATAGAAAAATTTATTTGGTACTTAACCCTTCAGGGTATCGAATGGTAGAAGTTCCTAACGTTATTCAAAAAACAAAAAGGCAAGCAGAACCTACGTTAAGAGCATTGGGTTTTAAGGTAGGAAAAACAATAAAACGTCCTAATTTAGCCAAAGATGTTGTGTTAGAGTTACAATACAAAGGCAAAAGAGTAAAGCCAAATTCTTTATTAATGAAAACATCTACTATTGACTTAGTGGTTGGAGATGGGTCAATATAAATAGACTATGAGTAATTTTAGCGATAGCATAGGGCCAAAGGAATCTTCAAACTTGCACGAACATTATCGGTTTGTAGCGGGAACAGGACAACAACCGCTTAGAGTAGATAAGTTTTTGTTAAATTTTATAGAAAATATTACCCGTAGTAAAATACAACAAACAGCTAAAGAAGGACATGTATGGGTTAATGATGTCCCTGTGAAATCTAATCATAAAGTAAAACCTAATGATATAGTACGTATGATGTTGGAACATCCTACTTATGAACAACTATTAACACCACAAAATATTCCAATTACTATTGTTTATGAAGATGAAGAAGTGCTAGTAGTAAATAAAGTTGCAGGGATGGTAGTACATCCCGGACATGGAAATTACGAGGGAACTTTGATTAACGCATTAATCTATCATTTTGACAATTTACCTAATAATAGTAGTAATCGCCCTGGTTTAGTACACCGTATAGATAAAGATACGAGTGGACTTTTAGTAGTTGCGAAAACGGAAAACGCAATGGCACATTTGTCCAAACAGTTTGCTAATAAAACTAGTATTCGTGAGTATGTGGCTCTAGTATGGGGAGATGTAAAGGAAAATACAGGGACTATAGAAGGAAATATAGGTAGACATCCCAAAAATAGGTTGCAAAATTTTGTTTGGGAAGGGGAAGAAGCCGATAAAGGCAAGCCCGCAGTAACACATTACGAGGTAATAGAGCGTATAGGTTATGTTACCTTAGTTAAATGTAAACTAGAAACAGGACGCACTCATCAAATTAGAGTGCATATGAAGCATATAGGACATACATTATTTAACGATGAGCGTTACGGAGGAGATGTCATTTTAAAGGGAACAACTTTTACAAAATATAAGCAATTTGTAGACAATTGTTTTAAAATTTTACCAAGACAGGCGTTACATGCGCGTACTTTAGGCTTTGAGCACCCAACTTCTGGTGAAAACTTATTCTTTGAAGCTCCTGTCCCAGACGATATTTTTAATTGTATTGAAAAATGGAGGAGCTATTCTGAAAAACAACGATTATAATATTCAACACCCTTTTTTTAAACTTAATTTTGAATATTCTTTCCTTTAAAACCCATTCTCTGGGTATATAAACTTACCTATAAGAGTTTGATTTAAATAAAATAGAACTATAACCTTGTAGGAATTGGTTAGCATAGTAATATATTTTTCTGTTTTAACGATATTATAGATAATAAAATGAGATTTTAAGGGTTATAGAAACAATACAAATCATTAACACTTAATCAAATGAAGTTAATTAAAACATTAAGCCTAGTAATGTTATTAGGGACATTATGGTCTTGCCAGGAAGAAGACATTCAATTAGATGAAACTATAACGGTTCAAGAAGAGTCTTCGGAACAAACAGAAATTAAAAAATTAATGGGTAGCGATGTTCCTGTTTTAAAACAAGAAGACGGCACTTATTTATTAGGAGGAAAAGGAAGTGACATGATTCTTTTCGATGAAAATTTCGATAATCCTAATGCTTCAGATGTTATAGTACCTAAATTACCTGGACGTTCTGAAATTACTATTTTAGGGAGAGGTCAAGTACGTAAATGGCCAAACAATACCGTTATATACAGAATAGGTAATCTTACAGATCAAATGAAAACCGATTTCCAAAGTGCTATACAAGAATGGGAATCTAAAACTACTATACGGTTTAAAGAACAAACTAATGAATCTTTCTACGTAAACGTAGAACGCACAGGAGATAACTGTTTTTGTGGAGTAGCCTCTTTAGGAGCATATGGAAACAGAGGATTTTTACGCTTTGGTAGTAGGGCTTCTTTGTCTATTATTATTCATGAAATAGGACATACATTAGGTTTTATTCATGAACAGAATAGAGAAGATAGAGACCAAACGGTGAGAGTTAATTTTGAAAACATTCAAGACAATGCTCAGGATCAATTTTTTGTAGTTAGAAACTCATTACCATTAACAACAGCATTGGATATTAATTCAGTAATGATGTATGGATCATTTACATTTTCAAAAAATAGACAACCTACTATTGTCGATTTAAATGGAAATCCATTACCTAGAAGTTCAGGAAAGCTTTCTGCGGGCGATGTATCGGGGACAAATCAAGCTTACCCAGGAGCAACTACTCAGACAAATGAAGAAGAAGAAGAGGAAGAACAAAGCAATGGAGGAGGAGTAACGGTGCCTAGTAAACCAACTAATGTATGTAATGGTATTGGAGAATTTAATAGAAATACAAGATACCGAGTTGGAGATAGAGTTACTTTTAGAGGTTATTTATTTGAAAGAGACTTTTCTAGATGGAATTTACTTAGAGAATGTGGAGGAGAGCAAGCAGATATATGCGAAGGTGTAGAGGCGTTTAGAGGAACTAATATATACCAAGTAGGGGATAAAGTAACTTACAGAGGAGATTTATATAGAAGAGTAATAAGTGGCTGGATTAAAGAAGGCCAGTGTGGAAATTAATCTAATATTATGTTAAGTGTATAAGTCTTGAATTGAGCTTTTGTAGCTTGATGTAGTATTAATTGAGAGTGTCACAATCTAGATTGGGCACTCTTTTTTTATGATTATTTAAACTTTATATAACTAGATTAAATACACTAAACAATTTAAGCTAATTGAAAAACAGAATACATGTTGTTTGTTAAATTAGTTTCGTAAAATAAATAGATAAAGACTTGACAACCCCTATCCTCAGATTGTATATTTGCCGTTCTTAAAAAACATCAAACCTATGAAGTTATCACATTTCGATTTTGAATTACCAGAAGAGTTACTAGCAGAATATCCATCGGAACACAGAGATGAATCTCGTTTGATGGTTCTGAATCGAAAAGAAAATACTATTGAACATAAATACTTTAAAGACTTAATTGATTACTTTAAAGAAGATGATGTTATGGTGTTGAATAATACGAAGGTATTTCCTGCTCGTTTATTTGGAAATAAAGAGAAAACAGGAGCTCGAATAGAAGTGTTTTTATTACGAGAGCTTAATCCCGAAACACGTTTATGGGATGTATTAGTAGACCCAGCTCGTAAAATTCGTATTGGAAATAAATTGTACTTTGGAAACGATGAAAGTCTAGTAGCAGAAGTGATAGATAATACAACATCCAGAGGGCGTACATTGCGCTTTTTGTATGATGGTTCCTACGAGGAGTTTAGAGCTAAGTTAAAAGAATTAGGAGAAACACCACTTCCTAAATATATAAAAAGAGAAGTAGAACCTTCAGATCAAGATCGATATCAAACTATTTATGCAAAAAATGAAGGAGCTGTTGCAGCACCTACAGCAGGTTTGCATTTTTCTAAACATTTACTAAAACGGTTAGAAATTAAAGGAGTTAACTTTGCGGAGGTTACATTACATGTTGGTTTAGGAACCTTTAGTCCAGTAGAGGTAGAAGATTTATCTAAGCATAAAATGGATAGTGAACAAGCAGAAATTACATCGGATGCAGTAAATGTAGTAAATACAGCAATTAACGAAAAAAGAAGGATTTGCGCTGTTGGAACTACAGTAATGAGAACTTTGGAAAGTGCTGTGTCTTCTCAAAATACATTAAATGAATTTTCTGGGTGGACTAATAAATTTATCTTTCCTCCTCACGATTTTAGTATAGCCAATTGCATGATTACTAACTTCCATACACCAAAATCTACATTGTTAATGATGGTTTCAGCCTTTGCAGGTCACGATTTAATGAAGCGCGCTTATGATGAAGCGGTTAAAGAGAAGTACAAGTTTTACAGCTATGGAGATGCAATGTTAATTATTTAGCTTAAAAGTGAAAAAAATAATTGTATAAATAATAGTAATATTCAAAAAATCCAACAAAACCTTAATTTGTTGGATTTTTTTGTTGTGTAAATACATTTTATAGTATGGGAAATATACGGAGTTCTTGTAGATAGAGTTAGGGGGGTAACCATTGAACTCAATCCAAGAAAACATCAAAATTTAAGAAGTTATTAAATTATTTAATGCCTATTGTGAAAAACATAATTAAGCAATTATCGTAAAAATAACACCATTGGTTTCGTTTATATACTCGGGATGATTAATGCTAATGTTATTTTTAAGTGATCTATTGTTTTTAAAATGTTTAGTTACTTGATTGAAAAGATGTGGCACTCTAATAAAACTAAAAGATTCATAAAAATTGGTGGTGGTTATTTTTTCTTTAACTGTTGCTACGGCTTCTTTCAGAAATAGATAAGAAAAGACACAATCAATTTCGTTACCCAAACTAGCAGAGCTGTTAATTTGGATAATTTGATTAGGAATTTCTTCGTTTTTTGAATTGTATAAAGTCTTACACTCAAAACGATTTAGAATCATAGCATACATAGATTCTTTTATGGTACAGTTTTCTTTGTTGTCTATTTTAGTAATTGTATTAAGTTGTTCTTCAGAAGTGTTTTCTATGATAAATATCCCTTTTTGAAAACTTTTTTTTAGTACTTCTATAAAAATAGGCTTGTCTTGTTCGTAATGGTTAAGGATAAAACTATTTTCTTTTTTTGAATGAGGAGCAAAAATAATGAAATTACAATAGGCACAGTCTGTTATAGCATGGATACAATTATAAAATTCTTCCATACTAGCATTTTTCAAAATACAAATTTCATCATTAGTCCAATAACCACCATAAGGTTTTTGGAGGTAAGTAATGTATTCTTTTAAAATCTTAGCTATCGTGGTACTTATACTATTATTATTTGAAGTGTTAATAATAAAGACTGTTTTTCTTATTTCCATTTGAGAATAGTTAAAGTAATAATTAATATTTGTATATCCGCTATTCATCATAACTATGCGTAACCCTTAGCTTACCTGCCTGTCGGTAGACAGGTTTTAGAGGCTCATTATATTGAGAAAGCAACAGATGTGATGCTGCAACAGATAACTATTAATGATTACGGATATTCAATAATTAATAAGATTAAATAGTGTTTTTTAGAAGAAATATATCGGTTTTTAATGATAATCGACTTCGCGAACCCCTTTAATGTAGCGTTGTTTTTCTATGGAGTTGCGTAAGCTTTCTTTAATGTCGTTAGCATTTTTGATTCCTTTAATAGTTAATATTGGATGAGATTTATCTGTAGTATCCAATATAATATTTGCTAGGCCAAAAATTCTAATAGAAAAAGGTTCTTCAACTCTTAAATCTCTAATACGGAAAAGTTCAGTTTCGTGTGTTACCACAGAAAAAACACCTTTTTTTTCTGTAATACGTTGATTATCTATTTTATAAATATGAGTCTGTGTTGCTAGGTATCTCCATACAGCTAACAAAATCCCTAGACCAAAAGCTAGCGTTAAGGGGATACATATAATATAGAAATAAAGATTATTCCACTGAGAAGGACTTCCTTGCCATATGGTTTCTTTATCTAATGTTGGTTGACTGTTGTTTAAGTTTTGCATTGTTTTGAAAATAAAGATGTTGTTATTGAAACATTTTTAAAGCACAAGACCCTATGCTTTTTGTTCGATATTTCAATAATTAAGCTTTCATTTTTATAGCTTTATTGGATGTTCTGGTTTTGTGGATAGCGGTTTTCAATTGCTGTTTTCCATTAGATTTAATTTGCAGTTCAGCCATTTTAGTAAAATCAACTTTTTTGTTAGGTTTACTTTTTGATATTGTGGGTTTAATTTTAAGTGGATCTACCTTTTTATCATTAATAATTTTATCTGTTACTTTTTTAGTATCTTCTGTTTTAGTTTTTAAGGAAGTCTCTTTTTTGTGTTCAATTTTTGGACTATTTATATTTTCAAGTTCAGGTTTTTGATTTTTTTGGATTGTTGGAGGTCTAGAAATTTCATTTTCTCTTGCTTTGTTAATAATATTTTTGTTTTTAGATATTACCAAAGCAGTAGTAGCAGCCAAAGCAGCAATTGCCAGAATGGCAACGCCAGATAGAGGAAAAAATGTGGCAACTGCACCAACTAATAAAAAAGTAGCCGCAGCATTAACTTTGGGGTTGGACTTTGACATAAAATTCACAGCAGAATTAACCCCCATTTTAATGACGTCTAAAGTGCTAGATTTTTTTTCTTCTTTACTATCTTGAGTAGAGTTTTGAGGAGTTGTATTGTTAGAAAGAGATGCTTTTTTATTATTTGGAACCTCTTCGTTGCTTGTTTTTTTAGATTTGTCAACAGCTTTAAAAGATGTTTCGTTTTTTTCTTCTGTACTATTTTGAGTAGAGTTTTGAGGAGTTGTATTTTTAGAAAGAGATGCTTTCTTATTATTTGCAACCTCTTCGTTACTTGTTTTTTTAGATTTGTCAGCAGCTTTAAAAGATGTTTCGGGAGTAGTAGTAATTTTACTACGATTCTTTTGTTTAATGTTTGTTAGTAATGGTTCTGAGGATTTGTTGTCTGGAGTCATAAAGCTATAGTATTTATAAAATGTATTTTAATTGGCACTTATTCCTGAAGTGTATTCATCGGAATGTTCTATAATAAGAATACTTTCGTTTTTCGAAAATAGTAGTTCACCATACCTATTGTATAGGTTTTTAAGATGCTCATTAATTTTAGGGATATATTTTTCAAGGCTAACGCTTTTATAAAATTTGATGGCCATGTCAAAATTATTTCCTTTTACATATTGGAGTGATATTAATTCAATTTCACTAATGTATTTATATTTTAAACTAGGATGATCGCTCTCAAAGGCATTGTACACCTGCTTTTTTAGATTTGGTTTTAAGTTAATATGAATAACATCTTTGGCAATAATTTTATATTTAGTCCCTTGCATTTGAAACTCTAAGTTTTGAACTATGGTTTTGGTATCACTTTTATTTTGGGAGATACCAACAAAGATCCCTTTGCTTTTTGTTTTTACTTTCCAAAAAGAAAGATCCGCTGTGTTTTGAGAATTACTAGCTATTGAAAAGAGTAAGATTATGGTAAAAAGTATTTTATTTTTCATAGTTGAGTTTTTGAAAATCTGTAATAACTAATTCATTATGCTGGACAGGTTTCAGCACCCCATAAAATGTTTGTTTTTACGAAATAACTAAATGAAACACTAAAAGAAGCGCAGTATGATATGCTAACAATAACTAATAACGGATATACATTTTTAGTTTTTTATTTAAAAACAACCCAAAATAAAATAACCCTATAGTTTGATGTTTTGATAAAGGAAATTAACTAGTAAATCGCATGCTAGAGTCTATAAAATAGGTTTTGCAATTCTAATGATAATAGTTGTTTAGCTAGTTTTGTTTTAGTTGAAAGAAGCATGAAGCATGATGAAAAACTAGAATTTTTTATTACATCTATCTTTTAATATAAAAGAGGAGCTAATATGTATCTATAATAATTATAAAATGATCATAAAAGGTTTGTTTGAAAAAATGTTGACGAAATACAGCTTTGTATAAAATCGTATAAATCTGTAAAAAATCATTTTTGTTATAGGGTAATATCATCTTAAACTGTTTTTTAAAAAAACCATAGAAAGATGAGTAACGATAAATTTAAAATAGATACGATAATTAAAATTCCTTTAATAGGTGTTTTTGTGATATTGCTATTGGATACCTACAAGAGTTTTTTTGAGGTTTTTTATAGTTATGGGATTTATCATGAATATTCTAGTATGATTATCGTAAAGCTATTTGAAGCGTTTCCAATATTAGGTCAATCTTTACTTATGAGATTAGGAGGCTTACTAGTGGTAATTATAAGTAGCTTTGGAATAAGTGTAAAGAAAAAAGCAGAAGGCGATGGGAAATTGTCAAAATACACTGCTTTTTTTTTAACGAGTGCATTGTTACTAGGCTTAAGCGGGGTGTTTAAAGTCAACTTGTTTTTGAATGCAACACTGTCTTTAGGGTCTTTTTTTATAGCTTTGTGGAGTTTTTTAGCTATTAGAAGGCACTTTAATTTCTACTCTAATAAGGACGAGTTTAATAAAAAGAATCAGGTATTTAAACAAGAACAAAAATATAAGGAAAACCCTTATTCGGTAAACCTAAAAACCCAAAATGGGTATATTAATGTGGTTAATCCTTTTAGAGCTACAATGGTATTGGGTACACCAGGTTCTGGTAAATCCTATTCTGTAATAGAAGAATATATAAGGCAACATCTTATGAAAAGTTTTTCTATGATGGTGTACGATTTTAAGTTTCCATCCTTAGCTAAGGAGACTTATGCTTTTTTTGAATATTATAAAAAGAGTTATAAAAAAGAGCCTAAATTTTCAGTAATATCTTTAGATGAGATTGAATATTCAGATTTTGTAAATCCAATAGATCCTAAGTTATTAAAAAAGAATTCGGATGCTATTGAAGCTTCACAAACTGTATTGTATAATCTAAATAAAGAATGGATTACTAAAAAAGATTTTTTTGCTCAATCAGCCATTTCTTATTTTGCTTGTTGTATTTATTTTTTAAAATTATATAAAAACGGAGAATTTTGTACACTGCCACATGCAATAACATTGGCTTCATGTTCAGATGAAAAAGTCTTCAAGGTTTTTGAGACCATGCCGCAGTTACGTTTTTTTATGACTCCCTTTGCTGATGCTTTAGCAAAAGAAGCTTTTGAGCAATTATCGGGACAAACTGCTTCGGCCCGTATACCGTTATCCCAATTAGCTACTAAAGAGTTATTTTGGGTTATGGGAAACAATGTGTATCCAGAGTTAAATGCTTCTCTTAACATTAATAATCCAGAAGATCCACAAATAATGATTTTGGCGAACTCGCCCTCTACGCAAACTACTAATTCGCCAGCCTTAGGTCTTATATCCACACAATTAATAAAAGAAGTTAATAAAAAAGATAAGCTTCCTTGTTCTGTAATTATAGATGAGTTGCCTACTATGTATTTTATGGGGCTAGATAACTTAATTGCTACAGCACGTTCCAATAAAGTATCTACTACTATTGGAGCACAAGACTTAGAACAGCTAAAAAGAGATTATGGAGATAAAGTAGCAGAAACCATTTTTAATATTATAGGTAATGTTTTTAGTGGATCCGTTAGGAGTGGAACAGCTCAAAAACTTCAGGAAATTTTTGGAAAGAAAAAGCAAAAATTAAAAAACCTTTCTGTAGATACAAATACCACCTCATATAGTATTAACGAGAGCATGGATTACGTAATACCAGTATCTACGATATCCCAATTATCTCAAGGGGAATTCGTAGGGGTTATTTCAGATAATTTTGGAGAAGAAATAGATCAAAAAGTATTTAGAGGACATATAAAAGTAGATAAACGTACAGACCAAGTAAAAAAGGAAATACCATTGAAAATTGAGGGTGAAGATTTGGAAGTATTGTTAGATGGGAACTTTAAACGTATTACAGATGAGATTGATATTATAATTAATAATATTCTTACTGAAATTGAGTATAAAAAAGAACAGGCTAAAGAAGAAAAACCTAGTGAACTTGAAGAGGGAACTAACAATGAAATAATGGCAGAAGCCAATATAGAACAAGGAGTAACCTCTAAAGAGTAAAAAGAAACAATACTACAGAAAACGAAACTATTATAAAAAGGAAAAATAAAGTTTGGACTATGAAAAAAAGCAAAAAATTAAAAACAGCCCTGTGTTTTTTTATTCTTTTGAACATTGTAAATACTGTTGTATCTCAAAGCAAAAGAAACGCAATCACGTATCAAGAGCTACCAGTTTTTTTTCCAATTCCTAATAAACATTTTAAGCGTGTGTCTTCTGCCTATGGAGTTCGAATGCATCCTATAAAACGCAAAAAACAATTTCATTGCGGTATAGATTTAGTAGCTAATTTAGGGACTCCAGTTTATGCCGTAGGTGCGGGTACTGTAGAGATATCTAAAAAAAGTTCGGGTTATGGAAATCATATCCGTATTGAGCATAAAGGCAGTTATAGTAGCCTATACGGGCATTTGCACAGGTCAGTAGTAAAAAAAGGAGGTAAGGTAAAGCAAGGTCAAGTTATAGGCTACGTAGGATCTACGGGGCTTTCGACAGGACCACATTTGCATTTTGAAATAAGGAGATTTAATAAAGCTATAGATCCTATTGTTTTTTGGAAAAAATACTTAAAGAAGTATGGAGGGAAAAAAAGAAAAATTAATAAGAATAATAAGAGCCCAAACAAAAGGGCTAATAAAAATACAACTAACAACTGGACAGCAGCTTTGCTAAAGTAGAACTATTAATACCCCCCTTAAATAATGGATAAGAAAAAGAAGATACTAGTAGCAATAGTAGGGCTTATGGCAAGTCTAGCTTCGGGCTATGTTGTAAAACAAAAAGTTTTCAAATCGAGCGATTTAAAAGAAAAAGGAGTAGGTTTTTTAGGTGAATTTGTGTCGCCACCACAACCCGATTTAGAAAATAGCTTAACAAAAAAGCAGATGTATGATAAAGAAACTGTGAAGGGACAATCCAACGAAATACCTGTAAGTTTGGAGGAAGAAAAAGAAGAAGAGATCCACGACGAGCTACAACAGATTTTAGAATTGCAGAAAAGTCTAGAAAAAGTAGAAGAATATCAATCTGACAAAGTAGCTTACAGTAATAAAGTTGTTCCAACAAAAAAGAAAAAAGTAAAAAAAGTAAAAAAAGAAGAAGAAGAAGAGCCTATTCCACAAAAGGGGAGCTACTTTTTTGGGGCAAGTTCTTCAAAAAAAAATAAATCCACTACCAATCTAATACCAGCAGAAACTATAGATGCAGGTGTGGTATCGGATGGTTCTACTATTGGTATTAGATTAAAAAAGCCTATGTATTTTAAAACCACAGGTATTACTATACCTAAAGGCGCAGTAATTTATGGTTTAGTTAATTTTTCTAGTGAAGGAGCAAATAGTAGGATTAATATAGATGTAGCGGGGTATAGAAGGAGAAATACGCTATATAGAATTGGTGTACAAGCTTACGATTTTGATGCCAGAGAAGGTATTCATATAGACAATAAATCTATTTTTAAAATCCCAGGGAAAGTAGCAAAAGACGTATATAGATATGCCTATAATAGAGGGACACAATCCAGTCCACTAGGAGGAAGTAGCAATGGAGCAGACTTAGACGAAGCTAAAGTAATAGCACTATTATCTACAGCAAAAGAGTTAGGAGAAGAGTTATTTATAAAAAGAAAAGCATTTATACCCAGCAAATATCATTTGTGGTTAAGTGTAAAAGAAGATACATTCTTAGAAACAGAAAGTTTAAATGCCGCTCCTAAATTTACCAGTCAGCAAAGAGGTAATCAGAGAATATATTCTAGGGGAGGTTTATCCAATGAGGAAATTTTAAAATTAATTAAACAAAAAGAATAAACAAATGGATACTAGTTTTGATAAAATTTTTCCACTGTATTGTGTGGAAAACGATTTGTTGGTAAGCAAAACAGGGGACATTAGTATGATGTACCAAATTAAGTTGCCTCAGATATATTCTTTGAGTAAAACAGATATCGACGAGATTAATACGATATTCGATAAAATTTTAAGGTTGCTTCCTGAAGATACTATTTTCCAGAAGCAAGATTATTTTTTTGTGGATACTATAGAAGATAAGTTATCGGATAAAGGAGACATATTATCGAAAAGCGATAACATTCACTATTTCGAAAAACCTACCATGACGCATGAGTGTTTTATAATTATAACCAAAAACACTAAGAACAATTCTAGTATAGCCTCCAACCCGTCTGGGTATAGGAAAATTTTAGAAAATTTAGAAAAATATTTTAATGATGTAAAACTGTGTATGTCTTTTGTAGAGAGTAAAGATTTTTTTGAAATTACTCGCTTAAAAGACGATGCAATATTAAGATTAGTAAGTAATTTTTTTTCACTATCCAATAAAAGCACCAATACACTAAACGATATTTCTATAACCGATAAGATTAAGCTAGGTAAAAAAAGCGCAGAAATATATGCAATATCTTCTAATAATAATTTGCCTCCAGTATTAGAGAATGTAATAAGAGATAAAAATTATTCCACTCAAAAGACCGATTTTTTCTTGCCATTTACCCAACCTTATTGTTTAGGGCTAGAATGTAATCATATATATAATCAAATTGTATATATAGAAAATTCAAAAAAGTTTGATCAAGAGATTCGTTCTAAAATGAACCAATTTAAAAGTGTCGCTGTGCTTTCTAACGAAAATATGTTGTACTACGATAGTATAAACAATTTAGTAAATAACTGTATAGAAAAAGACCTAAAGTTTGTTAAACATCATTATAATGTGATTCTGTGGGAAGAAGATGAACTTAGTTTAAAAAAGAGTCGCAATAAATTGGAAAATATTTTTAGAGATATAAATGTATATCCAAAACACCTAAAATTAGGATTAATAGATACTTTTATGGGAAGTGCTCCTGGAGCAGCAAAAACGATTCCCAAATCATTTCGTTTTGTAGGAATATCTGAGCAATGTCCAGCATTAATGAATTTTGAAAGCTATTATGAGAGTTTTAAAGACGGTATTCTAGTAAGTGATCGTAAAAATGGAGCACCCGTTAGACTAGACATGTGGGACGAACCATTAAAAAGAGGAATAATAGTAAATAGAAATCGACTTATTTTTGGTCCATCAGGAACAGGGAAATCTTTTTTGATTAATCATATAGCTTCTCAATACTACACTCAAGGGCATCATATTGTGATGATCGATATTGGAGATTCTTATAAAAAACTCTGTAATTTAGTTAATGGTAAGTATTTTACTTACGAATTTGACGAGCCGCTAGAATTTAATCCTTTCTATATTTTTGGAACAGTAGAAGACGAAAAAAAAGAATTTTTAACGTCGTTAATTATGTTTTTATGGAAAGGGGATACCACGTTTTCTAGAGAAGAGCGGCAGATAATATCATTATACATAGATGCCTTTTACCTACATATTAAAAATACGGATGTATTTCCAAAATTCAATACTTTTTATGAATTTGTTATGGAAAATAGAATGGAGTATAATGAGGAAAAATATTTTGATAAGTTAAGTTTAGATTTATCTTTAAGAGAATTTTACGACGGAAAGTTTAGCCATATTCTAAACTCAGACGAGCCTATATCTCTAACAGAAGAGCGTTTTATTGTCTTTGAGATGGATAATATAAAAGATCATCCTATTCTTTTTCCTCTAGTAACGATGTTGTGTATAGATGCTATAATGGAAAAAATACGAACCTTAAAAGGCATTAAAAAATCCATTTTTATAGATGAGTGTTGGAAACCTATTTCCAAAGGAGATATGGCCGATTTTATAAAATACATGTACAAAACCGTGAGGAAACATTATGGCGAAATAGCCATTGCTACTCAGGATATTGAAGACATAATATCTACTACGGCTGGTGCTGCGATGATAAATAATACAGACACACAAATTTTATTATCGCACAAAAAGAAAATGGCATCCAAGGATAAATTTCAAGAAAGTTTGTCCTTTACAAACTCAGACTTAGACAAGCTTTTCTCTACCGATAAGCACGAAGTTTTTGTGAAAATAGGAAGTTTTTCTAATGTTTATAAAATAGATGTGTCTAAGGAACGCTATGCTTGTTACACTTCTAATGCCGAAGAGAATGCTTTTATTTTTTCGAGATATAAACAGCATAAAAATATGAAGTTAGCTATTAACGAATTTATTAACGAATATTAACATGAGAATAGTTGTTTTTATCATTTTAAGTGTACTACAGTTAGCTATTGCCAATGCTGTTTTTGCACAATCGAACGTAATAGAAAGGAAAGATCCTATAGAGGTCTCCGATATTAAAACCACCCACATTATATTAAATGAACCTATAAAGTATTTAGATATTGGATCTAGATATTTTGTTACCGATACTATAGAAAATATTATAAAAGTAAAGCATATTGGTGGAGGATATACAGCTAAGCCAGAGTATAAAAGCACCAATTTAACGTTGTTAACTACCTCTGGCAATTACTACTCTATTCCTTTAAACTATAACCGTACTACTACCCAAACTACTCATGTTATAGATGCTCCAGGATACAAAGTAATATCCCCCAAAGCAGAGGAAGATTTAAAGCAACAAGAGTTGTTTAATAGTTTGTGTGTAAAGTCTAAATTACAAGTAAGCGAATGCAATATTAAAAGCAACGCCGATTTGTTACTAACCAGTGTTACGGGGATTTTTTATAAAGAAAACTATATAGTTATAAGAGTATCTATAAAAAACTTTTCGACTATAGACTTGGACCTAGACCATATCTTATTTAGATACAAAAAAAAGAAAAAATTTGCTAAAAACGCAGTGTATCAAGAGCGTGTAATTTACCCCGTGAGCGAGTGTAACTTAAATACTAAAATATCAGGAAGTGGAGGAATACAGATATATGACTTTATATTTGAAAAATTTGTACCTAACGAAAAAGAAAATGTTGAAGTAAGTATTTTGGAAAAAAATGGAGGAAGATCTACTCAAATAACTATTCCTCGTAAAAAAATTATTAACCCAGATGTGTTGCATTAATAAACAACGATTGATTGGATTTTCGATTAGCTTGGAGATAGATTCAATATCAATGATTTTGAATCACCCCTCAATGAAGACGAATCAAGAATTCGATTAATCTAATGTTACTCTAGATCATTTAATAACGAGGTAAGATTTTTATAGGGTTTTATATTTCTTATTTGTTTTTAGGGAGTAGGGTAGAGTAATGTATAACTGCTCTTGGTTTAACTCTAAAAAATAAGAGATATGGCAGAAACTAAGTTAAGAGTAATTAGTCTTAAAGCATTGAGATGTGTTTTTGCATTGTTTTTAATAGTTAGTACCGTATTATTTTTTTGCATATTAAAAAAATGTGATGTCATAGGTTATACTATCCAAGAAGAAGTAAATTATACAATGCTTTTTTTTATCCTTATAGGATTAATAATGCTTGCTTCTTATAACCTTTATTTGTCAGTGTTTCTACAAGAAGAAGAACTAGAGGTTTTAAAAAATATATAATGGAAAGAGAAAAAACTAAATCGAAAGATGAAAAATCTGAAAAAAAAGAGATTAAATCGCTTAAAGCGGTATCTAAGCTATTGCCAGGTTTAGGAAAGTTTTTAGGTTTTTTTGCAAAACCAGTTATAAAAGCAAATAGGAAAAGTGTAAAACATACACCTAATATTCCAGGAGTAAAGCAAATAAAGCAACTTAGAGGAATGGATGTTAATAAAAAACAGAATAAGGAAAATGTCGGTAAAAAGGTTAATCAGACTAAAACGACGCATAAAGAACGTTCTAAATCTGGATCGGTGGAATTTTCAACCAGTGCAAAGCACAGTTCAAAACATACCGCTGTAAATTTTAAAAAATTTGGAGAGATAAGCGGTACTGCAGCAAAATTATCGGAGCAGACTAAAGCAATGAAGTCTAAAATGAAAACCGTAGCTAAGCCTAATACAATAATAAAAAAAGCAGCTACGTCACTTAAACCATTAAGGAAATAAATAGCATAATTATGCAAAATAACGATAATTTAAAGCCTTTACAATCACGAAAATTAAGGCAATTATTTCCATTGTTAATAGTATTGGTTGCTTTAGGGATTAAAGTATCAATTTCTAATAATTATTCTATAGATCATAATATAACACAACATTTAGAACAAGAAGTAATAGCAATTAAAGATAGTTTGCTTTGTTCTGTAAAATCAGGCAGAATGGTTTCTTTAGTGAAAGAAATTCAGGCAGATAGCTTAAAATAATAATTATATGCTTATCCTTAAGCACACCTAAAGTTCATTCCATCGATGATTGACCCCAGCAATGATGAGCCTTTCCATGGTTTGATTACCAAAATAACTTCTATTAAACTTATAACAGAACTCGTTAAGGTAGTTTTGAAGAAAATCATTACCAATTCTATGATGCACATCTAACAATAGTCTTTTTGCATTGCTTATTGCTGTATGAACCCATGGTAATATCACATTGACATTTTTCTTATCTACTTTTTGCGCTTTATTATCTATTTTTGAAGTAATCTTTTTATAGCTTGAATAATCATCTGACACAGAATTTGTTCCTTCTTCTACACTTTTCTCTATTTCTTGATTCAGTGTTTCTGCAGCTAGGTTTTCAATTACTTTCATTTTTAGATAGCCTACTTTTTTATTAGGTTTATTCGGGTTAGTATTTTTATCGTTAGGTTCAGATTCGACCATTACCAATACTTTTGTTTGCTTTTGACTTCCCCTCCTGCGTTTAGTAGGTGCTTGTTTATCTCTGTTAATATCAACCGTTTCAAAAAAACCTTCATCAAGTTCAATCCATTTTGACAATTGATAATCTGCATCTCGTAATCCCATCACTGATCTTATTTTATGCATTATCGTCCAGATAGGCTCATATCGTTTATATCCTATATTATCTTTGCATTTCTTTGGTTGAAAAATTCTTCTTTGTAGAGGTTATTAAATGCATCGCTATGAACCAATATTGAAAACTCAATTTACTTGATTGCATTACTGTTCCT
>CALLUJ010000125.1 GCA_938011245.1 uncultured Aquimarina sp. | reverse complement strand
ATATTTAGATGAGTATAGTTATCGTATAAATCGTTCTATACACAAGCAAACTATATTTGATAACCTAATTAATAGGATGACTGACCATATAAATATTGACTTTGAGCAAATTAAACTAAGTACCTAAGTAAACAGCTCTATAATTTATTTTCTAACAATTATATTAAATTATTTAAAAACAAGTTAAGAACAACCTAAAAATTGTTGAATTATGCGTTTTTTTAACAGAAACAAAACTTATTTAAAGTAATTATTTTTTAGATATTAATGGATAAATTTTAAAAAAACCATGAAAAGTAGAGTAGAGGTTAAACATACTAAAGTGCTTTCCAAAGATTACAACACCTTAAAAAAGCTAACAATAGCATATCAAAGAGAGAATGGAGAAATCCAAACTCAAATTAGAGAAGTATATGATAAAGATAGTGGAGCCGCAGTATTGTTATATAATTCGAAAAAAAATACAGTAATACTTACCAAGCAATTTCGGATTCCTATATATATGAATGAAGGAAATAGAGATGGGATGGTAATTGAGGTTTGCGCTGGCTTATTAGAAAGCATGACTCCACTAGAATGTGCCAAAAAAGAAGCATTAGAAGAAACAGGCTATGCCATTGTAAATATAGTTCCTGTTTTTGAATCTTATATGATTCCTGGGACAGTTACCGAAAAGGTATATATGTTTATAGCAGAATACAATGAGGCATTAAAAGTGGCTAAAGGTGGTGGTCTAAAAGAAGAGCAAGAAGAAATAGAGGTGTTAGAACTTGATTTTGAAACGGCCTATAAAATGATTTATTCTAGTGATATTCAAGATGCAAAAACGATTATGCTATTACAATACTTAAAAATTCAAAAAAATTGTAAGGATAACTATTCTAAATAAGTAGAATTATTTTATGCTAAAATATTGCAGACAACAATAATGTTAAAATATTGATTATTAGGGTGTTAATTATTATATTTAGGGTTTAAATAACCCCTTATATGAAATTTGTAACCACACTCACACTTTTTAGTATGTTGTTTTTTAATATAACTAAATCTACCGGACAAGAAAATACCTATGGTAAAATAAGCTACGAAAAAGCTATAAATTTATCAGGAAAACAACGCATGTTATCTCAAAAAATAGCGAAAGTTGTAATTTTAAAACAATCAGGAGCAGATACACCTACATTAAAACAAGAATATAAAACAAGTATTATTATTTTTGAGCGAAGCTTAAAAGTGTTAGACGACAATGGGTCTTCTCAGAGTTCTAAGGTAAGAGCTATGATAAGAGCCGAAAACCAAGAATGGAATAAGTTTAAGGCAGTAATTAGTAACCCTATTAAGGATATAAGTTTATTATTAAAAAGCTCAGAATCATTATTGTTAAAATGTAATAATTTAGTGTCTGCCATTGAAGAGGATTCTAAATTCAATAAAGAATTAAACTATTCAAGTCCAATAAATCAGTTAAAAGTAAAAACAATTAATCTGTCGGGAAAACAACGAATGTTGTCTCAAAAGATGTGTTTATACTACGCTTCTTGTCGTTTTTTAAGAAAAGGTAAAAATGCAGATATTGCATGCAGTAAATACCAAAATATTTATTCTGAAATAAATAATGCTGTAAACGAGCTTTTGGTAAATGAGTTAAACACAGGAGAAATAGATAGCGTAATAGCTACAATACTAGGTCTAGTGGAAAATATACAGTCTAGGAAAAAAGATTTTAGAGAAAATAGAATACCATTAGGAGAAATGATAAAGATTACAGATAACCTATTAAACTTGTTTAATAAAGCAACAAGTCTTTATAGTTTGTAAATTTAGTGAGACTTTAGATGCTTTTAAAATTATAAAGGCTATTATTTTAAAAGTAAATACCAAATATAAGTTGTTAAAAATGATATTGGTATTCCAAAGCTTAGGATTTTGGCGCTTAGTTTAGGTTTTAGATTAAATTCGGTAGCAATAATACTACCAGTAACCATAGGCGCCATTGCCGATTCTAGTACACCTACTTGTAAGTATAATTTGTCTAATGTAAATAAAAAACTTATCCCAAGGATAATTATAGGGGCTAAAATTAGCTTATAAAATAAAGCAATTAATAAGGTTTTTTTATCGGCTTTCCATTCTTTAAATTGAATTTGTAAACCCACAGAAAAAAGAGCTAAAGGTACCATTGTGGAACTTAAACTATTAAGTGTTGGCTCAATTATAGTTAAGTTTACAAATAAAGGCAGCACAAACGCTAAAATAAAACCGATAGTAGGTGGGAAGCTAATTACTTTTTTTAACAATAAAAAAATAGAAATCCCTTTTCCCGATTTGGATGAATGAGCTGCGATTAGTATTCCTAAGGTTGATACTACCATAAACCCGCTTTGATCGCAAAGTATGGCTAATTGTAAACCTTCTTCGCCATAATAAGCCTTTGTAAGTGGAAACCCTAAAAAAGAGAGATTGCACAAACCTACAGTAAGGACTAAACAAGCTTTTGTTTTTCGATCCAGTAAAATATACTGTCCAATAATTTCTAATAAAATAAAACAAATTATAAATACAATAATAGGTATTATAATAATAAATATTAGATCCCAATTCCATTGCATTTTAGGAATGTAAAGTAACGAAATAGAGGGTAACGCTACAGAAATGACCCATAAGTTTACTACTTTATGGCTATCTTTTGGTAGTATCTTAAATTTACGTATTAAGACTCCCGAAATAATAGAAATTAATATAATTAAGAAGTTATTCAATGAATTTTATTAGTTAATATATGAAATTTAGGATAATAGCTTAGCACTTTCGCTTCAGCTTAGCACTTAGTCAAATATAAATATTTTGTACTCTTTTTGTTTTAAATACTGGCGCTTGAACTTGCGTTGGCTATTTCAAATATATTTCGTCTTTCACATAACTTGCATTTAACCAAAATGAATGATTTGTATATTCTTTTACCTTGGTAAGTAGCTAACTGAAGAACAAACAGGCTTTTTCAAAATCGATAAAGAAATAAAAAAAAGAGCTTTTAGACAAAGTTAATATTTCGCATAACTTTTTACAATCTTTTGATATGGTTTACATTCCAAAATTGAAAGGAATTGTATTTGAAAAAGATTACATAGAAACTCATCTTGACGAGATTTTATTTATAGAATTAAAGACAACTAAAAAATACCTTCCTGAAAACCCAAAAGGGTTCTTTTTTGGTGCAACAGAAAATGAATTTAATTTTGGAAAACTATTAGGTGATAGATTTAGATTTTGTTTCGTTTGTCTAAATGAAAAGTCACCTTCTTATGTAATGTTAACCATTGAAGAGTTAGAAAAAATAATTAGAAATAAAAGAATCCAATTTCAAATTAATTTATAGAAAGGTCAATTTTGAAGTTTGATTTTTTAAACTCAGTTAACGCTTCAGGTTTTGAATATTTATAAGCCTCAATAAATTCTATTTTTTGGTTTATGTTGAAAAAATAATATTCCTTTTCTTTTTTATACAATAGCCAAGTGGAATTAATAAATCCATTTCTTTTGGAAAGTTGGAAACCAATATATTTATTTTGTGTGTCTAATTTTTCTAATATTTCTTGAATTTTCATTGAATCTTTTTTTGAGTTAGGGATTGAAGCAATTGTTTAAGCTCTTTTTGAGACGACAGGAATAAAAAAGCGAGTGCGGAAAGCCGACCTTTAGGTAACGCCCAAATCATTTAAGCTTTGTAGCATTACTGCAAAATCACGTCCTCTTTGTTTAGCAGGAGATTTTAGAAGTCTATCTACATTTTCTAAAAAAAGATATTTTGGAGGATTCTTTTTATTTTCTAAAATATTGTGAATTGACCACCAAAGAACTCCTTTTTTCCCTTTTAACCCTTTTGAATTATGTAAAGTTGTTGCTACGGAATAATCTTGACAAGGAAATCCACCTACTAGTAAATCGTGTTCTGGAATTTCGTTTGTTTCTACAGTTGAAATATCTTGATTTGAATGATTTTCTGAACCAAATCGAGCTTCATAAACCATAGATGCGTGTTGCATTTTTGTCGATGGTTCCCATTGATTACTCCAAACTATATCATATTGTTCATTTTTTTCAAGTCCAAGTCTAAAACCTCCAACTCCAGCAAACAATTCTGCTACTTTTAGTTTTTTATACCATTTCGGATATAATATGATTTCATTATCTTTGAGCTATATGGGACAAGTATTAAATACACCAATATTAGAATCACTAGAAGAACAAAAGGTTTACAAAACTAAGGTTGATAATTACAAATCATCGAAGCGAT
>CALLUJ010000124.1 GCA_938011245.1 uncultured Aquimarina sp. | reverse complement strand
TTGGGTGAAGAAAGTCTTCTTTATTTTTCGTGTCCGTAAATCACAAATACTATCGGCTAAAGTAGGCTGCTGTATTAATTCCATATTTAAAGATAAGGAATTCTGTATTTTTTTGAAAATTCCTTGCAACGGTCTTAAATTACATATCTAACCATTGTTTAAAGGCAGAAGCCTTATTTTTCCCTATTATTATGTCTATCTCCGATTTTGGATCAACCTGAAGTTTAAGCTTGTTATTTTCAAACTTAGTAATCTTTTTTATTGCTGTTATACAAACAATAAACTGCCTATTGGTTTTAAAAAACAAACGCTTATCAAGGACTGAAAATATTTTATCTAAACTATCTCCGGAAGTAGCCATTTTACCATCTTTCCTAATTAAGTAGGTAATGGTGTTTTCTACATATATATATGCAATATCTGTAACCAAAATAGAAACTAGTTCGTTCCGAACGTAGGTTAATATTCGCTGTTTAGAAACCTCATCAGAACTAGTACTCTCGTTATTTTCTACTTTTACAGCTTCTTGCTCTTTTGCTATACGCTCTTGGTAAAGGGTAATAGATTCATTAAGTTTAGAAAGGTTTTGAGAATTAGCTTCTAAATTAAGTAATTTTTGGTCCAACTTTTTTTCTGAATAATAGCTTGTAAGGCGAATAATTAATACCAATATTAACAACATTAAAAAGCCTAAAAGTAAAAATGTTAAGTAGGTGTTTTCTTTTATTGGATTAATATCTGTAATAACTTTAGCAAAATTAAGAGTATAAACCACTATTAAGTCCGAGTCTTTTATAGGACGTAAGTTTATAATTTCCTTATTTACCCCTTCTTTTAAACCATTAAAGTACGTAAAGAACCGGTTATACAGTTTCTCTCCATTTATATCTCCATTAAAATCATTAGTTTTACTATCTGGAACAGCTTCCCCAACTATTGTAATATCTGGATAACTTACATAATTCCCTGTCCAATCTATAATAGACAAATAGCCCACATCGTCTAATGTATTATTAATAGTTTGCTGGGTTATTGCTATAAAATCGTTTTTACTCTTCCCTTTTTCATAAATTATATCTAAGGTTTCTGCTTTCTTATCTATATTAGAATAAATAGTATCTAACTGAAAAACCGTAATTTGTTTAATAACAAGAGGTATGGTAATAACAGATACTAGTACAAATAACATTACAAAAAGCAATGATATATTAGTATATATTTTGTGATTCTTCATATTTATTCTGTTATAAAATCTTTTCTTTAATAGAAAAAACAACAATGTGCCAAAAATACAAGAAATTTGAAAATTCTAATAAAACCAACGTCTAAATAAAGTTTTTAGTCTTTAAAGTTCCTTTTTAAAACAAAAAATTCACTTTTAATAAATTAAATAACAAATGAATAGCGGCGTAGTGTATTTTTGAGTTAAAATTAAAGTAATTTGAAAAAAACCATTATTATATTAGTATTGATTATTGTATCTATTGGTGGTGTATTTTGGTTTTTTTCTTATATAAACAGTAAGATAATTCCTACTCAAAAAATAAAAAGCACCATATCTATTAAATTAAATAACGATAATGAAAATGCTTCTTTAAAAGATTTAAAAAAATTTGATTATTTAATAGAACATGCCATACAAGTTAAAGGAACTTTAAAAGAGGTTAAAGTACATAATAACGAATACACAGTAATTATAAGTTCTAAAAATAACGACGTAAATATTATATGTAAGTTACAGGAAGATCAAAAAGAAAAAATAAAAGAATTTAACGTTGGGAATGATATCATTTTAAAAGGGGTTTACAAAGGTTACTTAATAGAAATGATATTATTAAATTGCATTATAATTTAACACAAACATGAAGAAAACATTACTCTTATTCCTTATTGCTTTAAGTTTTGGATTCACAAAACCTAAAAAACAATATCTTACTAGAAACGGCGAAGTTATCTTCTTTTCTTATGCTTCTGCTGAAAATATAAAAGCAAAAAACAATCAAGCTTTAAGTTTATTAGATGTAAAAGAAGAAAAAGTTGCTGTAAATATACTTATGAGAGCTTTCGAATTTGAAAAATCGTTAATGCAAGAACATTTTAATGATAGTTATATAGAATCCGACATTTATCCTAGAGCAACTTTTGAAGGAACAATCCTAAATTTTAACCCTGAATTAAGAGGTAAAAGAACTAGATATATAAAAGGCGCCTTTACGTTAAGAGGAATTACTAATACTATTAAAATTAAAGCTGACATTGATTATGATGGATATCAATACATTATTACAGGAGAGACTTCTATAGACGTTAAAGACTACAAAATTAAAATACCTCAAATATTATCTTCTAAAATTGCAAAGACTGTAAAAATTACCTTCAACTTCAAATACGATTCTTATGAAAAATAATACCATCGTAACTCTTACTTTGCTATTGTTTGCAGTAAACATAGTAAAATCTCAAGATTTACTAGACCAACTTTTTTTTGAAGAACAAAAGCAAACCGTACTTACTGAGGCTACTTTTAAGATGCTTCGCATTGGTTTTGCACATTCAATTGAAACTAGAAAAAAAGGCGTTTTAGAATTATCTGCATATACTAGATATTGGGATATTCCAGAAATAGAAGGTGTAGAAACCGAAACTAATAATTTTGGTTCGGATCGAGTAAGTGCACGCTTTGGATTTGACTACGCCATTACCGACGACTTATCTTTTGGATTTGGAGGAAGTAATGATGGAGTATTTGACGGCTATCTAAAATACCGATTATTACGTCAAAAAACAGGTGTTAAAAAAGCACCTTTTAGTATTACTTTATTAACAGCACAGTCCTATAGAAGTAAAAACTTAGATAATGTTTCTTTAAGTTCAAATCCTAACCCTACAGATATTTACGACAATAGTATTCCCAAAGCTTCTATAAATAGAACTAATACTTTTTCAGACAAAATTACATTTACAGGACAACTGTTATTAGCTAGAAAATTTAACCGTAACTTATCTATACAATTATCTCCAACTTTAATTTACAGAGGTTCCAATACTTTTCAAGAAGATCCCAAATTGCAACTTGCTCTTGGTATAGGAGGTAGATATAGAGTTAGTAAACACGTATCAATTGCTTCAGAATATTTTTATGTCCCTAAACAATATGCTTTAGAATCTATAGAAACATTTGGGCCGTTTACGCTTGGAGTTAATTGGGAAGTGTCTAAAGTACAAATTCAACTATTTTTAACACACACTGGTGCTTTTAGCGAAGATCAAGTAATTACAGAAACTCCTGTTAACTTTAATACTAAAGATGGAAATTTATTCTTTGGTTGGAATTTCTCATACGTTTTACATTTAAAAAAGAACAAATAATATGAAAAAGAATATATCTATTCTAAGCATTATAAGCATTATCTCTATTTCATTAATCTCATCAGACCATATAGATTCCTCTTTTATAAGAGGGCAAAGCTCCGATATTGCCGATTTTTATGCTTTTCAAGGGGAAGATACCCGAAATTTAACTTTTATAGCCAATATACAAGGAATTCTAAGTCCCGAAGACTCGGAGGCTGCTAATTTCGATCAAAATGTAGTTATTCAATTTAATATAGATACTAATAACGATAATATTGAAGATTTAGTAATTCAGGCCGTTAGAAGAGGTAATCTAATGTGGTTTTTTGGACCTGAAAAACCTACTAATACAGGTTCTGAAATTCAAATCCTTCAGAATTCTGAAGTTCAAGACTTTGTGAGAATTACTCCTTATATGGAAAATCAAATTACTAAAAATTCGGAACGAGGCTTAAAATACTTTGCTGGAGTAACTGATGATCCCTTTTTCTCTGATATGTCTACCTTTTTTGCCATTAAAGATGGTAGAAAAACTAATTTTAATAATCCAGGGAATGATACGTGGAGTGGTCAAAATGTACTTTCTACCGTAGTAGAAGTACCCAAAAGCTTACTTGGAGATTCAGAAACTATTAATGCCTGGGTTACTACACATAGAAGACAATAAAATTATTAAAAACAAATTATGAAACTATTATATATTTTTAAGGCTCTATTTGTAAGCTGCATTATTACGAGTTGTAGTTTAAATGAGGATGCAGGACTCAACAACAATTCTGAAGAAACGGTTGTTGGCTTTGATGGAACCTTTATTCAAGAGGATCGTATAGGTCGCCCTTTAATAAATGCAATCTTTATTAACGGGAATCGTAAACAAGACTTCAACGTTGCTGTAACAGCTACTATGAATGAGAATTTTAAGGGTGAAATGGAAGCAGAATTGCGCAGAATTAGCCCTGCGTACAACAATGCTACCGACACTAACATTTTAGGTCAAAACGCTTCCGATTTAGCTAACCTATTAGCTACCGATGTTCTAAACATAAGTTTAGTAGAACAAACCTCCTTTTTTGATGCATCTAGAGATGTAATGTTCACTGGAAGAGCTTTAGGCGAAGATGTAATGGATGCCGAATTACTATTGATTTTTGGAGGCGAAAATGGCATGGAAAATCCTAGTCTACGTTCCGATTTTGTTATAGGTAACGATAGAGATTTCCAATCCAGTTTTCCCTATTTACCTAGACCTTGGTAGTAAACAATTATAATGCATTTATTTTTTACAAATGGTAGTATAAGTATGCATTGTAATAGTCATAATAAACCAATAAAAATTATAATTTAATTTTCTACTATTAAAACGCTTTATAACCTTTTCTTTCTTAAAAAGTAACTCTATAAATTTGAAACAAAAAAGTTTAGTATTCTATTAATTTATAGTTGAATAAAAAGAACTCAAAACCTCTTCTGCTATAATTTGCTGTCCCCTTTCTGTTGGTTGTACAGGATCCTTATGGTAAGCTATGCTTTTATTCTCTAATAATGGAGTATAAATGTCTACCCTATCAATAATAGCTTCGTGTGTCGTATAAAGAATAGTGTACCTAAACTCTTCTAACACCTCTTCGTTATAGTAACGATAAGGATTAGTTTTACTATAATTGTCTTTTACTAAACCAGTAGAAGTTTCAACTAAATCCATTATTAAAGGAGAGGGTGTTAACAGAATTACTTTTATTTGTTTCTCAAGCATATAATCTAAAAATTTTCTGAGATTATCCTCAAAAGAACAAAAAAGGATTTCAGAAGAGGATCCAAAAGAACCACAATACATCCCATAACAGAAAATTATATAGTTTGGTTTTTGCTGGTTATTTAAAAGAGTATTTAAACGGTTAAAGAGAAAGGGGCTAGACTTAGACTCTATGTACTCTTTTTCAGAAAAATCTATTATAGTCTCATTCTCCTTACCCCAATTAAAAAAACTGAGATTAAGATAAGGGAGATGCTTATTTACATATTTCTGCAAATATTCTGGGTATCCATTATTATTGGCATATGTAAGGCAATCTCCTAAACAACAAATTACATCATTCTTTTTTAGAGTAATCATTAAGGGATGGCTTTATAAATTTAATTAAAATTTTAACGATCAATAGCTTACTAATATGCATTTTAGTACGATCTATATTTCCTAAAATAGAAGCACGATTAAATACTTGACTTCTTATATTTTTTGCTTCAATAGTTTCCAATACTTCATGGTCTGGAAAGTTTAAACAAGGTACTTTTTCTTTTTCAATTTGTAGGGCACACATATTTATAACGGGGGATTAAATTACTAGCACCTCTAAATTATTAAAAATGTATTACTTAACAAATTTTTTTAGTTTTTTAACACCTTTAATCGCATAAAAATGTACTTAATCTGTTTTTTTTGATATTCAAGAATAACAAAAAAAACAGATTTTAAAGTGTTAAAAATAGCTTTTCGTAACTTGGCTTTTTATTTAATATATGGCAAAAACAAAAACTATTTTCTATTGTCAAAGTTGTGGTTCACAATTTTCTAAATGGCAAGGACAATGTACTACTTGTAAAGAATGGAATACTATTGCAGAAGAGCTTATTGAAAAACAAGAAAAAATAGCATGGAAAGAAGCAACTGTAAATCCTATTAAAAAAATTACTAAACCTTTAAAGGTCTCTCAGATAGATTTAACTTCCGAATACCGTTTTGATACAGGAGACCAAGAATTTAATAATGTATTAGGTGGAGGTATTGTTCCTGGATCACTTATTCTACTAGGAGGAGAACCAGGTATAGGAAAAAGTACTTTACTTCTTCAAATTGCCTTAAACCTTCCTTTTAAAACCTTATATGTTTCCGGAGAGGAAAGTCAAAAACAAATTAAAATGCGTTCTGAGCGCATGCCAAAAAAATTAGATAACTGTCTAATTTTAACAGAGACAAAAACTCAAAATATTTTTAAACAGATCTCTACAATACAACCCGATGTGTTGGTAATTGATTCTATACAAACTTTACATACAGATTATATTGAGAGTAGTCCTGGAAGTATTTCACAAATAAGAGAGTGTACTAGCGAACTTATAAAATTTGCTAAAGAAGCAAACACTCCCGTGTTGTTAATTGGACATATTACCAAAGATGGTACTATTGCTGGACCAAAAATATTAGAACATATGGTCGATACGGTACTTCAATTTGAAGGTGACCGAAACTTTGTGTACCGTATTTTACGTTCTCATAAAAATCGTTTTGGCTCTACTGCCGAATTGGGTATTTACGAAATGCAATACTCTGGCTTACGCCAAGTAAGTAATCCTAGCGAATTATTGCTATCTAAAAAAGAAGAAGAATTAAGTGGGACTGCTATTGCTTCTACTATTGAAGGTATTAGACCATTAATGATAGAAATCCAAGCGCTAGTTAGCACTGCAGTATATGGAACTCCTCAGCGTAGTGCTACAGGATATCCTGTAAAACGATTAAATATGTTATTAGCCGTTTTAGAAAAAAGAGCGGGATTTAGACTAGGAGCTAAAGATGTCTTTTTAAATATTACTGGTGGAATTAGTATTGATGATCCTGCTATTGATTTAGCGGTTGTTACGGCTATACTATCTTCTAACGAGGATATGCCTTTAAATAAACATATTTGCTTTACAGGAGAAGTAGGTTTAGCTGGAGAGATTAGACCTGTTAGCCGTGTAGAACAACGCATACAGGAAGCCGAAAAATTAGGATTTTCCCGAATTATGGTTTCTAAATACTCTAAACTAAGTACTAATTTTAAGGGAATGGAACTGATAAAAGTTTCTAAAATAGAAGAAGTCGTAGAATATTTATTTGGATAATATGCGTAAGAGATAGCAGTGGAAATCCCACAGCACGACGTAGGAAGTGCGAAGAATTGAAACCGAATAGCGCGACCCGAAGGGATACGCTCAAATTATTAACTAAAAAAGCCTCTTAACAATTGTAAGAGGCTTTTTTTAAATTTTATAGAACTCTCGGGTACTAGTACCTGTAATATTCAGGCTTAAATGGCCCTTCAACAGTAACTCCAATATACTCTGCTTGGTCTGGTCGCAATTCTTCTAACTCTACCCCTAAGCGAGATAAATGTAATCTTGCTACCT
Source organism: uncultured Aquimarina sp. (assembly GCA_938011245.1). Taxonomy (GTDB): domain Bacteria; phylum Bacteroidota; class Bacteroidia; order Flavobacteriales; family Flavobacteriaceae; genus Aquimarina. The sequence goes on along the minus strand of CALLUJ010000124.1, from coordinate 27,014 downwards.
TCTCATCTAAATGCTTTGGTAACATGTACACTTTATTTTCGTATTTCTCAGAATTTTTCCAAAGTTCAATTTGTGCTAAAGTTTGGTTCGTAAACGAGTTACTCATTACAAAACTCGGATGTCCCGTAGCACATCCTAAATTTACTAAACGACCTTCGGCAAGTACTATAATGTCCACTCCATCCACAGTGTACTTATCTACCTGTGGTTTAATTTCATCTTTTGTACTTCCGTAAGTTCCATTTAACCAAGCCATATCAATCTCATTATCGAAATGGCCAATATTACACACAATAGTTTTATCTTTCATAGCACGGAAATGCTTCTCTAAAATAATATCTTTATTTCCCGTAGTAGTAATAACTATATCGGCGTTAGGGATAATAGTTTCCATCTTCTTAACTTCATAACCATCCATAGCTGCTTGAAGCGCACAAATTGGATCAATTTCAGTTACGGTTACAATAGCACCTGCTCCACTAAAAGAAGCTGCAGTACCCTTTCCTACATCTCCATACCCTGCTACTACTACTCTCTTTCCTGCTAACATAATATCGGTAGCACGACGAACTGCATCCACAGCACTTTCTCTACACCCGTATTTATTATCGAATTTAGATTTGGTTACTGAATCGTTCACATTAATAGCTGGCATAGGAAGTGTCCCTTTTTTTACACGTTCGTACAAACGGTGAACTCCCGTAGTCGTTTCTTCTGAAAGTCCTTTAATACCTTCTACTAATTGGGGGAAACGATCTAAAACCATATTAGTTAAATCTCCACCATCATCCAAAATCATATTCAATGGTTTACGATCTTCCCCAAAAAACAGGGTTTGCTCTATACACCAATCAAACTCTTCTTCGTTCATTCCTTTCCATGCATATACAGGAATCCCTGCTTCGGCAATGGCAGCAGCGGCTTGATCTTGGGTAGAAAAAATATTACAACTACTCCAAGTTACCTCAGCTCCAAGGGCTATTAAGGTTTCTATAAGTACTGCTGTTTGGATAGTCATATGTAAACATCCTGCAATACGAGCTCCTTTTAGAGGTTGCTCATTTTTATATTCTTCACGTAAAGACATTAATCCTGGCATTTCTGCTTCTGCTAATTCAATTTCTTTACGTCCCCATGCTGCTAGGGAAATATCTTTTACTTTAAAAGGCACATAAGGCGCCGTTACGTTGCTCATAATTTTTTCTTTTACAGTAGCCATTAAACAAAAGAAAGTTACTTTCGTATAACTTTCCTAATCGTCGTATTTTGGAAAACAAAGTTACAAAATAACCCTTAAACTAATTTATTGAATGCCACTTTATAAAAGCATTGCAGTGAATCCTTCAACCCATATTTTAATTTGGGAAATTACCGAAACGGAAAAGGAATTATCTAAAGGAATTACTTTGGGTAAAAATTCTAAAACTAGAATGCATAGCATGAAGTCTGAACTGCACCGCAAGGCCTACCTAAGTGTAAGACATTTACTTGCTATAGCACAATATACCGATATCGATTTAACTTATTCCTCAGAAGGTAAACCTAGTTTGGTAGACGGTGTAGAGGTATCTATAACACACTCTCATCAATTTTCTGCGGTAATATTTAGTGATGTCCCTGTAGGTATAGATATTGAAAAAAAACGTGATAAGATTGTTAAAATAGCTTCCAAATTTACTACAGAAAAGGAAATGGAGTATGTTAATCAGAGTAACAATCCTATAACTATTCTTACCTCCATTTGGGGTGCTAAAGAATCTTTATATAAACTTTATGGGATTCCTGGTCTAAGTTTTAAACAGCATATAGATGTAGCTCCATTTGAAACTAAATCTCCTATAACTATGGCTAGTGTAAATTATTTATCTACAGTTAATTTTTACACTATAGATATAATACATTTTAAGGGGTTTTCTTGTGTGTTTGCAACACCAAACAAGCCTTAATTAGGTTAAGTTTACTATCTTGCATTACAACACTATTAATCAACAATATAATTACGGTGCAATTAACTCAAGAAGATAAGCAACAGATTAAAAGTAAAGGTTTAACTATACAAAAAGTTTACAAACAAATAGAAATTTTCAAAAAAGAGATTCCTTTTGTAAATCTTAGAGATGCTGCTACATTAGATAACGGCATATTAAATTTTAATGAAGAAGATTTATTAAAATTTGCCAAATCTTATGAAAAACAAATACAACATTTAGCAGTAGTAAAGTTTGTTCCTGCTTCGGGTGCCGCCACTCGAATGTTTAAAGAATTTTATAAATTCTTGGATAGTTATGATTATTCTAAAGAAAGCTTAAACTCTTACCTAAATTATGAAAAAGCAACTTCCATTCGTTTGTTTCTTATTGGCTTAGAGAAGTTTCCTTTTTATGATATTGTACTAGAAGCTACTAAAAAAAATCACCCTAATTTTGATACTCTTTCTGAAGGAGAACAATTGTATACCTTTGTAAAAGTAATGCTTAAAAATGAAGGTGGCTTAAATTATGGGGCATTTCCAAAAGGGTTGCTTCCATTTCATAAATATAAAAATAGTGGTATTAGAACTGCCTTTGGAGAACATTTAAACGAGGCTGTAAGCTATGCAACTGCCGATAATAAAGCGGCATTACATTTTACCGTTTCAAAAGAACACCTAAATCATTTTAAAGAAGAATTTGATAATATTCGAAAAATTGTTGAAGACAAAACAAATACTACCTTTGATATATCTTATTCTACACAAAAAGAATTTACCGACACTATTGCCGTAACTACAAACAATAAACCTTTTAGAAATGAAGATGGGTCTTTACTTTTTAGACCTGGTGGACACGGTGCATTAATCGAAAACTTAAACGACATTGATGCTGATATTGTATTTATTAAAAACATTGATAATGTTGTAGTAAGAAAATACCAAGAAGAGCTTGCTGTATATAAAAAAGGCTTGGCGGGTAAACTTCTTGAAATTCAAGAAAAAGTGTTTTCTATTTTAGCATCAATCGACCAATCGATGCCCGACGAAAGCAGACTCCACGACATTAGTTATTTTCTTCAAAACGAATTAAATATTACTATCCCTATTGATTTCTTTAAGTTTTCTGAAAGCTACAAACTAGACTATCTAAAAGAAGTGCTTAATAGACCCATAAGGGTTTGTGGTATGGTACGTAACGAAGGTGAACCTGGAGGGGGACCCTTTTGGATAAAAAACGAAAGAGGACGTTCCGAATTACAGATTATTGAAAGTGCTCAAATTGACCTATCCAATCCGTCGCAATTAAAAATAATGAAAAATGCCACACACTTTAATCCTGTGGATTTAGTATGTAGTATGAAGAACTATAAAGATGAAAAATTCAATTTAATTGATTTTGTAGATGAAAATGCTGGGTTTATTACGCATAAAACCATTAGAGGAAAACAAGTAAAAGCACTAGAATTGCCTGGCCTTTGGAATGGCGCTATGGCTAAATGGATTAGTATTTTTGTAGAAGTACCCTTAATTACTTTTAATCCTGTAAAAACAGTTAACGATTTATTAAAATCGGCACATCAGGTAAAAATGTTTTAATTTTTTGTTTTTTTGCATACTTATTGTAAGAATTATCTCTATTAAATTCAATACTTGTCCGTAGTTTGCGTTAGTTTTAAACCCATACTATATACGGGAATTCATTATGAATTGTTGAGGTATCTATAATTACTCGCTTTTTCTAAATTGAAGTAATAGAAATTTGCAATAACTCACAGATATAATAGATTTTCCATAGCTAAAAGCGGGTTAAACTGTTGTTTGAAGAAGAATGCGAATAAAAACTCTACTTTTTTTATCTTTCCTTTGGATTAGCTCCTTCAGTTATTCTCAGGATATACCTTCGGTAGAACGCTCTAAAACTGTACGAGTAATTGATAGTATTCGCATAGACTCGGTTAGTATTCAACCTAATAAATTTAATATATTCTTAAAAAACACAAAAAAAACGTTAGATACTTCCTTGTACCGTATCGATTATACAAAAGCAACATTATACTTAAAAACTTCAAAAATTAATGTTGATTCTTTAGATATATCTTATTTAAAGTATCCTTCTTTTTTAACGCAAAAGTATCAGTTACTTGACAAAAGTTTAATATTGCCAAAAAATACTAGAGTTTTAAATTTTCATAAACTTACACAACCCAATTACAAAAAAAATATTACTTTTTTTGATGGTCTTACTACTAGCGGAAGTATCTCTAGAGGGATTACTTTAGGAAATAATCAAAATTCAGTATTTAACTCTGAGTTAGATTTACAATTGTCTGGAAAACTAAGTCAAAACATTTCTTTAAAAGCATCTTTACAAGACTCCAATGTCCCTTTGCAACAAGGTGGTTTTTCTCAATCTTTAGACGAATTTGATCAAATATTTGTAGAGCTACAAGCAAAAAATTGGGGAATACGTGCTGGAGATATTCAACTATCGGAACAAGAAAGCATATTTGCCACTTTTACAAAAAAACTTCAAGGTTTATCTGCCAATGTAACTTTAAATGGTAATAGTACTAAAACTAATATTTACGCTTCTGGAGCATTAGTTAGAGGAATCTTTAACCAAAGTAACTTTCAAGGACAAGAGGGCAATCAAGGACCTTATAAATTAGTAGGGCAAAATGGAGAACTTTTAGTATTAATTGTTTCTGGTAGTGAAACTGTTTTTGTAAATGGTTTAGCGTTAACTCGGGGGGAAAATAATGATTACGTTATTGATTATAATGCTGGAGAAATTCGTTTTAATCCTACCTTCCCTATTACATCCGATATGAGAATAGCGGTAGAATATCAAGTTACGCAAAGTAATTTTGCTCGAATTTTTGGGTATGGTGGAGGTACATACACCTCCAATAAATTACAACTACAAGCCTTTGTTTATAACGAAAGTGACTTAAGGAATCAAACCTTATTACAAAACCTTACAGGTGCTCAAAAAACAACGCTTTCTAATGCTGGTGACGACCCTAGAAGAGCTATTTCTGAATCTGCTGTTCCAGATACTTTTTCCGAGAATAAAACCCTTTACAAGATTAGGGATGGAGAAACTACATTAAGCGGCGGACCAATTTATGATTTTACCAACGATGAGGCCGATAGAGATGAAGAATTATTTAACGTTCGATTTACAGAGGTTCCTCCCAATACGGGAAACTATATTGTAGCTAATGCCAACGTTACCACACGTATATTTAGATATGTAACTCCAATAGATGGAATTCTTCAAGGTAATTTTGAACCTATTATACAGCTAGATGCACCTAATAAATTACAATTGGCTATTGTAAAAGGTAGTTATAAACCTACAGAAAAAACAACTATTGGGTTTGAACTCGCGGGGAGTAACAACGACCTTAATTTGTTTTCGAACTTGGATGACTCCAATAATACAGGCGGGGCACTGCATTTCGATATTGCACAGCAATTATTTAAAACTAAAAAAAGTAACTGGACTGCTAATATTAGTTCGGGTATCGATTATGTTGAATCAAAATTTAGAAATATAGAAGGTCTTTATAATATAGAATTTAACAGAGATTGGAATTTAGACTTTAATTTTATACCTATTACTAACCAATCTTTTGTGAAAAATTACATTCGTATTTCTAATACGAAAAACAACGTTTTTAATTATGGATTAGAATATTTGGATTTTGCTAATCAATATACAGGAATAAAACATTTATTAAATATTGCGTTTCAATATAAAAATTGGCAATGGAGTCAAAATACAAGCTTGTTAACCACAAAGGCTACACTTACTAATAGTTCTTTTTTGCGTAACGCTACTAACCTTAAATATACCTACAATAACTTATGGTCGGGCATAAAGATATTAACAGAAAATAATGAAGAAAAAAATATAAAGACTAATACGTTTACTCCTATTAGTCAACGATTCCAGTCTTATGAAATTTACACAGGCATAGGAGATAGTACCTCGGTATATACCAAAGTTGGATACCGATATCGGGTAAACGATAGTGTTCAAAACGAAAATTTAGATAGGGTAACTACTTCAAATACAATTTATATTAACTCGAAGTTAATAGATAATAACAAATCTCAACTTTCATTTTTCATAAACTATAGAGAATTAAAAGATATTAGAGAATCTGAAAAAGACAAAAATTTAAACAGCCGCTTAGTGTATCGCCAACGTCTTTGGAAAAATAGGATACAATGGAATACGTTACTTGAAACTCAAAGTGGTACAGTACCTCAACAAGAATTTACTTTTGTAGAGGTAGATCCCGGTCAAGGTCAGTTTACATGGATAGATTACAATAATGATGGTATTCAGGATTTACAAGAATTTGAAATTAGCCCTTTTGCAGACCAAGCTATTTATATTAGAGTACTTCTCCCTAGACAACAATTTATTCAAACATATCAAAACAAACTTAGCCAACAACTTAATTGGAACTTTAGCGGTTTAAAAGGTTCTAACAATACATTCAAAAATTATTTATCTCATTTCTACAATCAAACTTCATATATAATTAATAGAAGTACTCAAAAAGATAATAATACCGTAAATCTAAATATTTTTAAGAGCTCCAATAACGATTTGGGTCTTAATATAAATTTTAGAAATTCTTTGTTTTTTAATAGAGGACAGCAACATTATTCTACTACTTATAGTTATTTAAATACCCAAACTAATAATTTATTAATTACAGGAAGTCAACGTAATAACCTTAGTTCAAACCGAATTAACTTTACACATAAAATAAAAGAGAGTTGGCTTTTAGATGCTCAGGTCGAAAGTAATCGTAATAAAAGTAATGTAGAGAATACCCCTAACCGTAATTTTATAATTAAAGACAAATCGATTACTCCAAAGATATCATACCTCTTCTCCAAACAATCTAGTGTATCCCTAGCATACACTTTTTCTGATAAAGGGAATACGCAAGGAGAGAAAGAAACTTTAACCCAACAGCGTTTTACTGCTTCATTCCGTTTCGCTAACAAGCAAAATGCCACTTTTACAGGCTCTTTTAATTGGTTTGAAAACGAATTTGAAGGAAATTCTTTTTCTCCAGTAGCTTTTCAAATTTTAGAAGGTTTAGAGCCAGGTCGTAATTTTACATGGAATGCATTAGCACAGAAAAGAATAACCAAATTCTTGGAATTAAACCTTAATTACAATGGAAGAAAGGCCTCTTCTTCCAAAACGATTCATACTGGAAATGTACAATTGAGAGCTTTCTTTTAAATGTTATTGTAACATAATAGCATTTAATAAGTACATCCACAATTACTACGTTTACAACCAAAATCTATTCCTAAAGTTAGTAAATGCGATCCTCCAGTGGAGGCTTGGAATACTTCATTAGTATTAATTTGATATCCATATGCAAAATAAAACTTAGACTTTTTTATTCCTAATAATGGTGAAAACGAAAGTGGTTTAAACGATTGATCTACTATTCCCCTAACCGATACACCTCCCCAAAAATAACTGTCTTTAAAAAATTTACGCACTTTAAAATTAAGGTCTAAAGTAGAACGAGTATCGCTAGCAAAATTTCTATACAAAATAGAAGGCTCAAATTGCAATGCTTTAAAAACATTATCAAAAGTGAATCCTCCATATACGTAAAAGTTTTGAAGTTCTTCTGGTTCTGTAGTATCAAAATCTAGAATCCTTCTATTTATAATATTAATAGCATTAGCGCTTACAAAAAAGCTTTTTATACGGTATAATATACTTACATCGAAATTGTGATTATTAGTAGACAAATCACCTCCAATACCCACTAATCCTGCTTGGTTAAATTCGCTAGAATCAATACTATATTGTGCAAATTTATAACTAATACCAAATGATAAATATTGTTTGTTATACTCTGTTAAAGTTACATGATGAGCAAAGGAAAGTTGTACGCCTCGTTGGGAGGTAAACCCATTACTATCATTAAAAATAACAGCACCCACACCCGATCTATCGGTTATACGCCCATCTACTGAAAAGGTTTGCGTACTAGGCGAATCTTCAATACCAACCCATTGTTCAAAGCCCGTTACACGTACCTGCCAACAATCTCCTACACCTGCATATGCAGCCGATAATAAAAATGGGTTATCGGCAATATATTGGTTAAGGATAGGCAAGGTAACTTCTTGAGATTGTACCGCCCATCCGAAACATAAGAATACTATATAAATTATTTTTTTCTTCATGCTATTTACTTATTATTTACTGCGGTATAATGTAAAATGACCTGTTATCTCTCTTCCTCTGCTGTCGTTTAATTTAATTAAGTACCAGTAATCTCCTGTTGGCATATTATTACCTTGATAAGTTCCATCCCAACCTTCACCAGTACTACGGTCTCTAATTCCCTTAAATTGTTCTAATAGCCTTCCGTAACGGTCAAAAACCATAACATCTATATTATTAAAATCAATAAACTCATCTTCTGGGTTAATAACTGTTTCACCAGAAACTGGTGCTGGTACTGCTAAACCGTTAGTGGTAACGGTACCTCCAGTAATATTTCCACCGACAAGCACACCTTCTGGCGTTACCGTAGCTCCTGTTACTGTACTTCCCTCAATAACTCTAAGGGTTGTAGTCCCATCTGTTTGAGTTGTTGTTTCTACTACCGTTCCTCCAGTAGTAACCCCAGATCCATTGGTAACAATAGCTGGACCATCTATTATGGTTCTAATTACTGTATTTCCTCCTGCAGATGTAATAACTCCAGTATCTGATTGGGTTGTTGTAACTCCTCCAGTAACAGCTCCTCCAGAGGTAGTTCCTCCACTAAATGTTCCTGGTGAACCTGGAACAGGAATAGGATTCGTAACTATACCTCCAGTAACAGTACCGCCAGTAGTAACACTAACAGTAGAAGTCCCATCTGGTAAAAGGGTAGTTGTTATTGTAGTACCCCCAGTGGTAACACCACCTGTAATAATAGTATTTCCTCCTGTAGTCGTTACCGTACCTCCTGTAGTAGTACCTCCTACAGTTACTGTTATTACTCTACTGCCTTCTTCTACAATAATACCCTCAGAAGGGAAGCCTGGTATATCCCCAAAAACAAGATTGTCTGGATACCATCTATTTACTTCTGGATTATTACTTGCTGGATTAAATACATTAGGTATAGTAATATCAATAAATGTTATTACTTCTGCTTCAGTAAAGTCGGTACAGCCATTAGAATCTACTATACTAAAAATATATAGACCAGTCTCTTCAATAGTAAAAGTTCCTCTTCCTCTACCATCTATAGTTACTGGCAATGTCTCATTAGTATTAATATTACGAACCTCATAACGGTAAGGACCTACTCCTCCTGTAGCCGTAATGCGATATTCGTTAAGTCCTATAAACTCATACGGTAACCCTGGTGTAGGTAAACTTGTAACGGAATCTATAACAGGGTCTCCATTTTCATCAATTGCTACTTGCCTTAAGAAGCTTAAAGCAGGAATATCTTCTAAACTATCTGTAAATGTATCTCCTGGTAATGAATTACATATTATATTCCTATTTGCTTGATTAGGATCGGGTCTACTATATGAAATAGATACTTCTATATCGCCTGGTGGAACATCTCTTACCACATTTTCTCCTATACTAGTAAACGTAGATCCTAGAGTTGTATTCAATATGATATACGTAATGTTTTCTTCCACTAAATCATTATTAGCATCTAGTATTGTAACGTCGTAAGTATTGGTTTCACAAACATAAGCTGCTTCTGCTCTAAAGCCTGATAAATCAGGTACATCAAAATTAAAGTTTGTAGGTATTGCTTCGCATACAACTAGTGTTGTGTCTCCACTAGCATCTGTATTTTGAACAAAATTTCCACTTCCATCTATTATAAACTCTTCATTTCCAGAGTCAACAAATACAATTTGATAGTTATTATTACTTTTAAAAGGCATCCCATTATTATCTGCATTAATCGTTACTAAATCACCATCATTAAGTACTACATTAGGATTACCCCATACATCAATTTCAGGGAAAATAACTTCGTCTGGTGGATTAGCCCCTAAATCCAATACTCTATAAAAGTACGGTGGCGTTCCTCCAGATAATTGAAATTCAAATGAACTTGGATCTCCAAAACACTCGGGTGTTACTCTACTCGGTAAAACCTCCACAGCTCGAAACTCTGTCTTATCATCTATAGTGAAAGATATAGATTCTAACGGACAATTATTACCCGATACTAGTAACTCGTAATTACCCGGTAACAGTTTACTAAAGGTAACTTCTCTGTTTAATGCGGTTACATTTAATAACCTCGCTACTCCTGTTACGTTTACATCGAATACTCCTCCTTCTTCTCTTATAATAACTATGTCGTAAGAACCATCGTCTCCAGAGCCAATAGTAATAGTAACTTCTGCATCTTCTGCACCCATACAAGAAGGTTCTCTAACTTCTACAGGTTCTACAGTTATTTCTCCTCTTTCTAAAATTTCGAAAGGTCTATACACTGCAGGACAATTCCCTGAAGTTACTTTATATAAATAAGTAGCATTGGCAGGAAATGTACCATCTGTAATTAACATTGTAATACTTCTTAAGCCATCAAAACGCGTTACACCGTCTAACATAGCACCAGAAAGTATTGTTCTTGTACTTATATTTGTTCCTGCTTCATCTACTACTGTTTCTATTTCTGTAAATCCACCTAAACCGTTTGGTTGTCCAATTACTAAACTGTATCCATAACCTGATACTCCTCCACTTACACTACCGTTTACATTAACAAAACTAGTTTCTCCAAAACATAGTACATTTCGATTTGCTTGTAACGGTGTAATTTGGAAGTCTATTGGAGACGGAACATCTCCAATGTTTACTTCTAAAAATGACGTACAACTATTAGCATCAGTCACTCTAAAATAATTCATCCCTGGTAATAACTCAAACTCTCCCGGATTTAATGTTGCTGGTAATGGGCTTTGACCCGTTTCTACAACCACTACAGGTTCTGTACGTGTACCATCTGTATTACGCTCTAAAAGCTCTATAGTATATTGTGAAGTACCTACAATTGGTGTACCTCCTCTAGCTGATATACGTACTAATTCTGTCTCTCCTTTAATAGGATCTCTTACTTCACAAGATATTGGAGTAATGGTTTCTGCATTATTAAATACTAATAATTCTGGTTTCTCTACTGCTTGAACTGCAGAGCGTACAGAACAACCAAACTCATCTGAAACCTCTACTATATAGAAACTTGGATCTCCAAATTCTCCTGAAATTGCATTAAATGTATGCGTATTTGCTGTTGTTATAATATCAGTAACTTCTACTAAATTAGTCCCTACGGCATCGTCAGAACTCAATAAAGTATAGGTAAACATCGTTGCACCTGGGTTATTTAAAGCTGCTCCTACTACTATAGTACCAATATTAATATCGTTACAAACTGGATTATTTGCAGCAATATTATCTATAGTTGGAATTGTTATTAATTCCGTAGGGGTTACGGTAGTAGGCGTTGCAGGGCTACAACCATTAGCATCTCTTACTTCTACAGTGTATGTTTCCGCACCTAAATTTAAGTCACTTCCAAAGAATCCAGATGTATTAGGGGTTGGATTAGCAGGACTAAAATCTACTATTACTCCTCTTAACGGACTTGTAAGTCGGAACTCGTAAGGAGGTTGACCATTCATAGCTACTGCCTGAATAGTTGTCGCAATATTAGCACATGTAACAGGGGCAACAGGATTTATAGTAAGGCTAACTAAAGCATTAGCATCTCCTATACTCGCAGGTTCTATTGCTGCACATAACGTATTTGTACTTGGAACTGTTCCTGTTGCATCGTTAGTTGCCGTTACTGTTATTTCGTAATCCCCTACTCCAAGAGTGTTTGTTGTGCTAAATTCATCTGTTCTCGAAGTTACATTAACGGTTGCAGTAGCTACTGGCGGATTTGTTATAGGTAACGATGTATCTCTTATTTCGTAAGTAACAAATCCTATATAATCTTCAATTCCAAAGGTAATGGCTTGGTCTGCATCTCCTTCACATCGAATGGTAGGGTTTCCTACAACTCGGATTCGTATTTGGTCTAACTCGTTAATTGCATAAGGGTTCGATGTTTCATTACAAGTACTACTACTACTCGTTGCCATAAACTCGTACCTACCAGCTGTTGCAAATTCAAAAAACACTTCTGCATCTCCACTAGCTGCAATAACTACTCCCGTTATTGGATTTGGAGTAGAAATAGTTGCTGGACTCCCATCTAAAGGAATTGCTTCTATATCGTAAGCATCTCCTACATTACCGGTAACAGTTACTCTAACACGCTCTGGTGTAGTACAACTATAAGCACCTCCATTAGCTATACCAACGGTATCATCCCTTTCTGCAATAACTGTTGGTAAAATAAACTCTTCTACTTCTATTATTGGATCCACTATTACATCGGGACCACAAATTGGATTTCGAGAATCCATAAGTTCCACATTAAACCTACCTGGTACGGATGGTACATCTATAATTATTGGTAGCGTAGGTGCCGGAATTACTCCTGGTCTTGTCCCTTCAATCTCTACAAATGATGCGGTAGGGGTAGTACCTTCAGGTGTAATTCTATAAAAGAATGGTCCATCTCCATTTAAATCGTTTACCGAAATTCTAATAAATGGATTGGTAAGCGTAGGGTTACATGTTCCTGGTTCTGCTGTTGCCGTAATATTTGGTGCTATATAAGGAGTAGTCGTAAGTTCTACTGGTTGTGGGAATACGGTATAGCATCCGTTATTAATTACAAAACCAACATAAACACCCTCTTCTAAATTCTCAAATACATTATCTCTTACTGGTAAAATTGGAATTCCTGTAGTTGCTGGCGGACTTGTTGGCCCTGCTGTTGGATTGGTAACAATAAAGTTATTAGCATCCAAAAGTGTATTAAATTCATACAATTCAAAAGTAACGGGTCTAGTAGGTGTACCTATTGTTGGTGTGCTTAATACTAATCGTATTGATGCATCATTAGTACCACCAAGACTAGGACTAGGACAAGTAACTTCACTAATAACTTCTATTTGGTCTGGTACCGATCTAATAATTGGTGCTGTATTTACGACATTGGAAGGTGCCATACAATTTGGTGCACTGGTAGTTCCAAAATTGTCTGTAACTGTTACAAAATAGTTTACTCCAGCACGTAACGGATTACCAGTACTATCGTCTGTAAATTGGAAGCTATCGTTAATAGTAGTGGCTGGACCGCGCACCTCAGTATTTATTGCCGTGGCTACTCCTTGTTCAAATAACTGATATGTTAGGGTTCTACTTCCAGCAGTAAATCCTCCATTTACATTTGCTGTAACTCCAGAGATATTATTTTCACAATCTACAGTTCCTGCAACTGCATTTACCTCTAATACAGGGAAAATAATAAAGCTGTCCGTGGATGTACAACTACTGTGTGTGCTGCCAGATAATTCAACGTTATAATCTCTTCGGCCGTCATTAACTGTAAATTGTCCTTCTGCCATTACAGGACTACTAGCAGGCACAATGGTTAAACTACCTGGTGGTACATTAATGTTTGTACTTCCGTTAATTAATAAATTATACGATTGTGAAGGGTCGTAATTTGTTACAGAATAGTTAACGGTATAACTTGGTGCATCTACACACTCGTCTACAACCGTACCTAATGTTAACACAGGCGAAGGATCAAATAAAATATTTACTACTTCTCTTTCTATACAACTTCCACTGGTTACGTAAACAGCAACGGTACCAAACAAATTTGGTGGTGTTGGTGATGCTCCCGCTAAAGTAATTCTTGGATCGGGACTACTTGGATCTACAGGTATATCTATAGTTACACTTCCTGCAGTTGCTGTAGGAAATGCTGTTAGAGCTGGATCTGGATCAGATTCATTACGCACTAAATAACTATACATTCCATTTCCTCCAGTAGCACTTGCTGTTAATGTTGTTGTATTATTACAATTTGCAACGGTAGCATTAACTATAAAATTGTTTATTGGTGGATCTCTATCTATGGTAAAACGATCTGAAACGTCGCTACAATCGCTACCTACTTGAGATACTTTTAATATAGCATTTTCTGTAGCTAATATTTCTGGTAAATTTTCAAGAGTAACCGTAATACCTTCTATAATACTTGGTGATACGCTAGTATTTCTAGTTCCTGTTACTTGGTTTGGTCCTAAAGGTGTAGAAGGGTCTACTACCTCTACAGTTACACTTTCTGAAGTATTGTCTGGAAGGCCTGCTCGTTGTAGTTGAATTGTATAATCTCCTAATAAAGCAGGATCGTCAGTAATATTAAACACAACTGTAGCAGCACCACTTGGTGTTGTACAATCTCCTGTGTTTGTAGAAGTAACGTTAGTTACCTCTAAATCTTCTACAGGTGGTGCACTAATAATTGCTGTAGTTTGACACATACTAACTATATCTCTTACAGTAATACGGTATTCTCCTCCAGGTGGTAATCCAGTAAATCTAAAGAAACGTTCTCTAATTCTAGTGTCTGGATCTGAATCTGTAGCAAACGTTGGTTGCATTGCTGGTGGTGGTGGAAAATTTATAGTATTAAACGCAGGTATAGTTATCCCAGCAGGTAAAGGCGAAGAATCCAAAAAGTCCGAATCCCCTAATCTAGCAATAAAGTCAGTATTGGTAGCGCTTGGCGAAATAAAAGTACTACTTACTCTATCTACCGAAATACTGAAATTGTTTGGATCTGCACCACCATCTATTAAAGCATATAAATCTACTCCAGATACACATGTAGAACTATCGAACTGCGTGCTAACAACATTTACGAAAGGTTCTGGTGGAAGTGTAATTGTAAATACTTGGCTACAATTATTAGATAGATCTGAATCGCCATCGTTTAAAGTAGCCGTTATTTCGTAAGTTCCTGCATCTAAATTGGCAAAATTAACGGTACTTCCTGTAGTAGTACTAGGTACTCCGAATTGATCTGGTGCTCCTGGCACTGCAGTACGTGTTCCCATAGGAGACAATTCGCGTAAACTAAAATCGTAAGAAGCCCCTGCTTGTGTAGTTGGCGTTGGAAATGGTGGCTGTATTGGACTTGTTGGGTTAATAATAAATCCTCCACTTATCGTTAACTCTACACTTCCAGGAATTGGGTTTGTATTGGTAGGATCACAACTTGGGCTAACTAAATTTCTAGAAACTTCTCCAATTGGCGAAGGTTCTTGTATGGTTACGCTTCCAGTAACTTCACAATTACTGCTAGCTCCTGTTATTCTTCTTACTGTATAGTTTACAGTTCCTGCAGAAGGATTACGAAGTTCGTTAGTAGTTGCAGCTACTCCATTAAACGTATATTCGTAATCGGTAATATTAGAACCGTCGGATAAATCCAAATTAAGTAATAAACGTGATGCCCCGCCTGCACACTTTGCTGGTTCAAAAATTTCACTGGTTACAATTGGTAACACTGGATATGTAGGAGTAAACGTTACTGGTCCTGGTGCATTACAAGGACTAGCATTATTATCTGTAATTCGAATTTCTATATCTTGACCATTGAAAGCATCCGAAAAAGTAAAGGTGGGATTATCCATTGTACCCGATTGTATAATACTAGGTTGTCCAGTAATATCCGTGCTCGTTGTTGTATTAAATACTTCGTAATTATATACCCCAGTACCTCCAGTAACCGAGAAACTAACCGATGCTCCATTTGTTGGTAAAGCACCAGCGGTTGTACATGTTGGTTGAACTCGATTTGGTGGAGTAATAGCAATAGCTTGATTTACTGTAAAAGGAACCCGAATAGCACAATTAAGGTTATCATGATTTTCATCAAAAATTA
Source organism: uncultured Aquimarina sp. (assembly GCA_938011245.1). GTDB lineage: Bacteria > Bacteroidota > Bacteroidia > Flavobacteriales > Flavobacteriaceae > Aquimarina. The sequence goes on along the minus strand of CALLUJ010000124.1, from coordinate 11,144 downwards.
TGAACTCATAATTGTTCTGTATATTTCTATTTGGTGTTGCTAAATCAATTGTAATTTGACCTCCTGTTGTTCCAGTAATGGAAGTTACATCTACTACGGTTCCAATATTTGTTCCATTTAAAACTTGTTGGTATGAAAAATTAGCCGTTCCAGCAACATCTATTATTACTTGCAAATTAGGATCACCTGCTGCAGTAGGCACACACGAATTTGAAGAAGCATTTAATGTTGCTGAAAAATTTTCAATAACATCTACGGTTACTGGCAAGGTAGCTTGCCCAGGACAATTAGAGTCTTCCACAGAAACCTGATACGTTACTGACCCTGAAGTAGGTGCTGGTACCGTAAATGACACTCCATCAGAATTAACTGGAATTGCTGTTGGTGAAGTAATAGAAAACACATAACCTAAACCTGTACCGTCTCTCCCTTCTACACTAAAGGTATAAGTTCCTGCATTAGGACCTGTACAACTATATGCTGGTGCTTCGTCCAATACTGCTACAGGTGGAGGTGGTGCATTACCTACTGTAAAGGTTTCTGAATCTGAACAACCTGTGAAAGCATCCGTTACCGTAAAAGTATAGGTTTCAGAGCCTGAAGGTGCTAAGTTTACTAAATCTATACTTGCTTGTGTTACCGGTACTATACTTGAATTTGAAGCTATTGGGTTTGTCCCTAGCATTAACTCGTACGTATACCCTGTGCCTATTGGGGCTGGAATAACGTTTTCAATTATTACAGTAGTACCACTAGTATCTCCTAAACATTGTACATTATTTGGATTTGGTAAACTTGCAATATTTATTCTCAGTATTGGCTCTACAACAACCTCTATAGTATCTGTACAACCAGAACTTGTAGTAGCCTGTATTGTATAATTTCCTTCTGGTAAATTAAATCTTCCATCGGTACTGCTTGTTACTATTGTAGTAACAGGAGGATTTACCGTTGGAGCAGCTCTTGTAATTTCATAACCAATAGTTCCTCCATTTGTAGCTGTTGCTGTAACACTAATTTCAGTAGTTTCGTTAGGATTATTACTGGCATCACAAGTAATTGGATTCGATGGGTTTTCCACAAATGTAACTATATCCGATAATGGTCTAAAGACTATTTCATTAGAAACAGGTCCAATAGGGCATCCATTACTATCTACAATGGCAACTGTATAGGCTCCTTCGGATAGCCCTGTAAATGGTAAATTTGCAATTGCTACCGATGAATTTGTTGCTGGGGGAGTTGGTGCAGGCGTAAGCACACCATTTAATAACAATTGAAATCTATAAGGTTGTGTTCCTCCTAAGTTATCTGTTGGATTACTAACTGTTATGCTTCCTAGATTATTACAATCGAATGCTGTAACTACCGTTATTGTTGGTGCTAATAGCGGATTTGGCTCCATTAGTGTAATTCCTATAGGCTCTGACTCACATGGGAATGTGGAATCGGTTATATCTCTAGCAATTACTTGGAATGTTCCTGCTGGTAAATTTGTAAACGTTTCGTCCATACTATCTATAGGATAAACAAGACTTGTATTATTACCACTTATAATTCTATAATTTATAACTCTACCTGGAGCAACAGTATTTCCTACCAAATCTGTTGTATTTAGCGTAAACTGCCCATCTGTTCCTCCATTACAACTTACATCTGTTTTAGAAGCTTCTGTGATTTGTAATCCTAAATAAGGTGTTAACGGATTAGCTAAATTTGGAAATACTATATTACATCCATTTGCATCAACTTCTACGTCAAAAGTAGTAATTGTTGAAAAATCAAAGTATCGTGTATCATCAACACCTGTAGATACTCCCGATCCATCTTCAGGAACAGAAGCTGGTCTTAAACTTTCATCCTGTATGCTTATAGGTCTTCCCGATATAAATCCATTTATTCCTAAAGCTTCAATAGTAAAAGTAGCATCGGCAGGTAAAGGTCCTGGATTCGCTGTTATGTTTACTGTAATTACTCCTGGTTCACAAGTAACGTCTCTAACTCTTACAATAGTTGCTGTATAAGTTTGTACAGGACTAAATGCAGGTACTAATTCTTCTAATACACAACCCGAAGCTATTACATTTGAAGGGGTTGCACTAGTACGGTTGGGGTTTGTATTTATTGCCGTAATATCAAAGTTTTCATCTCCTACCACTGCTGCTTGTCCATTAAAATAAACACGGACTTTATAATTTAAACTAGGGTCTAAATTGTTAAAATCATTCGTATTTATATTAGTGTTTATTCTTCGAACAAAAATATCATCAGCTTCATTATTTGGTGTACCATTAGTATCAATTAACACATAAGTATATTCTTCACTATTGTTAGAAACGTTCACACGTACACTTCCTCTAGATTCATCTATACCGTTATTAATTGCAGTTTGATCTACCGCACAGGTTGGGGAGGTCACTACTATATTAGTAATTTCAGGATTTACGAACTGTATAGCTTCAAAAAACTCAAACTCACAAGTAGTACCTACTGTAGCCGTACTAGAAATAGGAATAGCTGTTATTCTAACATTTACCGTAGAAGGTACCACAGCGGGTTCTGGCACTATAAAATTACCATAAGTACTCAAAGTAGGGTCTGTATCTGTTTCTACATCTATATAATCAACTACTGGTGTACTTGGATCGTCAATAGCATATATCAATCGATAGCTTAACGTCCCTGCTATATTGCTAGTTCCAGTTACATTTACTGTTGGTGTTTCATTACAAGCAGTTACATCTGGTGCATCTGTATCTAAATTATTTTGAAAATCGATTACTCGAAAGAAAAATGTTTCTGTACACCCTCCGTTTTCTAAAGTAGCTGTCAACGAATAATCCCCAGTTTCAGTAATCATTATATTTTCGGTGGCAGCATCTCCAGGAACCGTATCTTCTACTGTTTTAATAGCGTTAAATCTACAACCCGAAGGACCCGTAATGGGGCAATTCTGTGGATTATCTGTTGTTGTACACGTTGTAGGGTCTACTCTACTCCAAACTAAACGTGTATCCCTAGGGTAATTGGTTGTAATTTCAAATTGAGCATCACAAATTTCAAATTGAACCATTCTTTGATTATTAATAGTACATTCTGGCAATAAAACACCATTTAAACTAGGGTTTTCTAAAGGCCTGTTTATAGGAAGTGTAGCATCGAATAAATCTACAACAAAAGACTCTAATCCATTACTACAGGGCAATGTTTCGTCATTAATACTTTCAATTAAATAGTATCCCGATTCCATTATTGTAAAACTTTCAGCATCTGCTACTACAGAAGTGTTAGGAAGACTTGTAAAGACTGGATTTGAAGAAGAAGGAGAACCTGCTAAGATTTGTGTTCTTAAAAGTCTTGTAGCGTCAACAGGATAATCTGCATCGTCTGCACGTCCGTTTCCATTAGTATCTATAAGGTCTCCGCTAGCATCAAAAACTTGTGAAGCTGGATAAAAGTATAGATTGTACCTTTCAAAACCTAAAGAGCCTTCTATATTAGTTTGCCCCCCTTGATCACAAATGGTTCCTATTTCGGAAGTACATCTAGCCACTCTATTAGGCAACTGAATAGTGGGCCCTTCCATTAAACTATTACAGGTATTATCCACTGCAAAAGCACTTCTAAGCTGAAATAAAGGATCTGTTGGTGTGCCTGCTCTTCTAAATAATTGACCATTAAAGGTTCCTTCTACAAAATTACTTACTTGGTCGTAACATGCATTACGTTGAGGGCTACATTCTTCGATTACTCGTACTCTAAATTCTATAATTACTTCTTGGGTACTTGTACTTGTTTCACAATTAGTACAATCAATTCTAGAAAAAGTAGGTAGGTCTGTAATGGTTACCCTGTCTGTTTCAAAAGGAAAATTGGTTATGGAATTAGGAGCATCCTCTCTTACTGTAGCAATAGTAGGTGTAGGAAAACCTGGTGGCAAGCCATTAAATCTAAATTGGCTTCCATCTCCAAAAGTAAGTAATTGAGTGTTGGCAGGGATATAATCTGTCAAAGAAACCTCTGTAGCATCATCGTTGCCTACGTTTCTTAACGTTAATCTGTAGGTTAACTCTTGTCCAAAACCTACTTGCGAACCGTTTTGAGTAAGTATTGTACCTCCTCTAAGCGCTTGTTTTAAAACGGTTAAATTTGGACCTATTACATCTATAGCAAAAGCCACAAAATGATTACCAAAACTTTCACTTGTTGTAAATAAACGAAATGTTGCTTCTGTGTCAGAATTATTTATTACTCTGTTATTCGCATTACTTAAATTATACTGATCGGTATCGAAACCTAACGTATTTGAAGAATTAGGTTGCCTAAAAGGGCCATTAACATTAACATTAGTAATGGTACTATTAAAAAAGTTAAATTCAGAATTTACATTAGCAGCACCTATATGATGTCTATTTAAAGCTGATTCTTCCAAACGTACTGCTCCCGCTCCTCTATTCCTTCTAGAGGGTGTTTGTATTGTAAATTGATCTCCACTAAGATCTCTATCTCCTTCCAAACCAGCAGAAGCTATTGTTGCATTAATAGGGTTTGCATTAGGGTCTGGCGTAAAAGGTCCTACATTAAATTCTATAGGAGGTAATCCCCTATCTAAATTAGATATGTATGAAAATCCGTCAAAGAAGAAAATTCTTCGTTCGTTTGTTTCTCTTTCATTTTCATACACTACTGCTAGTGTCCAACCTGCACCTGTACCTCTGCCTCTAGTTCCTGTTGTTGCAGGTATATTAGCTACCGTCCACCAACCAGATACGTCTTCTCCTCTATTCTGCAATTCTGTAAATATTTCCGTAACATCGGATCGACAACTATAAGGTCTGTCTTGAGTTGGATCACCTGGAGGAGGGGTTAACCTGTTTTGACCTGGAGTATCTTGATTTAAATTATAAAAAGCATTTCTTTCTCCATCAAAAACTACCGTACTACTTAATTGTACTCCAAATGGATTTCCTGCTGTTGTTAACGGCTCATGGCTAATATCGTAATATCTTGTTCCTCCTGGTGGTAGTATTTTAATTTCAGTATAATCTGCACAATCTTGATTACTATCATTATTACAAAAAGGGTTTCTACTGCTTAAGCCTGTTCCATCTGTAGTGTAAATACCTGCCCAATATAAATAAGCTTTAACTACCTTTCCACAATTTGGATCAATATCTAGACGGGATGCACTAGAATTAAATGTTCCTGTGTAAGTTGACCCATCATCACTACTATTTACAGGTATTGGTCTACCGTTAGCATCTACATTTCCTGTATAATCTGTCTCTGAATTTGGCAATGCCCCATTAAATAATGGTGCAAATCTAGGATCACTTCTATTACTATCAATATCAATATAAGCCGCAATTGGTTGTGTAGGATTTCCACTTCCACCGTTGTTTCTTACCCCGTTATATTCATCAATAGCCCTTCTTCTTCCTGCTGGTCTAGTACCATCAAAGTTTCCACGGAGTCCAATTATATTGTTACCAATAACTTGCATATCACCTCTTACAGTCATATCTAATCGTTGTTGATATTCTATATTATTCCCCGTTCCTTCTCCTTGAGCAAAAGAAGCAGATGCGTAAAAGCAAATTGTAAAAAAACTTACAATTTTTAATAATTTAATAGGTAAATGTTTTTCCATGGAGTTAACATTTTAGTTATTGTTTTTTTTAATGTAACTTAAAGTTGCATTAAATTTGTTTTTCATTTAAAAAAAGGACTATAATCTAGTGTTTTTTTATCGTTTTAACACTATTATTGATTCATTTTAACAATAATGTAATGTCCCTTTATTTGTTATTATTTGAATATATCCTTACATATAGGATAAATTGATTATCAATTTTGTGGTAATAAGATTCTTTTTAAGGTATTTCCTCTTTTTGTTTCCTCTTTTTCCACCTTTTTAGTGGTTCGTTTTAACGCCGCTTGTACTTGTCTACGCCTCTCTTCTTTTTGATCTTCATTACTAATTAATTTTTTCACTTTAACTAATTCTGCTTTTTTTCTGTTTTCTACTTCATCTTTTATTGAAGTAGTTCTAACTATAGTTGCTTTCTTTTTTCTTGCTTCTTCTGCTGCTTTTGCTAACCTTGCTTCTTCTGCGATGCGAGCTGCTTCTGCCTCCTTAGCAAGACGTTTGTCTTCTGCTTCTGCTGCTTTTCGAGCCGCTTCTTCTTTACGGGCTTGCTCTGCTAAACGAGCTGCTTCTGCTACTTTTCGAGCTGCTTCTTCTTTACGGGCTTGCTCTGCTAAACGAGCTGATTCTGCTGCTTTTCGAGCTGCTTCTTCTTTGCGGGCTTGCTCTGCTAAACGAGCTGCTTCTGCTGCTTTAGCTTCTGATTCTTTATTCTCTATTATTCGGGTTAAACTACTTAAAATTCGTTCCTTCTCTTCTTCTGGAACTAATTTTGACGTTCGGACTAACGCTGCTCGTACTTTAATATCTTCTAAGCTACCCGTAGATGCTATAGATTCTGTTTCATTAGCAAACGCTTCTACTTGCTTAACTTCTTCAGCTCTTCGGGCTTGCTCTGCTAAACGAGTTGCTTCTGCTGCTTTAGCTTCTGATTCTTTATTCTCTATTATTTGGGTTAAACTACTTAAAATTCGTTCCTTCTCTTCTTCTGGAACTAATTTTGACGTTCGAACTAACGCTGCTCGTGCTTTAACGTCTTCTAAGCTACCCGTAGATGCTATAGATTCTGTTTCATTAGCAAATGCTTTAGCTCTTCTAATTTCTTCTGCTAAGCGTTTTTCTTCTGCTAAACGTTCTGCTTCAGCAACTTGTGCTTGATTTTCTAAAACTTTTTCTAATTTTCTTAAAATTCTATTCTTCTCGTCTTCGCTTATAAACTGATTGTCTTTAATTTCTTTAATTTTATTTTGAGCATCAGAAGCTGTAATTGATTCGCTATCTAATAATAACGAAGTAGTTCGTACTAACTCTGAAGCTTTTCTCGTATTTTCTTCTTGTAATGCTAAAGCTTCGTTTTCTTTTACCTTTTTATTTAATCGTTCTAATAATTGTTTCTTATCCGCATCTGAAATAAATTTATTTTGGCTTATTAATGTTTCTTTGGACTTAGCTTCTTCTATGTTATTGTTATCTAATAATACATTTGTAGTTCTAAGTAATTCTGCTCCTTTTTTTCTTTGTTTCTCCTCTACAGCTACTACTGCTTCTTGTTGTTTTTCTTCTTTTAAACGTCTTAAACTACTAACAACTTGTCTCTTTTCTTCTTCGGAAATATATTTGTTATTTCTAATAAGTTCTAAAGTTGTTTCTGCATCAATGCTATTTTTGTTATTAATTAACTTTTTTGTCCTAGCAAGTAATGCACGAGCCTGGTTTTTGGATTTAGTTTCTTCTGCAATCCTTGTCTCTTCAGCCTCAATGTCTTGAGCTATTTCAACTTTTTTAGTGTATTTAGCTAATAAGGATGTTTTATCTTCATCAGAAATATACCTGCTTTTCTTAATTTTTTCTAAAGTAGCTTTTGCTTTTTCTAAATCGTTATCATCTATTTGAAGACTTACCGTTCTTACTAACTCGCTAGCTTTATCTTTTTCTTCTGCATCTTGTTTCTTAGCATTACGCAATAGTTCTGTCTTTGCTCTTGCATCTTGTAATGCTGCTATTCTACCTGTTTGTTGATCTCTTGCTGTTTGTAAGGCTAGTAATTTATCTGCCTTACTAATTTCTTTTCGTTCGGGTAATTGTCGTTTTGGTTTTGGAATAGGTAATTTTCTTTTTCTTCTAGCACCGCGTTGGGGTTCTACAAAATTATAAGCCAATGTAAATTCGTGATTTAATCCAAATATATCTGCTTCACCAAATCCTCTTTCTATAGTATATCCAACAGTAGCTTGTGGTGTAATATTAAATCCTAAACCTAAAGAAACTCCATACGTTGTATTGTAACCTAATTGGGCAAAACCGTATTTTTCATTTTCAATAAAACCATTTAGTCCAAAAACAGCATCTACTTCTGTTTCTTTTTCTACATATAACATCCCTCTAATTGTATTTGGAGATCTTCTAGCTAATGGTCTAGAATACATACCATGAATTACAATAGTATTTGATTTGTATAAGTTTTCATTACCTCCTAACGAAGCATTAACAATATTACGTGCTACTAAGCCAAAATCAAAGTTTCTGTAGTTTATATTAAACCCTGGAGAAACTCTTAATAATGATGTATCATCGAATTCTCCAAGTATTAAGCTATTTTCTACAGGGTCTACGGTTCGTACATCGGACTTTAAGCCAGCTCTCTGATACGATACGTTTGCCCCAAATGCCATATGAGTATCTCTATTAAATTCTACATTATATATATAATTTAATATTCCTCCAAAGTGAGAAATAGCTCCTATATTTTGTTGGAATACTCCAACAGCATAACTCATTTTTTCGTTAAATGTTTTGCTAAAAGTGGCGTTTAAATTTCTTGGAGCGTCTACAAAGTCTACTTTTTCTAACCTACCATACACTGAGATATATCCATTTTTATCTCCAGACTCAGCCGCTTGCTTATTATAGGAAAATGCAGGGTTAAACAAAAAACGATTATATTTAGCCGTATTATGTACTGCTTGTAAAGGGGGACCTGCAAGCTCTTGATCTTGTGCTGTTAGTACTTGTGTTGCAAAGTACAGAACTAAAAAAACAGGTAATTTCTTGTTCATAGTACTTTATCTAATAATTGTTATTGTTCCTTTTTCCAAAGGGCTATTATTTTCTGTTATAATGTAATAATAAATTGTTCCATTTACATTTGAAGCTGAATTTCTAGGCCACTCTCCATTATAATTCGATTCTTTACTAAAGTCTACTTCTCCGTTTGCTGTATAAATAGTAACTCCTACATTAGGTTGATTACTTAATTGTAATGGTAAATCCCAGTCTCTATTAGTTGCTTCATTAGGTGTAAGTATATTAGGGATTACTAATGATTCTCTTCCTATAGAAATAGGAGGTTCTATACGAGAGGTACATCCATCAAATGTAATTTCTACAGTATAATCTCCCGATTCAAAAACTTCCAAAGTTGGATCTGTTGATTCTTCTCTTTCTTCTGCTAAGTTTAGTAAACGAATCCACCTGTAATTTGTTATAGAACCACTAGAGGGATTTGAAACACTAAGTGTTAAAGTAGGTTGTTGTGTAGATAATTGAAACCCGTTAGTACTGGAACTAATACTAAAGCTACTTGGATTTAATTTAACATCAAGTGTGTTTGATGCATCCGTTCCTATTTGAGCAAAATATTCTCCATTCCCAGTAGCGTCTGTAATATCGATACTTAATCCCGAAAACTCTGTTAGTTGTTCTGATGATCCATCTGGTAATAGCCTAAACCACGTTATTGCAGAATCTGCAAAACTATTGAGAGGAACAAGAACAGGAGAACCATTTATAATTGTTGAAATATTAGTTACTTGGAGTGTAACCGAACCTAAAGTACAATCGCTATACGATCCATTCTCATAATCAATTCCTATATTTAAATTGTTTATTGTCGAAACATCTACTTGATTTATAGAGGTAACCGTATTAATTGAACAAGAGGTTGTGGCTGTAATTCTAACCCCATAAGTACCTGCTTGTGTAACTACTAAGTTCTCTGTATTACTATTGGGAATATCTACTTCTGTACTTCCTTCTACTCTAAACCATGTTATGGTTCTTGGGAGTCCTCCAGTTGCCTCTGCCGTAAGAGTAATGCCTTGCCCAGGTATAATAACTTCTTCTAAGCTTGAAGTAATCTCTATTGAAGGATTTAGTAAATTTATAGTTATAGGGTTTGAAACAGAGGTACATCTATTAATCACATCATTTCTATCTAAAACTTCTAGGGTATATGTTCCCGCTGCATTAATATTGCCGTTTCCAATGACCAAAGATGCATTTCTAGCACCAGCAATTGTTTCTCCATCCTTAAGCCATTGATAACTGTAACTTGGTAACGGGTTATTTATTTCTAAAACAACATTATCCGAAGCGCAAATAGTAGTTGATCCATTTGCCGCAATTGTAATGTCTAAATTTCCATCGGCTTCAGCAACAATAACAACATCAGATCTAAGAGTTCCAAAACCAGAAGGACTATTACATTGACCAAAATTGGGAACATAAAAATACCGTCCAGGTAAATTTGCTATAAGTGTACGACCAGTTTCTCCAGGAATTAAAACATCATTTCTAAACCATAAGTATTCTTCATATTCACTTTCTGCTCTTATTTCTTGTCCTAATCTACATAATCTTTCTGGTTTAAGTTCTAACCTTGATCCATCATAAAAAAAAGCATAAAGCTCCATCGTTTGTCCAGGAAAAATGTCAGTTTGATTCTCTATTATGATTCTTGCTTTATAGGTATTGCTCCCTAATGTTTCGCCTGAACCGTCAAACTCTGGATAACTAAATTCAAAATTTACCACATTAGATGAACCCTGCAATGAAGCCCTTGAAAGAATAATAGTATTTGAATTAAAACTTCCTACTTTATTTGAAAGCTGTAAAGCATATACTGTCTCTCTAGGAAGACTTGCTGGAGGTGTAAACTCTGCGCTAAAGCTATTAAAAATATCCGAAGTAGCACAGGCATTACCTATTATTGGTTTTTCTAAATTTTGTGAAAATCCATTTTCAATTATTCCTATAAAGAATAAAAGACAAACTAAACTATTAATTAAAAGATTTTGGGGTCTCATAACAATTTTAAACATACATTACCAACTACACTATTGTTAGTAAACGGTTAATAACTTGTTCTAACGCACTAAAATAGCAAGAATTTTTATGAAGAAGCTTATTTTTTTAATGTTTTTTTTAAATATATTGTTTTTAAACGAAAAAAAGACGCCTTTAATCTACTTTTAATATCAAAAAGAGCTTTTTTAATTTTAAACTTATACTTTAGAAGATTTATACTGGTATTTTACTATAAAATAGTCTCCTAAATTTGCTTTTTCTTAATTTATTAAGGCACATTCAGAAAATAGCGTTGTTTAGAACAATTTAGTTAAAAAAACTCCAAGATTTGATAGCTTCCAGATCTTGGAGTTTCATTTTTTGATTGCTACTTTCCTAAAGAGCCCGTTTTTTGATCCAACAAGGCATAGTA
>CALLUJ010000123.1 GCA_938011245.1 uncultured Aquimarina sp. | reverse complement strand
GTTTTATACTGTAATAACTGCCATCTTCTTCGTAGAGCCAAGGAACGCCAAGCGTAGGTAGGTCGTTATTGTGCGGCGCTTCCAAAAAGTGTTGTTCAAAAATATTTTTAGGGTGATGTTTAGAATAATAATCATTTAAGCCTGATGCACCTTTTTCAAAATACTTTTTCATTTGGTGTTCTGGATTGAGGAAACTAATACCGTTGGAATAACGTAAGTTTTCAGTTGGTATATCAAAAACCATATTTCCTTTTCTAAAAAGAACATCTGAAGGTAAATTTTTATCAAGTTTTATTCTCTTTTCATATTCAAGAATATTGTTGATAGTTATGGAGTCTTGTCTTCGTTGCCTTTTAGTAAAAAGGCGCCAGATAAAAGGTGGCGTGGTGTCGTATCCTAATTTTGCAATTTCTCTATTAATCCTGCAAATCTGGTATGTAGACTGGTTTTTAAAAGAAGTATTCATTGTTGAGATAAATTAAATCCATTCAGTGCAAAAATTACCATAAATCAACATAAATTCAACTTAATAATTTCAGTAACAGCAACTGCCCTGGTTTAAATCGCGATTATTGCCATTGCTGTAATCGTTATGGGCATGGCAAGCGAAAAGCCTATCACGGTCGATGATGGCAGCGTGATGGAGACTTCTTTTCCAGGATTCGTGAGTCTTATGAATCGTTTAGGCGGGGATGTTGGGTGATGAGATAATTGTTCTAGTTTTATACTATCCGACTTTTAAATGATGTAACTTACTGCTTTTAAGTTGAGTATCTTTGGATTATCAAATTTAGTATTGTGTTGAATATCTTTTTCCTAGTTTTAAAATCCATGTGTTGAATGTGTTCAATATCAAAATCTGGATTTATCAAGTTGTTAAATTCATAAACGAATCTGGGCGCTTTAAAAAGAAGCGTAGTTGAGTTGATTATTTTTTTTTCTAATAGATGTAAATTCGTTGGTTTAGTCCAGATATTCCATTTGTAGCTATTTAGACAGTCATAAATTTCTTTAGCATGTTCGTGATTTTTGCCGTCGTATATAGTTAGATGAACAACGCCATCTTGAAAATCTGGTTTATGCCAGACATCACGTATTCCAACAACTTCACATTTAAGAAAAACAGTATTTTGATTTATTAGCAAAAAGTTTGCTGGTTGTAGTATGCCCAAATCACCTAAAGGTTTCTTATTTAATTTGGATAGATTTATTCTATTGTTATATGGTCCGCGAACAGTTATGTGCGTTTTGCGAAGCGCATCTGGTTGCACAACGAATCTTGCTGCATCAAATAAGAATGCTAAATGATCGTCTGCAATTTTTACTCCATAAAAATGCATTATATCACCAAGTATCTAAAGACATCATTTTTCTCATCTATACGTTTTAGAATATTGAAAATTTGGTCGCCAAACTGTTGAGATTTTTTGAATGCATCAGTTTTTCTATCTTTGTCACTAAAATATTCAATTAAGTCATTTTCTGGCACGTTAGTTCGCTCCAAAAACCAATGGTAACTGTCTACTACTTCTTTAATATGGGGTGTTGCATCTTTAATATAATCTTGAACAAGCAATAGTCTTTGCATTGGCGAGTAGTCTGTCATTTTTGATACATCTTCGACCTGTATTCCTGCCGGTATTGAAGTAAGGTAGGCAATAGATGCGTAACACGTTAGCATCCTGCTATACTTCAATTTAAAGTTTTTTATTTTTTGCTTTATAATGACGCTATCATCTTCTGATGTTGAATTTCTCTTATTTTCATAATTCAAACATAATGTTTTCCAAAAACGCACAATATCGTTTAATAAGAAATTGGGGCGAAATGTGCTTTCATGACCTGGATAATCTCTGAAGTATGAATTTATAATAGAATTATTTATTTCTTTGAAAATGATGTCTCCATGTAGAGGTTTGCTCTCAAGCAGCATTAATAATCGTGCTGTAAAATTGTTTTTGTAATCATCTAAAGATCCTCCTAAGTTCTCCAATATATCATTAACATGGATAATGTGCAGAAATTGACCGTCATTGGAAAATTTTGGAAACCCGAGTTCGTCACCTATTTGGATTACTGAAGACATTAGTTTAATTTTGGGTACTCTATAGTTATCTTCGTATTCTTTTGTTGGCTTGCTACTGATAAAGAAAAGATCAATATCACTATACTCTGATGCTTCTAAGCGAGCATACGAACCAGCACAAAAAATAGAAATTTTATCAAATGATTGAACTTCAGGGCTAGATGATAATTTTTTCTTTAACTCATCAATTTTTAAATTAGAGTGTTTATTTCGAGTGTTATATAAATTTAGGATCTCCATTTTCAGTAGATCAGGATATTTTAAAGTCATTTTATTCCTAAAGTTAATTTTAAATTTTCTTATCCTATACATAAACTATCTATTTCTCAAAAAAACTTATCCCCGCTTTCCAAACCTCAGACATAATTCTCTCATCAGCGAGATGCACAACCGTAGGACGCGTCTATTGTTTTATGTCTGGCTGAATGCGGAGCGGCGGTGGCCATGGCTTTATTTATTGGCGAACAAATCAAAAGGATTTGCTTCGTTATTTATTGGCGAACAAGTCAAAAGGACTTGCTTCGCTGTTACAAGAGCCGCGCAAGGGTGTAACCCGTCGCGGGAAATAAATAAGTACCACCGTTCGAATTTCAAGCGAGTGAATGCGGATTTGTGTCTGCCTCCTTCTTGTGGGGAGGCGAAACAAACAAAAAAGAGCGGAGAAATTTTCCCCGCTCTTTAAAACTGTCTTAGAATAAAATCAGAAATTACGCGCTGTAGCGTTTTTTCATGGCGCTAACGCGGGCAAAGGATGATTTGATTTGAGCGGTAGAAATGCGCCCTTCTTTCACCGCATCAGAAATCCAGCGTGTGGCTTTTACTGGCA
>CALLUJ010000122.1 GCA_938011245.1 uncultured Aquimarina sp. | reverse complement strand
TTTCATAACCCCATTGTATTTCTGCATTTTCATCTTTAGCTCGTTTTTTTATGGCTGGATATTGTTCGTCTAACCATAATTGAACTTTTTTTGAACACCTGAATTAATTTGTTTAATCGCTCGTTTTCGTATTTCATTTCTGCTTGACGAATCTACTGATCTAAAATCCATATCCTTCATAAGAAAAAGATACGAATAATATCTTATTTAATATAATTATATTATCGCTGGGTTAATAAATCTAAAATAATGCACAATAATAGCCGTAATCCCTATAGCCATAGCACACCAAAAAGTAATTCTATTATTGCTTACGCACATTAAATCCTCCTGTTTTAACAGTAACAACTCCAAGAAGTATTAAAAAAATACCAAAAACAAAAGACGACCTCTAAAAACGCATAAGCTAATTACTTCTATTTACATAATATTCATTTAAATCACAACCCCTAAATCTTTTAAAGATAAATTTTTTAAAGTTAGAAAACGAAACTTCTTCTATATCTTACTACCATGAAACATTTAGTAATATTAACTGGAGCTGGAATGAGTGCCGAAAGCGGTATTAAAACTTTTAGAGATGCTAATGGACTTTGGGAAGGCCATGATATAATGGAAGTGGCAACTCCTGAGGGTTTTAAAAAAAACCCAAACTTAGTTTATGATTTTTACAATAAAAGACGTGAGCAACTTTTTAATGTTGTCCCCAACAAAGGACATTTAATTCTTGCCGAATTAGAAAATCAATATAATGTAAGTATTATTACACAAAACGTAGACGATTTACATGAAAGAGCAGGGAGTAGCAATGTACTTCATTTACATGGCGAACTAAGGAAAGTACGAAGTACGGTCAATTCCAACTATATTATAAACTGGGAAAACAATTTGGATCACACCAATTTAGACACAAAAGGAAACCCTTTACGCCCTCATATTGTGTGGTTTGGAGAAGATGTTCCTTTAATAGATAAAGCCATAGATTGTATTCGTACTGCCGATATTGTGATAATTATAGGCACCTCTTTACAAGTATATCCTGCTGCAAGCCTTTACAAATTTACACCTATTAATAGCCCTCTATTCTATATAGATCCCAAGCCCTCTAAGGCTATTCCTTCTAGAGTACAACAAATAAAAAAGAGTGCTACGGATGGCTTAGTACAATTGAAAGAACAATTAAAAAGTCTTTAGAATTTCCTAACTTCGCAATTCAACTTTTTGAAGTATGTTAGACAAATTAAACATAGTAAAACAGCGTTTTGACGAGATTAGTGATCTAATTATTCAACCAGATATCATTTCAGATCAAAAACGATATATCAAAATAAATAAAGAATATAAAGATCTTAAAGCTATAATGGATATTAGGGACACCTATATTCAATTGACTAACAATCTCAATGAAGCTCAAGAAATAATAGCCGACGGCAGTGATGCCGAAATGATGGAAATGGCTAAAATAGAACTAGACGAAGCAAAGGGATCTATCCCGTTATTGGAAGAGAAAATTCGTTTTATGTTAGTCCCCAAAGACCCTGAGGACGCAAAGAATTGCGTTGTAGAAGTTCGTGCAGGAACTGGAGGAGACGAAGCTAGTATTTTTGCTGGAGATTTATATCGTATGTATTCTAAATATTGCGATAGCAAAGGGTGGTCTACAAGTGTTGTAGATATTAGTGAAGGTACTAGTGGTGGATTTAAAGAAATTATTTTCGAAGTTAATGGCGAAGATGTATATGGCACCATGAAATTTGAAGCAGGAGTGCACCGTGTACAGCGTGTACCCCAAACTGAAACCCAAGGAAGAGTACACACTAGTGCTGCTACGGTAATGGTACTACCAGAAGCGGAAGAGTTTGATGTAGAACTGGACATGACCGAAGTTCGTATAGAACGTACAACCTCTACAGGTCCTGGAGGCCAATCTGTAAACACCACATACTCGGCCATTAAACTGCATCACGAACCTACTGGAATGATTGTTAGTTGCCAAGATCAAAAATCCTCACATAAGAATTTAGAAAAAGCTTTAAAAGTACTCCGTTCTCGTTTATATGAGATGGAACTAGCAAAAAAACAAGCTGCAGATTCAGAAAAACGAAAAAGTATGGTTAGTAGTGGTGATCGCTCTGCTAAAATTAGAACCTATAATTACCCACAAGGGAGAGTAACAGATCATCGCATAGGATTAACACTTTACGATTTACAGAATATTGTAAATGGAGATATTCAAAAAATTATTGACGAATTACAGCTAGTGGAAAACACTGAAAAATTAAAAGAAAATAATGACATTTTTTAATATATTTATATTTTGGAATGCTATTTGATTATCTTTTATTGAATTTAACAAACTTTATTAACAAAAATTTAAAATTATACTGTTATGAAATTAATATCTACCGTTATCTTGATAATAACTTTGGTTTTATCAAGTTTTATTTCTGCTAATGCTCAAAAGAACATAATCAATCCAAAATACTCTGGCTTTGAAAACAATGGAAAAGGCTGGTATTTCCCCCCAAAAAAAGAATTTAAAATTTCTAAAATAAAGGCTTACAAAGGAAAAAATTCTGTCAAATTTTTCACCAGTTCACATAGTAGTAGCAGAAAAAAATACAACCTAGTTTGTAATGAACCTGTAATAGAAGGCAGAATAAAACCTGGCACTTACAAATTATCTCTTCAGGTATGGGCACCTACAACACACCCAAAAGCCTTCTTTGTTAGCATAGCTGAAAAAGACAAAAAAAGTACTTGGATTCAAACTAAGCTTCCTTTAAACAAAGTATCAAAAATGAAATGGCAAACTGTTGAAGCTACTGTTAAAGTTAGCAAAAAAATAATATCACCAAGAATTTTTATCTCTGTACCAGTTGTTAAAAATTCTAAGGACTTCTCTGGTTCTTTTTACATAGACGACATCCAATTAGTTAGAGTTAAAAAATAACCTAATTACATAACATAGAGCTCCTTTAATCTAAAAACAAGTTAGTTGTACTGTTATATACTTACAGCTAACTTGTTTTTAGATTATATAATAAAAAATCACACTAAATAATTAACGAATAGCTGCTATTCGTTAATTGTACTTACCTTATAAGACTATTTGCAATTTAACAAATAGTTATTTTACATATTACCTAATTATTAACCGTTTCAATTACTTCTATTTTGAATACTAGATTAATTTATTTCGCATTTGCCCTATGGCTTTCTTTCTTTACCTCAAGTATAGCACAAAAAACAATTCATTTCTCTCCCTTAGATAAAGACATTACTCCTATAATAAGAAAGGCGATTGAAGAAACTAAAGACAAAAAAATTAAGTTAGTTTTTGAAAAAGGAACATATCATTTTACACCTAATTATGCTACAGGGAAGTATAGTTATATAACTAATCACGGAAATGGTTATAAAAAAATTGCTTTTTTACTAGAACGTTTTCAGGAAGTAGAGATCGATGGCAAAGGATCCGAATTTATTTTCCATGGTCAAATGGCTCCTTTTCAAATTAAAAATGCAGAAAAAATTAATATCCAAAATCTTACTATAGATTGGGATATCCCTTTTTGTTTTCAAGGAGAGGTAATTGCTACTAATTCTAAAGAGGGATGGCGAGAGTTAAAGCCTTATACAAAAGGCTATTCTTGGAACGTAAAAAAGGGACGTTTAACGTTCCCTAATATTGGAGGTTTTCATTTTTCCCAATTAGGGAGCGTTTTGAACTTTGATAAAAAAAGTAAAAGGGTAGCTCATGGTGCATGGGATAATAGTAGTCAACCTGAGAAAGTAATACAACTTCCTAATGGAAATTTAAAAATTTATGAAAAGTTAAAGCATTATCCTGCCATAGGAACTATTCAAAATCATAAAGGGCCCCATGGGGAAAACAGATACGCACCTGCATTTCAAATACTAAATTCTAAAAATATTAATTTTGAAAACATTACTATTCACCATGCTTTAGGAATGGGGTTTTTATGTGAACGTTCCGAAGATATACAAATTAAAAACTGTAAAGTTATCGTTCGAGAAGGGTCTGACAGGGTAGTTTCTTCCATTGCAGATGCCACCCATTTTGCTAATTGCAAAGGTAATATCTTAATCGAAAACTCTGAATTTAGACACATGCTAGATGATGGTACCAACGTACATGGCACCTATGTAGCAGTAGATCAAATTATAGATACAAATACAGTACGTGTTGCTTTACAACATTTTGAGCAAATGGGATTCGAATTTGCTGGAGTTAACGACGAAATATGGTTTATTAAAAACCCTAATCCTTCAAGAATTGCTGAAAATACAGTAACAAAAGTGGTTACTGTAAACGATAAATACATCGACTTAACTTTTAAAAGCTCCATAATTAAAGGTTTAAAAAAAGGAGATATTTTAGAAAACAAAACTTGGAATCCAGAATTTACAATGCGTGGTTGTACCATTAAAGATCATAGAGCACGTAATATTATTATAAAAACACCAAAGAAAATTGTAATAGAAAATAATGATTTATCTTCCATGATGTCTTCCATTTTACTTCGTGGAGAAACTTTTCATTGGTTTGAATCTGGAGCCGTAAAAGACGTGCTTATTCAAAATAATACTTTCAATCATTGTGCCTATAGTGGATCGCCACATTCGATATTAAGAGTTACTCCACGTTTAGGTAAAACTTTTAATCAAACAGAATCATACGACAGTAATATTCGGTTTATAAATAATATCATTAACACTTTTGATAATAGTATAATTTGGGCTGATCGTGTAAAAGGTTTGGTTATTAAAGGGAATACAATTACTAAGACGAATACTGCTAAAGCAATTCATCCTAAATCTCCAGTTTTTGAATTAATTAATTGCTCTGATGTAGCAATTAAAGATAATACTTATAACGGAAATTCTAAAAATATAATTAAAGCAGACACCATAAGTAATAAGACACTAAAAGTTAAAGCTAATAAAGGCTTCTAGAAGAGAAGTATCTTAAGAAAGTAACTATTTATTAAAATTATTCGCAATCCTAACACTCTTAAAAAAGTTTTTTATGTAATGTTGAATATAAGGTTTGACCCGTTTAAAAAACTATAAATTACATTTATATGAAACAACTATTAATTACGCTCTTGTTATTTAGCTTAGCTAATTATATGTTGGCTCAACAAAAACCAAATATAGTTTTGTTATTTGTAGATGATTATGGTTGGGCCGATGTAGGCTATAGAAATTCTATTTTTCAAACTCCAAATATAGATCAGCTTAAAAAAGAGAGTTTAGATTTTAACAGAGCCTATATTCCTACTCCTACCTGCAGCCCCAGTAGAGCGTCTCTTTTAACTGGAAAAGAAGCTGTTCGTATGCAAATGGTACGCCATATTCCAAATAACCCTAAATTTGGCTTCACAAAAGAACTCCGTACTAACAAACCTTTTAGTCTATGGCCAAAAGACCCTGTACAAATGAAAACTCGAAACTGGCTTCCTTTAGAAGAAGTTACTTATGCTGAACGTTTAAAGGAATATGGTTATTATAATATGTTTATAGGAAAATGGCACCTAGGTCACGAACCTTATCACCCTATAAAACAAGGATTTGACAATCAATACGGAACCAGTAATGCTGGACATCCTAATAGTTATTATCCTCCATTCTTTAAACACTCTGACGTATTAAAAAATGTGCAAGACGAATATTTAACAGACCATTTAACAGATTATGCTGTAGATTTTATTAGTAATTACAACAAAAAAAATCCATTTATGTTGTCTTTTTGGTACTACAACGTACATGGCCCCTTTGTTGGACATAAAAAATTAGTACAAAAATATTTAAACCAAGGTTTAGATAAAAAATTTGCTCAGTATGCCGCTATGGTAGAAGCAATGGATAATTCAGTTGGTAAAATTCGTGAAGCTATTAATAATAAAGGAATTGCAGATAACACTATTATTTTATTTGTTTCGGATCAAGGTGGAGCCTTTAGTAATGCTCCTCTAAGTGGCGGTAAAAAAGGAGGTAATACTTTAGGCGAAGGTGGTGCCCGTGTGCCGTTCATTATTAATTACCCTGGGATAACAAAACCTAATACAGTAAGCAATACTCCCATCCAAACTATTGATGTATTCCCAACCTTAATGGAAATTGCTTCTGGTAAAAAAGAGTGTAATAAAAACATCCAAGGAAAAAGCTTAATGCCTATTTTAGAAGGTAAAAACCTAAAAAGTCGAAACCTCTTCTTTTTTAGAAGCTATGAAGATCAATATGCTGCAGTAATAAACGGAGATTGGAAACTTATCAAATATCATAGTGGCCTTTATAAACTATTCAATATTACTACCGACGAAGGTGAGCAAAACGACTTAATTAATACGAAACAAAAAAAAGCAAAGCAACTTAAAAAAGCTCTTCAGAAATGGGAAGACAAAGTTATTATCAAATCCTAATTTTATTATCATGAAATCTATACACCTTCTAAATTCATTTATTATATTAATAGCTACTATTAGTAGCCTTTTTGCACAACAACCTCCAAATATTGTTTGGCTAATGGCTGAAGATATGAGTACAGATTTGGAATGTTACGGTATGCCCAATGTAAAAACTCCTAATTTGAACAAAATGGCTGCTGAAGGAATAAAGTTTGAAAATTGTTTTGTAACTAATCCTATCTGCTCTCCTAGTCGATCGTCTATGATGGTAGGAACGCATCAATATAAGATAAATGCGCATCATCAT
This sequence comes from uncultured Aquimarina sp., assembly GCA_938011245.1. Taxonomy (GTDB): domain Bacteria; phylum Bacteroidota; class Bacteroidia; order Flavobacteriales; family Flavobacteriaceae; genus Aquimarina. The sequence goes on along the minus strand of CALLUJ010000122.1, from coordinate 4,550 downwards.
CGCAGTAACAGAAACATTCCTCTACAAGAACCTTATAAGCCTTTCACTTATTGGCTGCGCAAAGCTGGATATACTTGTGTTTTAGGAAACACAAACGTATTACAAAAAGGGCGTAAAACAGACGTGAATTTTAAACATGACCAAATAGGTGATTGGGATCCTAAAAAAAATTCGTACGGTTTATTTGACAAGTATGATACTTTTGAAAAAGCAGATGAACCTTTTTTTGCTCAAATACAATTAAACGTTACCCATAGAGGACATTGGTGGAATGATATTAGAAATAAATCTGCTCATCCTGTAGACCCTAAAACAGTTACATTACCTCCATATTTAGGCGATCATCCTGCGATTCGTTTAGATTGGGCTAAATATTTAGATACGGTTGAGTATATGGATGGAGAAGTTGGTGCTATTTTTAAAGAATTAGAAGCTAAAGGTGTTGCCGATAATACCATTGTTATTTTTATTGGAGACAATGGACGATGTAACGTTAAAGGAAAAGGATATTTGCATGACTCTGGCCTTCGCATTCCTTTTATTATACATTACCCTAAAAAGTTCAAAAAAGCAAGTGTTCGTTCAGAAGTAGTTTCTTCAACAGATATAACCGCAAGTATTTTAAAATTTGCAGGTATCCCTGTACCTAATTATATGACAGGAAAACCACTGTTTAATAAAGAAGAAGCTTCCAGAGATTATGTATATGCACGTAGAGATTTATGGGACGAAGTAGAAGAGCAATCTAGTGCCATAACTTCTCACAAATGGAAATATATTCGTAACGATAAAACGGAAGTACCATTCGATTCGCATCAGGCCTACTTAGAATTTTATAGACCTGCTGTGCACGTAATGCGTCAGTTAAAAAAAGAAGGGAAACTTAATGCCCAGCAAAAAGCATTTTTTGAGCCTAATAAACCAAAAGAGGAGTTATACTTACTTACAAATGATAAATTTGAGAAAAACAACCTAGCATCCGATAAACAATATCAATCTATACTTATAGAGCTTCGAGAAAAAACAAAACAACTAGATTTAGAAATGAAACCTAAATCTGAGGTTTGCGAACCTGTGTACGTTACCACAGCAATAGGGGCATTAGAATGGATTATCAAAGAAAAACCTGAAGTGTATGAAGAAATGAAAAAAGGAGTGGAAGTAGGTTATAAAAAATGGATAAAAGAATATAAAAAACATTTAAAACAAATGGACAAATAACAACCAAATGAAAAGAAAACACATGAAGCAATTATTAATTTTCATTTTAAATTTATTTACAATTTCAAATTCTTTTGCTGTTAATATAACCCCTACTATTAACATTAATAAGGAATGGAAGTTTATACGCTTAAAAGACTCCGAAATAGGTACTAATTTTGAAAAAACTAACTTTAACGATGCTAGTTGGCAATCGGTTAGCTTACCCCACACAGCAAAATTAGAACCTTTATTGGTTAACAACCAATGGCAAGGAATTTGTTGGTATCGTAGAACTATTACACCCTCTTCAAAAAATAAAAATAAAAAGTTTTTTTTAGAGTTTGAAGGCGCCATGAACTATTCCAAAATATATATTAATGGAAAATTAGTAACAGAACACCAAGGAGGTTTTTTACCTATTGTTATTGATGCTACTAAATACTTTGAATGTGGTAAGAAAAATGTAGTTGCTGTTCGTTTAGATAATACTGATAATATAGTTACAGGACCAAAACCTTTAAACCGCTTAGATTTTAATATGTACGGCGGTCTCTATCGAAAAGTTAACTTTAGCATTAAAGAAAATGTTTATATTTCTAATCCAAATTTTGTGGACAAAGTTGCTGGTGGAGGTATCTTTATTACATTCCCTAAAGTAACCGATTCCGAAGCAACAGTAAACATAAAAACTCATGTTGTTAACGACCATAAAAAAGAACAGTCGGTTACATTAATTAACGAACTCTATTTTAAAGAAAGTTTGTTAGAAACTAAAGCTATCAAAAACTCCATTTTAATACCTGGTAAAGACAAAGAATTCAATACCGAATTTAAAATTAATACTCCCAAACTATGGTCCCCAGATTTTCCTAGCTTATATATATTAAAAACCAAGGTAGTAGTTGGAGGTATTGTAAAAGACGAAAAAGTTACACGTTTTGGAATTAGAGAATTTACTTTTAATAATAATAAAGAATTATTTATAAATGGTAAGAAAACTTTTTTACGAGGTGTAAATCGTCATCAAGAATATCCTTTTATAGGTTATGCTCTATCGGATAACGCTCAATATAGAGATGCCAAAAAAATAAAAGATGCTGGTTTCGATTATATTCGTTTATCTCACTACCCGCAATCTCCTGCATTTATGGACGCTTGTGACGAATTAGGTATTGTTGTTATAGATGCTATTATGGGTTGGCAATATTACGGCGACAATGTTCCTTTTAGAGAATACTGTTATAGTTCTGCTCGCCAGCTTATTCGTCGAGACCGCAATAGACCTTCGGTATTAGCCTGGGAAGTTTCGCTAAACGAAACTCAAATGCCTCTTTTCTTCATGAAAAAATTAAATGAAATTGTACATGAAGAATACCCTGGAGAAAATGTTTATTCATGTGGGTGGATGCCCGAGGAGTATGATATTTACTTACAGGCACGTCAACATCGTATAAGACATCATTTTAATTTAGATGTTATTAAACAAAAACCTTATTCTGTATCGGAATATGGCGATTGGGAATACCATTCTACAAATCCTGGGTTTAATCAAGACAAAGTAAAACCTAGTAAAGAATCTAAAAGACTTACTAGCAGTCGTCAATTTCGTGCATATGGCGAAACTAGACTCTTAACGCAAGCTAAAAACATACAGGAATCGCATAACGATAACTTAAATACTCCTGCATATTCGGATAGTTATTGGGTAATGTACGACTACAACCGTGGTTACCACCATAACATAGAAGCTTCTGGATTAAGTGATATTTTTAGAATTCCAAAATTTGGATATTATTTTTACAAAAGTCAGCGAAATGCTTCTAAAGGAAATGTTATTAAAATAGCTTCTTATTGGAATAAAAAATCTCCTACTAACGTAAAAATATACTCTAATGCCGAAAAAGTAAAATTGTATTTAAATGAGGTACTTATTGCAGAGCAAAGTCCTGATACAGATGCTATGTCAAATAATTTAACACACCCTCCCTTTACCTTTAACATTGGCAAATTTGAGCCAGGAACCTTAAGAGCTGTAGCTAGTATTAATGGGGAAAATGTAGCAACCGATATTGTAAAAACGCCTTTAGCTCCAAAAAAATTAAAGATTTGGATAGACGAGAGTGGAAAAAAACCACAAGCTGGAGTTAATGATGTCGTATTTGCTTATATAGCGGTAATCGATAAAAACGGAACTATTAATCCTGATTATGATTTTGGTATTGGAGTAAAAGTAAAAGGCAACGCAGAAATTATAAATCTTGACTCTATAAAAGCTGAAGCAGGTATTGCTACAGTATTACTAAAAATCGGAGAATCTACAGACAATAAAACAATTACTTTAAATGCAGTATCTGATAATATGTACGGTAAATTATCCTTTAATATTGATTAGAGCTAAAAAAATACAACTCAATGATTACTTTCCTAACCAGCATTGCTATTTTAGTATTAGGGTACTTCATCTACGGAACCTATATAGAAAAAAAGTTTGGAGCAGATTCCAATTTAAAAACACCAGCTATAAATAAAGAAGACGGAATAGACTTTATACCCATGAAGCTAAGCAAACTCTTCTTAATTCAATTTTTAAATATCGCAGGCTTAGGCCCTATTTTTGGTGCTATTGCTGGTCATTATGGGGACCCATTGCTTTTTTATGGATTGTTTTTGGTTCTATTTTTGCCGGGTCTGTTCATGATTATTTTTCGGGAATACTTTCTGTACGCAGTGGAGGTAAAAGTATTTCAGAAGTTGTTGGAGACATCCTCGGAGATGGTGTTAAAAAGTTTATGCGTATTTTTTCTGTTGGACTATTAGTACTTGTTGGTGTTGTATTTGTTAAAGGACCCGCTGCTATTTTGCATGAAATTACAAGCTTTAATCCTACTATATTAATTATAATAATCTTCTTGTATTAACCTAACGGTAATATAATTATATTAAATAAGATATTATTCATATCTTTTTCTCAGGGCAAACTCACACTTTGTTTTACAAAGTAAATTTGAGTAAAAATTAGATTTAAATCACACAAAATTTCAAATTTGAATCTATTTTTAAGTATTAATTAGCTTGAATCAATTCTATATAAACCAAAATAACGAAAATTTATCATTAAAAGCCCTCAAAAATAAAAGTATAAGTTTGCCTGATTTTTTTCTTACGAAGGATATGGATTTTAGATCAGTAGATTCGTCAAGCAGAAATGATACCATTTCGGATATAATATGATTTCATTATCTTTGAGCTATATGGGAAAAGTATTAAATACACCAATATTAGAATCACTAGAAGAACTAAAGGTTTACAAAACTAAGGTTGATAATTACAAATCATCGAAGCGATTA
>CALLUJ010000121.1 GCA_938011245.1 uncultured Aquimarina sp. | reverse complement strand
TGATTTGGGTGAAGAAAGTCTTCTTTATTTTTCGTGTCCGTAAATCACAAATACTATCGGCTAAAGTAGGCTGCTGTATTAATTCCATATTTAAAGATAAGGAATTCTGTATTTTTTTGAAAATTCCTTGCAACGGTCTTATTCAATTTTTAGATTATAGAATCCCAAGGAGTTTTACCCAAATTACTCTGCAAAAAACGAGTATAAAAGAGTTTAATTAAATTTTATGGGTATGATAACGAAAAATAATGCTGAAACTCACTTATTTTGTAATTTAAAGGAAACGTAAAACACCCCCTTTTTTAGCTCTAAATAGCTTTTTTTGGGGGTGTTTACTATAATTTTCAACAAAATTTCGTATTTATAAAAGATTGGGATATTCTAAATATACCTAAATAAATACTAGCTTTTGTTTGTAAAGGTATTTTTGTAAAATTGATTACGGCAGTTCTACAAATATACGATGAGTTTCTTCGGTAAGGTTGCATTCAATATTATTTGCAGTAAGAGATATCGATATCAAAGAATTTGTTATGGTCGATTCAATTTCATTAAGGTTTATACTTAAAAACGGATCTGTTATATCAAGAATTTCTTGGTCGTTAATAGTCCATTTATAATTAGTAAAGTCGGTTCTTAAATTTTCGGGGACAGCAAATAAAAACTGTAATTCATTAAGCTGGTCTGTGGTTGTTAAATTTTCAAAAAGAAGTCGATCACATAGGATATTTTCTTCATTGTTAGGGTCTAACTCTTCATTTAATTCGCTTGTATCTATAACTATAGAGGATTCAAATAAAGTATCGCAATTATTAATTTTTGCAGTTACACGGATACTTTGTAAACCGCTATTAAAAGTAAAGCCTTCGATAAATTCAGTTGTATTTGTCTCAATTAATTCATCATTACTAAACCAAGAAATTTCTGATAATTCTTCTTCTCCAGCAGTAACATTAAATAAGATGGTGTTATTGTTAAGGACTATTTGTTGGGTAATAATTAATTCTGGAAGATTACTGCACAGTTCGTCTAAAGGAGTATTGGGGATATTAAGACTACAAATTTTTAATAGAGTGTGCGTTACAAAATCATTGTTAGACAATATATCAGAATTAGAAGTTCCATTTATAGGTAATGGATATTCAAATTTTAAAACAAAGGAAGAACTTTGATTAGATAAGAATTCAATAAAATTATCTCTGCTGTTTATTGTTGTATTGTTTTCATCCGAATTGCCTAGTAAGGTTACGGGGTATTCTAAAATAAAGCAAGAATTGTTCCTCAATTCTGTTAGTATGCGATCTTTAAGAGTTGGAACTTCACATTCATTAGAAAGTTGAATAAAATCAATTTCAGAATCAATTTCAATAAAGATATTATCAGAATTAATTACAGTGAAAGGAAATTGTATTTCTGTAATAAAAAAAGAGAGAGATTGGCTGTCCAAAAGTTGAATAAGGCTGTTGTTATCTGTAATAGTAATTACTTCCTCTCTGTTAGAAGCAACAGTTAAGGGGAAAACAAATTCAAAACAATCTGTAAAAGATAAATCTAATCCAGTGCAATTAGTAGTATTTGCAAAGAAAGATGCAACATTGGTAGAAGAACTATCTGCCACAGTTGGGTTGAAAGGAACTTCAAATACATCTTCTTCCTTTACGCAGCTAACAAAAAAGGTTAGAATTAATAATAGTAGAAAAAAAGACTTCATAGTAACTGTAAAATTACGATTATTAAATTATCTATAAATAACAATCAAGATTAGAATATGTTAAGTTTTTAAAAATTAAGCCATCACTGCCTACTTTTAGGGGTATTGTATAGCAATGACGGCTTTTGTTTAGACTTTAGAATCTATATTATATACGCTTACAGTAAGGTAAACCCTACCCTTAATTACGCAATTATTTTAAATAATAGACTCTTTACATATTGAAGTGATTTAAACTTTTTCTTGGAATTTTTTGAGCGCTATAGTTATAAATTATATATGTCTGAATAGTAAACAACTAATTATAGTTGCAATAAAACGATTTAGTAAGCTTCTATAGCTATCCATCCAAGTATTAGTCCTTTAAATACTATAGCGTTCTTTGTATAATTCGTCGTCAAAATAATGATCTTCATTACTAGAATTATTTCGTTTGTTTTTAGCAAAATTAGCTATTATTCCTTTGCTTTTACATTGATTTATAAGTTTTAAGGAATCAAAGCTAACATCAGCATTTAAAAATAAACCATCAATGTTTATTTATGCTTGCTCCAATGTATTTGTTATTTCTTCAAAATGGATTTCTATTTCAAATAGGTTGTTATGCTTACCACTTGTCGGCTCGGACATTGCAAGAGGTAAAGTTTGTCTATCTGTGAAATATAAAGCATTGGTAGTCTTTCTTTTTTGTAACCTTGGTATCCAACTTGTTCTGCGCCTCGTAGAGCTTTAGTATGACTGCCATCCAAATCGCTACTGGATAAATTTAAACAGGCTTTATATTTAGTTAAAAGTTGAATCCAACAACTTCGCCAAGCCCCTCGTTTATACCATTTTCGATAATGACGATAAATTGATTGCTAACTCAACATCTTACTTTCGAAAAGAGCTTTTACGGATAATTGATGCCATTGAACTCCTGTTTTAAGTTTGTATAGAATGCAATTAACGACCTTAACTAGAGATCCTCTTGAGGAGAAACCTCGTTGAGGAAGTGGTAAGTAAGGTAAAATCTCTTTTTCTATTGTATCTTTATCAAATACACTATAAGTAGGGATGTGTAAATTTAAGTACGGAAATATAGATTTACACATTCCTATTTTGCTATCAAAAAAAGTTTAAATCACTTCATTATTTATAACTGATTTATAACTGGCTTTGCCTTGTTTTTTTTAAAAATATTTTAGCTACTTTTGAAGTAAATTAGAGATAGATGCCTGTAAAAATGAATGAATCTCTTTGTGAAGAGCTTTTTTTTAATCGCTTTTTTAAAGAACATGCTAAAGGTTTGAGGAATTTTTTACTATCCAAGTTCGGAAATCAAGATTTGGCAGAAGATATTGTGCAAGAATCATTTATCAAAATTTGGAATAATTGCAAAAAAATTGAGGTAAAAAAAGCTAAAAATTACTTGTTTACGGTAGCTGTAAATATGGGGGTAAGTGATAAAAGGCATGAACAAGTAAAGTTTAAACATCACGAATTTATTGTGTCCACATTTAGCGGTGCAAATTATGAAAACCCTGAATTTGTTATGGAAGAGCAAGAGTTTTTAGAAAAGTTTAAACGAAGTATAGCTGCTTTACCAGATAGGCAACGAGAAGTTTTTTTGTTAAGTAGAATAGAGCAAAAAACATATAAAGAAATAGCAGAACTATCTAATGTCTCAGTAAAAGCAATAGAAAAATTAATGCATAAGGCTTTAATTAAATTAAGAGAAACCATTGGGAATGTGTAGGTAGTAGGGTTTTTAATGTTTAAAGCGTTTAATTAATGAAACCGATATATAAATAGGATGGAAAATAACTTTAAAGACGATACATTTTTGGCTGAATGGATTTCTGACAAGCTAACATCAGCAGAATTAGAAGCATTCAAAAGCCATCCAGATTATGAAGCTTATCGAAAAATAAAAAAGGCCTCTCAAGAGTTATCTTTCTCAGAGTACGATGTAGATAAAGCACTCCATAATTTAAAACAAAATATACCGTCAAAGCCAATAGCCGTAAAGAAAAATAAAGTAAAGAGTCTATATTCTTGGATAGGAGCAGTGGCGGCTTCTGTAGTGTTAATTTTCGGGTTTTTATTCTTTAAATCAACTCCTAAAGAATATTCCACTACTGTAGGCGAGCAATCTTTAGTATCACTTCCCGATGGGTCAGAAATGTATTTAAACGCTAATGCAACAGCTTTTGTAAATAAAAAAAAATGGAAAACTAATAGAGCTGTAAAGCTAGAAGGAGAAGCTTTTTTTAAAGTTAAAAAAGGAAAAAAGTTTAATGTAATAACAAGTTTAGGTACCGTTGAAGTGTTAGGAACCCAATTTACAGTAAATACAATAGGAAAGGACGTGTTTATAGTAAAATGTTTTGAAGGGAAAGTAAAAATTAGAGCTAATAGCCATACGGAAATACTAACTAAAGGAATGAGTAGCAGTATAATTAATGGAGTTGTAACTAATAAACAATTTATTTCAAATACTCCTAGTTGGTTGGCTAAAAATGAAACAGAATTTGTAGAAATGCCTCTTACTCACGTAATTTCATTGCTAAAAAGACACTATAACTTAATTATAGAAAATGAGCAGATTTTAAATGGAAAGGCTGCATTTACAGGTAGTTTTATTAATAACAATTTGAAAAAGGCTTTATATGCTGTTTTTGAAACCTCAGGGGTTTCGTATAAGCTAGAGCTCCCTAATAAAGTTGTATTATTGAATAAGTAGCTTTTATGCAGGGCAATAGCCATAAATTGTATAGTGTTTTAGTGGTATTAATTGTTTTTGGAAAGTCGTTGGCTCAAGATAAAATTCGATTAAAAGAATATCTTCCTGTACTAGAAAAACAATTATCCGTTAGCTTTAGTTATTTGGAGAACAATGTGCAAAGTTACATAATACCTGAAAATTTTTCAAAAAATACACTTGCCGAATCCTTATTAATTTTAGAAGAAAAAACGAATTTACGTTTTGAATTAATTTCTGAAAATAAAGTAATTATTAGATCTTTTAAGGATAAAGATGTGGTAGATGTTTGTGGGTATGTGTTTGACAAGGATAATATTCCTATATCAGATGTTGCTATCCAAGGAGTATTAAATATAAAAACCGTTTTTACAAATACCACAGGTTATTTTCAGCTAAACAAAATACCCAGACAAAGTATATTGGTAATCCGCATTAATCAAACATACTCAAAAAAAATAAGTGTATTTGATTTAATAAGAAATTCTAATTGTAAAAGAATACAAATTTCGCTTCCAAAAATAGTATTAAACGAAGTTGTGATACAAAATTATCTTTCAGAAGGTTTTAAAAAACAAAATCAAAAAATAACCCTTACTCCTTCAAAATTTAAAGTTATAGCAGGGTTAACCGCACCCGATATTTTTCAATCTATACAACAAGTTCCAGGAGTGCAAAGCCCATTTGAATTAGCATCTAATGTTTTTGTGAGAGGGAGTCGTCCCGATCAAAATTTGATTTTGTGGAATGGTATAAAAACGTATAATCAGAGTCATTTTTTTGGATTACTGTCGGTATTTAATCCTTCTTTAGTAGATAAAGTTGACTTTTATAAGAAAGGAACTCCTTCAGAGTATGGGGATCGAGTGGGAGGAGTAATTGCTGTAAATTCTCCGAATAAAATAGCCGATAAGTTAAGTTTTGGATTAGGTGCTAATTTGGTGCATGCAGATATTTTTGGTAAAATACCTATAATAGAAAAACGACTTTCCCTTAGTTTTTCTGCACGACGATCTTTTTCCGATTTATGGGAATCGATTACTTATGATAGATTGGCAGAAAGAGTTTTTCAAAATACAAGTATTACCGATAGTGAAATAAGTAATAAAAAAAATACGTTTTTTTTTATAGATTATAATTTTGGAGTTCAAGCTAAGTTTTTCAAGAAAGATAAATTATTATTTAATGTTTTGTTTTCTCAGAATGATCTTGATTTTGAAACAACTAACGAGGTTCAATCTAATAGGGATAAATTAATTACAGAAAATGTAGGTTATAGTTTATCATATACCTTTAATTATTCCGATAAAGCTTTTCAAGCCGTAAAGGGGTACACGTCTAATTATTTGTTGGATTATAGTTTCTTAATAAATTCGGAGACTTTGAGTTTTGCAGAAGAGACTAAAAGGAACTTTGTAGCAGATAAAGGTGTTTCAACTTTTTTTAAACAAAAATTTAATAAAGGTATTTCCTTTAAGCTAGGTTATGAATACTCTCGAAATTTAATTCGATTTCAGTTTTTAGAACGGGAGCCAGGTATATCTGTAGAGCGAGATGCGGATAAAAACACATTGGATACTAATAGTTTTTTTACAGAGTTAGAATTTTTAGAGCCAGAGAACTATCTAATTCAATTAGGAGGTCGATTTAATCATTATTCAGTTTCTAATGAATGGATTTTAGAACCAAGAATTTATTTTAAAAAGTATATTACTCCTCAACTATCATTGAATTCGTCTATTACAAAGCAATCGCAATTTGTATCTCAAATTCAAGAATCTGTAGTAAGCAATTTGTCGTTAGAAAATTTGATTTGGCAAGTAAATAGGGAGGAGATTGGTGCGCAAAATGGAACACAGGTTTCTGTAGGGGGGGCTTATAAAAATAAAGGTTGGCTTATAGAGGGAGACGTGTATTCTAAATGGACAAATAATATTACTACTTCTTTAAATTTAGGTGTTTTTAATAGCACTTCAGAAAATACATTTAGTGTTGGGGATCAAAACACTATGGGCGCAGAGCTTTTTGTAAAGAAAAAAATTAGAAACTATGCATCTTGGGTTAGTTACAGTTATTCTAATCAAGAAAATAGATTTGAAGAAATTAACAATAATACTTTTTTTACTAGTAGTACTAATATAAGCCATACATTTAAATGGTTACATTTTTATAATTGGAATCAATTTAGATTTTCCTTAAGCTGGTTATGGCATACAGGTAAAGCAATTACAAATGTAACTTCTGAAAAAAATGGAACCCAACCTGTCGAAGTGTTTTTTGATACAATTAACTCAGGCAATTTGCCAGAATACCACAAATTAGATTTTTCGGCGTTGTATGCGTTTAAAAAGCAAGATGAACAACAAAAATGGGAATATCAATTAGGCGTTTCTGTGCAAAATATATATAATAGAAATAGTGTTATTAATAGAGAATTTAGAACTACACCTGGAATTAATTCTGAATTACTTGTTTTGGATTATAACACCTTGGGCTTTACTCCTAATGTAAGTTTTAGAGTTTTGTGGAATTAATAACAAATCTTTAGTTGTAAACATACATACAGGTTATGCTAAGTAGATAGAGCATACGCTACTCTGTAATTATAGAGTAGACTACTTTTAAAAGACCATTTTTTTTCTCGTTTTTACCATAATTGATGTGTTTGTATAGATACCTTGCGTATTGCAAAGCATAAGTTAAAATAATAAAGATGTTAGAAGTTACCACAGAGTATATAATAGTAGGAGCAGGGTTGTCGGGTCTTACTTCGGCGTACTCGTTACAAAAGAATAGAGAAATCAACTTTTTAGTATTAGAATCAAAGGAACAAGTAGGAGGGCGTATTTATACAACTAACAGCGGAGTAGATTTAGGGGCTACTTGGTTTCAATCCAATCATAAATATGTTATAGATATGATAAATGATTTAAATATTGAAAGATTTAATCAATATGATGCAGGGAAAAGTATTCTAGTATATAATAGTATGGAACCAGCACATTATTTTGAGAAAGACACTTCTCTTCCTTCTGCCTATAGGATTGCAGGGGGCTCTTTAGCGTTAATTAATGCCTTAAAAAATAAGTTAGATGGTAAAATAAAAACGAACACTTTTGTTTCTGAAATTATAGAAACAAAAGAAGGTGTTAGTATAAAAACAGAAAACACCATTTATAAAGCAAAAAAAGTAATTATAACAATACCACCTCGATTAACTAATTTTATTTCTTTTACGCCTTCGCTACCTAAAAGTATTCTAACAGTAATGAAAAACACCCATACTTGGATGAGTAACGCAATAAAAGTAGGTCTTACTTTTAGAACTCCTTTTTGGAGACAAAAAGGCCTGTCGGGAACGCTAATTAGCCAAGTAAGTGTTGTAACCGAATTATACGATCATACTAATGCTTCCGAAAATGGTTTTAGTTTAATGGGGTTTGTTAACGAAGGGCTAAGAGATAAGGATCCAAAAGAGCGTAAAGAGAGCGTTTTAGGATATCTTGAAAAGTATTTAGGTTCTGAAATACAAGAATACCTTATTTATGAAGAGAAAGATTGGTCTAAAGATAAAAATACCTCGATGGGAGAAATAGGGTCTAAATATACAAGTTTACAATATGGAGATAATGAATTCCAAAAAGATTATTTTAATAGAAAGCTTCTTTTTTCGGGAACAGAAACCTCTATAGTAAATGGGGGTTATATGGATGGAGCTATCTATAGTGGAATAGCTGCAGTACAAAAAATATTAAAAGAGGATATGTAGCGCAACTTTAATTTGGATAACGCAATACAAGGTACTTCTTTATTACATAATAAAAAGAAGTGCCTGTATTGCGTTATAATATTACTTTTGGGTGTTTAATTGCTGAATTTTTTTATTACAGCATTTACGTTTAGTCCATCTACAGAATCTATAATCATATCTGGAGTAAAAGCATAATTTTCTAAATCTTCTTTTTTAGAAACTCCAGATAAAGTAAGTATCGTATTATACCCCATTTGTATCGATCCTAAAATATCGGTATCCATGGTATCTCCAATTACAATAGTTTCGTCTGTAGTTAACCCTAATTTTTTACGTGCAGCGCGCATCATTACAGGACTTGGCTTACCAACACTAAAAGCTTTTTTTCCAGTAGCTTCTTCAATCATGGATACAATTGATTTAATACCTAAATTTGCCCAACCTTGTTTTTTAGGAGATGGATCCAAATTTGTTGCAATAAACTTAGCGCCTGCCAAAATCATATCAACAGCTTGGTTAGCCATTTCTAAAGTAAAATTTCTGCCCTCTCCTACCACAACATAATCGGGATTAGAAGTAACTACAGAATACCCATTTTCGTGTAAACTAGTAATTAATCCGCCTTCCCCTAAAATATAAGCGGTGCCTTTAGGCTTCATAAAGCTTAAAAACCAAGCAGTAGCCATAGCACTAGTATATACATTTTCTTCTTTAATAGAAATTCCCATACCTGCTAACTTATTTACAGCATCGATTGGCGAGCGTTGGCTATTGTTAGTCATAAAAAGAAAAGGAATCTCTTTATCTTGTAATGTTTTTATAAAAACATCAGCACCTTTAATAAGCACATTACCGTCATATATTACTCCGTCCATGTCTATTAAAAAGCCTTTTTTCATTGCGTTTTGTTTTTGTTCTTTAATTATCAAAAATAAGCAATTAGAAATATAGAATCATCTAATTTAAGTAATAATAAAAATAAGAGTAAGGTTTTATAATTGTTTTGTGAAATAAATGAAGGAGTAATATATGACGGTTTTGTTTTACTAGAAGATAAACTAATTCGTTTACGTTATGTAGTTAAAGTATATGTACTAATATTATCAATATATTTGAAAAAAATATTATAAAATGAAAATTTATTTAGCCTTTGCGTGTTATTTTGTAATAACACTTTATTCTTGTTCAGATACAAAATCTAATTCTTCAGAAGAATCTAAGTCTTCTAGTGAAAAAAAAAGTACAGAGACTGTTGTTCAAAATAATCCAAATATTAAGGATTATACCCCTGTACTAAGATCAATTTTAGAAAAGGCAAGCGACGAGGTCTCTCTAAAATTTGAAGGTGGCACCTATCATTTCTATCCAGAAAAAGCACAACAAAAATTGGTTCAAATATCAAATAACGATAATGGATTTAGAAAAATTATTTTTCTTTTAGATAGACTGAAAAGTTTTTCGTTAGACGGAGGAGGAAGCAATTTTGTGTTTCATGGGGGTGTAATTCCTTTCGAAATATCAAATAGTGATAAGATTTTTATGAAAAAATTTAATATCTATTGGGATAAGCCTTTTACGTTTGAAGGTGAAATTGTTGGTAGAAATGAAGCTAACAATTCTTTTACACTAAAGATTAACGAGAATAATGAGTATGAAATTAAGCAAAATGAAATTTTCTTTAAAGGTTATGACTGGAAGTTGCCACTTGGGGAGAATATAATTTATAATAAAGAAAAGCTAAGACCATATTACCGAACATCAGATTATCTTCAGTGGAATAAGTTAAAGGCTAAAGAAATAAGTAAAGGTATAGTTGAGTTTTCAGGCTTTAACCCAAATAAAAAGCTACCTCCATTGGGGTCTATTTATGTAGATAAAGGCCCTCATGGACAAAACAGACGTTATCCAGCATTTCACGTTACTGAATCATCTAATATAACGTTAAACGATATAAATGTGTATGCTAGTGGTGCAATGTCTCTAATTGCTGAAAGATGTGATACTTTCAGTTTAAACCATTTTAATGTTAAACTACCAAAAGAATCAAAACAAATGATTGGCTCTTCAGCGGATGCTACACATTTCGTTAACTGTAAAGGTTTAATATCTTTTGAAAACTGTGTGTTTGAAAACATGTTAGACGATGCTACGAATGTTCATGGTACTTATATGGTAATTACTGAAATTTTAAATGACCACACCATAGCTGTAAAGCCTATGCATTATCAGCAAAGTGGATTTAAAATTGCAGATAGTAAAGATGAAATTAGATTTATAAATCGTACCGATTTATTACCCGTACATTCTGCTATTGTAAAAACATCAAAGCAAATAAATGAGGATTATTATGTAATTGAATTTGAGGAGTCGCTTCCAAAAAGCATAGTTCCAGAAATGGCAGTTGAAAACACTACATGGATGGCAAGTGTTTCGATGAAGAAATGTACTGTAAGACAAAACAGAGCAAGAAGTATTTTGATATCAACTTCTAAAAAAGTAGAAATTTTGGATAATTATTTTTCAAGTATGATGGCAGGAGTGCGTGTTTGTGGAGATGCAAATTATTGGTTTGAGTCGGGGCCTATTACCGATTTGACAGTTAAAGGAAATGTTTTTGAAGATTTAGGTATTGGTGGAGCTAAACCGCAGGCAATATTGCAGATAGATCCTATTATTTCAAAGAAGTATCGAAAAAATGGATATTTTCATAAAAACATAACCTTTGACAGTAATACAATAAAAACTTTTGATCCACATATTATTTATGCGTTAAGTGTTGATAATCTTAAAATAACAAATAATACAATTATACAAACAAATACTCATAAGCCAATTTTTTCGGAATTATCTCAATTCGACATTCAGAACTGTACAAATGTTTTAATAGAAAATAACGAGTACGTAGGAAAAAATAAAGCAGAAATTAGTGTGTTAAATAGTTCTAATGTTCAAATATCCGAAAACAAAGGATTTAAAAGTGAAACCGTAGTTAATCCTAATAAGTATTTTTTTCAAAATTAATTTGTTAAACTTTAAAAGAGTTTTAGTTTTTCTGTTTTACATAGAGTGGAACGAGTGGGTAACTTTTTGAAAAAAAAGAGAGATTTTTCAGAAAAACTGAAAAATCTCTTAAGTACCCGGAATGGGAGTCGAACCCACACGTCCTAAAACACACGGCCCTCAACCGTGCCTGTCTACCAATTCCAGCATCCGGGTTTGTTTACCGCAAAAATAACTATTTGGGTAGTAATATTTAAAATAAATAAAATAAGAGCAAAAAAAAAGTATCGAATTATCGATACTTTTTGTGACCGGGCTGGGGCTCGAACCCAGGACCCTCTCCTTAAAAGGGAGATGCTCTACCAACTGAGCTACCAGGTCGTAATATAATTTTAATGGGGTATATTAAACCATTTTGTGACCGGGCTGGGGCTCGAACCCAGGACCCTCTCCTTAAAAGGGAGATGCTCTACCAACTGAGCTACCAGGTCGTTCACAACATTGCTTATTGCGGGTGCAAATATACTACCTTAATTTAATTTAACAATGGGAAAAACTGTAATTTTTACTTTTTTTATCGCTTAAAAAATATGAACTTGCTATGAAATGATTATTTCTATGCAAAAAAATATTATTTTATTAGGATATATGGGGAGTGGGAAATCTGCAATAGGTAACGAAATTGCAAATTATAGGACCATGGAATATGTGGATTTGGACAACTATATTGAAAAAAAAGAAGAACTTTCTGTAAAAGAAATATTTGATAAGAAAGGAGAAATTTACTTTAGAAAAAAAGAAGCAATTTATTTAGAGGAGTTGGTAAGGACTAAAGAAAATATAGTACTCTCTTTAGGAGGAGGAACCCCTTGTTTTGGTAATAATATGGAAACAATAACCACTTTGTCAAACGCAAACTCCGTTTATTTACAAACATCTATACCAGAGCTTAGTAAAAGGTTATTTTTAGAACGTAATAAGAGACCTTTAATAGCACATACCAAAAACGAAGAAGAACTCTCGGAATTTATAGCTAAGCATTTATTTGAACGACTAGCATACTATAGTAAGGCTACTAATACTATAAAAACAGATCACAAAACAGTTTCTGAAATTGTTGCAGAAATCGATAATTTAGTCTCATAATAATTATAATTTGTTTTGTTTTTTTTAACATAAATAAATTATAAATAATATTGGGCTTATGGTTTAATTTTTATTTTTGTTTAAGTTTTTATTCAAAAATATGAACAATCAATCACAGGCTTATAGTATTAAAGATTTAGAGAACTTAAGTGGCGTTAAGGCTCATACTATTCGAATATGGGAAAAAAGATATCACCTTTTAGAACCCAACCGTACCAATACTAATATAAGAACCTATAATATGAAAAGTTTGAAAAAGCTTTTAAGCGTTTCTTTTTTAGTAAATTGTGGATACAAAATCTCTAGAGTTTCTAAATTAACAGAGGAAGAAGTAGAACAATATTTAAAAGGTATTGTATCCAAAAAAACTACAGTAGATCGTTCTTTAAACTCATTAAAGTTGGCAATGTTAAATTTTAACACTAGCCTTTTCTTAGATACTTATGAAGAGTTGAGGAAAGATTTGGGTTTTTTGGATATTTTTTATGACGTATTTATTCCATTTTTAAATGAAGTGGGAATTTTATGGCAGTCCAATACTATAAATGGAACACACGAACATTTTGTTACTAATATTATAGAGCAAAAAATGTGGGTAGAAATAGATCGTTTACAACAAAAAACTACTAATGCAGAGAAAACATTTGTGTTATTTTTACCTGCTGGAGAAGTTAGTGATTTGAGTTTGTTGTTTTTAAATACGATTATACTTTCCAAAGGCTATAAAACAATTTTTTTAGGTCAGAACGTTTCTTTAGACTACCTTAAAATTTTAGCAGAACTTCAAAGCGATTTAGTATTTGTCTCATACTTTACGTTAATGCCTTATTCAGAAGATGTAAATAAGTATATAAATACTTTCAAAAAAGAAATATGTATTCCTAACAAGCATGAATTTTGGGTTATGGGTAGGCAACTTAATAATGTAGTAGTCCCAATGTCGGCATTAATTAAGGTTATTCATTCTTTCAAAGATTTTGAAAAAATAGTTAAATAAATATGTCTCAAGAAATTGCCATTATTGGTTCAGGTTTTTCGTCATTATCAGCAGCCTGTTATTTAGCTCAAGCAGGTAAAAAAGTTACTGTTTTTGAGAAAAACGAATCTATAGGAGGAAGAGCAAGTCAGCTAAAAATGGAAGGTTTTACATTTGATATGGGACCTTCTTGGTATTGGATGCCCGATGTTTTTGAGCGTTTTTTTGCAGATTTTGGGAAAAAAACTTCCGATTTTTACACTATAGATAAGCTTAATCCAGCCTATTCTGTTTTTTTTAAAGATGGATCTAAAATAGATATAGCAAACAATCTTAACGAAATTTTTAATGCTTTTGAAGCAGAAGAGGAAGGGAGTGCATTTGCCTTAAAAAACTTTATAACAGATGCTAAAAGTAATTATAATGTAGCAATTAAAGATTTAGTATATCGTCCTGGTGTTTCTCCTTTAGAGTTAATAACCCCTAAAACCATTCTTAAATTAGGACAATTTTTTAGTAATGTTTCAAAAGACGTTCGTAAAAAAGTAACAAATCCTAAATTAATATCTATTTTAGAATTTCCAGTATTATTCTTGGGTGCCAAACCATCCGATACTCCAGCTTTTTACAATTTTATGAACTATGCAGATTTTGGCTTAGGAACTTGGCAGCCCAAAGGCGGTATGTATGCTGTTATTAAAGGGATGCACCAATTAGCAGAAAGCTTAGGAGTTCAGTTTAAAACAAACAGCACTATATCAAAAATTAATACGGCTAACAATAAAGTGGTTGGGATTACGGTAAATAATACATTTAGAAAGTTTGATATAGTGTTAAGTGGAGCCGATTATCACCATACAGAAACTCTTCTGGAAGAAAAAGAAAAACAGTATTCGGAAAAGTATTGGAATAACAAAACCTTTGCTCCTTCAAGTTTGTTGTTTTATGTGGGGTTTAATAAGAAATTGAAAAACATAAGCCATCATAATTTGTTTTTTGATACTGATTTTGAAAAACATGCAGGAGAAATTTACGATAGTCCTAAGTGGCCCTCAGACCCTTTGTTTTATGCAAATTTTACTTCTGTTACGGATTCTAGTACAGCACCCCAAGGTTGTGAAAATGGTTTTTTTCTTATTCCAATAGCCCCAGGGTTAGAAGATACCCAAGCTTTACGAGATGAATATTTTAACAAGATTATAACTAGATTTCAAAAGTTAACTAAGCAAGATGTTGTAAATAATATTAAATTTATAAAGTCATTTTGTGTTAAGGACTTTGTGGAAAAGTATAACTCCTATAAAGGTAACGCTTATGGGATGGCCAATACATTGTTACAAACAGCATTTTTGAGACCTAAGTTAAAAAGTAAGAAAGTAAAAAATTTATTTTTTACTGGGCAACTTACAGTTCCTGGTCCAGGGGTACCCCCAGCGTTAATTTCTGGAAAATTGGTATCGGGACTTATACTTAAGAATAATTAAAAGGATTTTTTATGAAAGCACTTTTCGATAACATTTCGCACCTTTGTAGTAAAACAGTTACTCATTCTTATAGCACCTCGTTTTCTTCAGCAACAAAAATGCTCGCACCTAGTATTCGTCAAGATATTTATAACATATATGGTTTTGTTCGTTTTGCCGATGAGATTGTAGATTCTTTTCATCAATACCCTAAAGAGCATTTATTTAATGATTTTGAAGTTCAAATGTATGCCGCTATAGAGCAAAAAATAAGTTTAAATCCTATTTTGAATAGCTTTCAAGAAACAGTGCATAAGTATAAAATAGAACCTGCTCTTTATGAAGCCTTTATGAAAAGTATGCGATTAGATCTTCATAAAAAAAAATACCTTACGGATAAAGAATATAAAGAATACATATACGGATCTGCTGATGTAGTAGGTTTAATGTGTTTACGGGTTTTTGTAAAAGGGAACAATAAACAATATCATAATTTAAAAGAAAGTGCAATGCGATTAGGGTCGGCTTTCCAAAAAGTTAACTTTTTAAGAGATCTTAAAGCAGATATAGAAGGTTTAGATAGAGCATATTTTCCTAATACTGATTTAGAAAATTTAAATGATAAAAGCAAGTATAAAATTATAGAAGAAATTAAAATAGATTTTGGTGAGGCTAGAAAAGGGATTAGTAAGCTTCCAGTAGAAGCTAAATTTGGAGTATATACAGCTTTTAGATATTATCAAAAGTTACTTAAAAAATTGGAAACTACTCCTTCTAATAAAATTAAAGAAGCAAGAATACGAGTTCCAGATTACCAAAAAGTAGGTTTACTAGCACATAGTTATTTTAATTATCGCTTAAATTTAATTTAAAATGAATTTACTGTTAGGAATATTAATTTTTTTAAGCACATTTGGAGGTATGGAATGCATGGCTTGGGCTACGCATAAGTATGTTATGCATGGCTTTTTATGGTCTTTACATGCAGATCACCATCATAAAAAACATAAAAGTTGGTGGGAACGGAATGATCTGTTTTTTGTGTTTTATGCATTAATAAGTATAGGTTGTTTTCTATTGTGGAAATATGAAATAGCATGGTATGCTTTGCCTATAGGTATAGGTATTTTGGTATATGGAATTACCTATTTTTTTGTACACGATATTTTTATACACCAACGGTTTAAGCTTTTTAGAAATGCAAATAACTGGTATGCCAAAGGTTTACGGCGTGCTCATAAAATACATCATAAACATTTAGGTAAGCACGATGGAGAGTGTTTTGGGATGTTATTTGTTCCCTTTAAGTATTTTAAACAATAATCTTGGATAAAAAAGTTTATTTTGACTATCTAATTATTGGGTGTGGAGTTGCAGGTTTACATTTGGCTTACGAAATTTCTAAGAAAACTTCGTTGCTAAAAAAAACAATAGCAATATTAGATTCGAAAACACCGTCTAAAAAAAATCATATTTTAAGTTTTTGGGAACCTAATAAGGGGCATTGGGATAGTATTGTTTTTAAAAAATGGAATAATACTAAATTTAAAAATCAAAAAGATTCTTTAAAGATAAACTTAAATTCTTTTAAGTATAAATCGTTAAAATTTCAAGATTTTTATTCGTTTTGTGAAAAAAGGTTGTCGATTCAAGATAATATTACTTTTATTGAAGAATGGGTTGAGGACCTAGAAGAAGAAGAAGGGAGGGTCGTAATAAAAGGAAATTCTAAAGAATATACAGCTACTTATGTTTTTGATAGTAGGTTGTCGTCTAATTTTATACAAAACAAACATAAATACCCATTAGTAACTCAATCTTTTCGAGGGTGGGAAATAAAAGTAAACACTCCTGTTTTTGATGCCTCTTCGTTTACCATGATGGATTATAGGTATCAATTTAAAGACTCTACTAGCTTTATGTACATATTGCCTATATCAAAGACAAAAGCTTTAATAGAATATACTTTTTTCGCTCCTTTTTTGATTTCTAAAAGTGAATTTGAAAAACAACTTAAGGGGTATATGTCAGCGTTTTTTCCAGGAGTCTTTTATGAGGTAATAAATAAGGAAGCAGGAGAAATCCCTATGTCGTCTTTTGATTTTAATAAAGAGTCTACTAAAAGAATAAAAAAAATTGGAACGGCTGGAGGTTGGGTAAAAGCATCTACTGGTTACTCGTTTAAATTTGCAGAAAAAAATGCTAAAATTATAGCAAATCAATTAGAAAAAGAACTAGTTCCTATAGGTTATAAATCGCCTAAAAGATTTGTGTTTTACGACCGGCTTTTTATAAAACTACTTCAATACCAAAATAAACAAGGTCCTGTTGTTTTTTTAGAAATGTATAAAAAGGTGCCTATTACTGTATTGTTAAGATTTTTAGATGAAGAGACGACATTTATAGAAGAACTTAAATTAATATTAAAACTACCTTACATTCCGTTTATAAAAGCGCTGTTTACTAAAAAACACCCTTGAATCTATTAATTGATATATAGATTCAAGAGTGTTAATTTTTTTAATCTGAATTGTATATTGGGATTTTGTTGAGAAGTATGATATCTAATAAACTAGTGTTTGCTTAATTAATTTTAAAATGTATCACGAATTAGATAATTCTAAAAAAAAAAGCATAGTTTACGGCAGTATTTGAAATATATAAGGAGTATCACAAACTCATTCAGATTTAAACTAATTAATTTTATTATTAAATACTATTAATTAGTAGGAGCTTTTCTTTCTACTTTTATAGGATTAGATAAATAAATTGAGCCATTAATATCTGAAATTTTAGAATCTTTTATTATACCAGTAACACCATCGTTATAAGTAGCAAGCCAAACATAACAAGTACCTACACCAGCTTCATCAAATTCAGGAGCTGTAAAAGAAGGCGGAGTACCTAAAATAGTATCACCAGTTTCGTCGGTAACAATCCAAATAGAGTTAGAACCCAATGCATTGGTTTGATCTACAACAATAGCACCTTCAGGTATTCTGTCTTCTGTGCCATCTACAATAAATTCGAAAGGCCCACCTGTTAATATAGCTCCTCCTGTTGGTTGTGATCGTACTACGTTAATAGAATTAGATAAAGTAAAGTTTCCTTCTAAGTCGTTAACATTTTTATCAACTTCTAATCCAGAAATTCCATTTTCGTAAGAAATATACCAAACAAGGCAAGTACCTACACCAGCTTCATTAAATTCGGGGCCAGATAATTTACCAGGTAGACCTAGTATGTTTCCTTCTTCATCAGTAACAATCCATTTTTTTTGATCTCCAACATTATTGGTAGATGTAACAGCAATAGCATCATCTTCCAGACGATCTTCTTCTAAATCTACAGTAAAATTAAAAGGTCCCCCTGTAAGTTCAATAGATGGTTTTTGATTATTGTTAGTAGTATCATCTTCACTACAAGAAGTGGTTAAAAGAGCAAGGACACTTATACTTCCTAGAAATAAATTTTTAAAGTTCATGATTCTGAGTTTTTGAGTTATTTATTTTAGGCTTTTAAAGCCATTTTAATAAGTCATAAACGTCAGATAATTAACATTTATTGTTTTTTTAATTCAAAAAAAGGACGAGCCTAGAATCATTTTTTTTCTAGAAAATTTAATATTTCTTTTCTGTTTTAAATTATTTAAAAGAATATTTAGTGTAGGTCTAGACGTTGCTATTAAACTTGCGATATCTTTTTGCGTATAAGGATGATTAATAATAACATCACCTGTTTCGGGGCAGCAATAACCAAATTCGTCTTTTAATTCTTTAAGAAATTCAATAAGTCTTGTTTTAGCATCTTTAAATAGGAGTAATTCAATTCGGCGTTCTATTTTTTTAAATCGTAGACCAAGAAACTTATACACTTGTATGCTTAAATTTTTGTTCTTTCTCATTAAATCATGCAACTTATTAGCGGGAAGTTTACATATTTGAGTTTCGCTAGCGATAGACTGGGCAAACTCGTTACGTTGCTCCTCAAATAAAAGAGCAGCTTCTCCAAAAATATCTCCCTTGGAAAGAATCGTTTTAACGACTTCTTCGCCTTGACTATCAATATATCCAATTTTTACTTTACCCTTAGCAATCATATATACTTTTTGGGTAGGATCTTTTTCTAAATAAATAAAATCTTGTTTTTTGTACACCTCGGCTTCATGATTTGATTGGTGATTTTTTAGCTTGTGTGGGCAAAAAACAGAAAATAAATCGGTTTTTTCACAGTACCAAATAGAGTCCATAATATTTGTGTTTTTTGGTAATGGTCATTTGGTCGATTGAAAGCAAAAAACTTACAATTTAAGAGTTTATACATATTAAAATTTATACTAGTTATTAGTTATATATTAATTGATTTTGAAGTAAACTTATTAATTAAAATATGAATTATATTATTCTGTATTTCAGTATTATTGGTATGCATTTTATAAAAATAGATAATTGTTTTACTATTTAAAATTAATAACTCTTGTTTTGATGAATAACAGAAATGGAAAGATCTTTGTTGTTTAAAATAAGACCTCTTAAAAAGGGTGAAATAAAGTTCTAATTTTTAAGATTAGTTATAATACGAAATCCTTTTAGCTCTATTTAAAACTCAATGTAATTTGAGAAATTATTAAACACTAAGAATATTAAAAGATGTAATGAAATTTTTATGAGTAATGTTAATTTTAAACTTAGTTGAAAATTTATAAAGATTAAATAAATTAGGTTTTATTAAAAACTAAAACGTTTTAGTTTGTTTTTTTAGTTTTTATTATTAATTTTATTAAAAATTTATTTATATTTTAATTTATTTTCAATAAAAACGCTCATTTATATTGAAAAAATAACAATAAACAGCTAATTAATTAAAATTATGTTAAGAAAATTAAATTACTTAAAATCGATTAATGTAATCGTATTATTACTTTCTCTTGTATTTAGCGGAAGTATATCAGCTCAATGTCCAGAAAAAAAAAGGTCAAATTATTTTGATGGGAAAAGAATTCCAAGCACATCTGGAAGGAAGAAAACAATTACCCCTAAAGACAACGAGAATATTACAGGGGCACTAAGAAAAGCTATGAATCAATTAGGTGCTAAGGGGGGTACCATTAATATTAATGCTGGTAAAAAAAGGACCGTAATTATTGATGATTTAGAATTAAAGAGTAAAATAAGATTACAATTTAGTTCTAATATTACAATAAAACCTGTGAAAAGAGATGCAGGTAAAAATTCTCAAATATTTATTTTGGGAAGAGGAAAACAGGTGAAAGATGTTCAAATTACCTCTCAAGGAGGAAGGTTTAAAATAGATTTCTCTGACTTTGCAGCAAAACGTGAAGATGGGGCTAATAAATTACGAAGAGTAAGACCTTTTAATGTTATTAGTGCTCAAAATTTTTATATTGGAAACTTTAATGTTACCAGTGGGTTTACTGTTTTTTCTAATGTTGAATTGAATATAAAAGACGGTAATTCAAAAAATAGAAAATCGGGAGTAGATGTGCCGTTTAGGGGTATTGTTGAAAATATAACGTCCTTAGGAAACCATGTTGGGTATGGACTTGTTCAAATAAGAGCAGGTAAGAGAATATATTTCAATAATTTAGATGGTAAAGGAGGAATAACTTTAAGGGTTGAATCTGATTTTATAGGAGGATTGTCTTCATCAGCAGCAACTATAGACGAAGTTTATGGTAATAATATTGTTGTAAGAAATGGGGATGCTGCTGTCGTATTATCCCCTCATAGAGTTAATCAAGGGTGTGTTATAGTTGATAAAATTCAATCTATTAATTCGACGTGGGCGATACAATTAGCAGGAGGTTATGTAAGTAGAACAGGAAAAGCAAAAAATAAAGGTTCATTCGCATCAACATCAGCTTTAAGTATTACGAAGTGGACACCTACTACGACTAAAACTTCCTCTCAAGTTAAACGAAAAGATTTAGGGTTTTATGCTTGTAAAATGGCTAGAGATTTAGATAAAAGATTTAGTGTAAATAAACAGATGAATTTAGATAAAGAAAGTGTTCCTGGTAAATCAATTGATAGAGTAAGGTATTTTCCTAACTGTGATGGTGGTAAATCGAATAAAAAATTTAAATGTTATACTGTAAAATTAGATGGTGCTAATAGTAGCCAACAAATTAATGCAAAGAGATGTAAAAATGTAGCAAAAAAATCTATTACCGAGAATAATTTTGAAATAGAAGAAGGAGTAGAATCGACTGTTGTAATTCCTAATCCTGCTACTGATGTTGTAAATATTAATACAAAAAAATTTATAAGTGCAAGTATTTATAATAGTTATGGGAGTAAAGTTATAGAAAGCTCTAGTAGTAGTAGGATAACTTTAAGTAATCTGCCTGCGGGACTTTACTTTGTTCATATACAGTCAAATTTAGGGACTTCAGTAGAGAAGTTAATAATTCAATAAGTTCCTAATAATTAAACATTAATATTAAATGAGCATAATTGGAAAATAGAATAATAAATATAAAAATCCGAGGTATGAGTTTGTCATATCTCGGATTTTACTTTTTGTAACCATATCCGTCTTGTGTATGAAACCCTAGTGTGTAAAAAAAACGCTAACTTTTGGGATTATGAATTTTCTGAATACGTCTATTAAAGATAATAAAAAACACCTATTTAAATTTGTTTTAAAGAGGTGTTTTTTTGTAGTAAGAATGGGTTAACTTTTAATTAAGCATTTTCTTTCTTAATTAGGTTAAGCGCAGAACCTTCTTTAAACCATGCAATTTGTTGTGCATTATAAGTGTGGTTAGTACTAATAGTGTCTTTTGAACCGTCTGCATGAACGATTTCTATGGTTAAGGCTTTGTTAGGAGCAAAATCTTTTAAATCAATAAAATTGAATGTGTCATCTTCTTGAATTAAATCGTAATCGGCTTCCTTAACAAAGGTTAAGCCTAACATACCTTGCTTTTTCAAGTTAGTTTCGTGAATACGAGCAAAAGATTTTACAATAACGGCTCTTACTCCAAGATGGCGAGGCTCCATAGCAGCATGTTCGCGAGAAGATCCTTCTCCATAATTATGATCTCCAACGACTATTGTAGATACTCCAGCAGCTTTATATGCTCTTGCAGCAGCAGGAACTTCGCTAATTTCTCCATTTAATTGGTTTTTAACAGCATTGGTCTTTTTTCCAAATGCATTTACAGCTCCAATTAAGCAATTGTTAGAAATGTTATCTAAATGTCCTCGAAAACGTAACCAAGGTCCAGCCATAGAAATATGATCTGTGGTACATTTACCAAAAGCTTTAATTAATAATTTTGCGTCTGTAATATTTTCTCCATTCCAAGGTTTAAAGGGAGTTAATAATTGTAGACGTTCCGAATCTTCTTTAACTTTTATTTGAGTAGCAGATCCATCTTCTTCTGGAGCCAAATAACCAGCATCTTCAACAGCAAATCCTTTTGGAGGCAATTCAAACCCTGTAGGTTCATCTAACATTACTTCCTCTCCATTTTCATTTACAAGTTTATCTGTAATAGGATTAAAATCTAATCGACCAGAAATAGCTATAGCAGCTACCATTTCGGGTGAAGCAACAAAAGCATGTGTATTTGGGTTTCCATCTGCTCTTTTTGAAAAATTTCGGTTAAAAGAGTGTATAATGGTATTTTTTTCTTGTTTATCAGCACCTTCACGCGCCCATTGTCCAATACAAGGACCACAAGCGTTGGTAAATATTTTAGCATCTAAGTCTTCGAAAATTCCTAATAGCCCATCACGATCTGCAGTATAGCGCACTTGTTCCGAACCAGGATTAATCCCAAAATCGGCTTTTGTTTTTAGTTTTTTGTCTACAGCCTGTTTAGCAACGGAAGCAGCTCTAGATAAATCTTCATACGAAGAGTTGGTACAAGAGCCAATAAGACCCCATTCTACTTTTAAAGGCCAATCATTTTTATTAGCCTTAGCGTTTACTTCCCCAACAGGAGTAGCTAAGTCTGGTGTAAAGGGTCCGTTAATATGGGGTTTTAATTCAGATAAATTAATTTCTATTACTTGATCAAAGTATTGTTCTGGATTTGCATAAACTTCATCGTCGCCCGTTAAATGAGCTTTGACCTGATTTGCAGCATCTGCAATATCGTTACGATCTGTAGATCTTAAATAGCGCTCCATTGATTCGTCATACCCAAAAGTAGAAGTAGTTGCTCCAATTTCTGCACCCATGTTACAAATAGTACCTTTACCAGTACAAGAAAGTGCTTTAGCTCCTTCTCCAAAATATTCTACAATAGCTCCAGTTCCACCTTTTACAGTTAAAATCCCAGCCACTTTAAGAATAACATCCTTTGGAGCAGTCCATCCAGATAGTTTTCCCGTTAACTTTACACCAATAAGCTTTGGAAATTTTAATTCCCAAGGCATTCCAGCCATAACATCTACAGCATCTGCACCACCAACACCAATAGCTAGCATTCCAAGTCCACCAGCATTTACAGTGTGCGAATCGGTTCCAATCATCATTCCTCCAGGAAACGCATAATTTTCTAAAACTACTTGGTGTATAATACCAGCTCCTGGTTTCCAAAATCCAATACCATATTTATTAGAAACGGATTCTAAAAAGTTAAAAACTTCATTAGAGTTGTTTAATGCATTTTGTAAATCTTTGTCTGCACCAACTTTAGCTTGAATTAGATGGTCGCAATGTACTGTAGTGGGGACGGCAACTTTCTTTTTTCCAGCTTGCATAAACTGTAAAAGAGCCATTTGTGCTGTCGCATCTTGACAAGCAATACGATCGGGAGCAAAATCTACATAGTCTTTTCCTCGTTTAAATGCAGTATTAACTTTTCCATCCCACAAATGAGAATAAAGAATTTTTTCTGCTAAAGTTAAAGGCTTGCCTGTTACTTTTCGTGCGTTTTCAACACGATCGGCAACTTGTGCATATACCTTTTTGATCATATCAATATCGAATGCCATAATTTTAAGGTTGTTTACAAATTTTATAATTTCGCTAAATTACAAAATAATTCACTCTTTAGTCGTTCTAGTTTAGTAGTTCGTAATTAATTTATTCTTTTTTTTGAATCTTTAAAGAAAGTAAGAATTAGCAGCGTTTTTTTTGAACAATGTTAATTATAAGGTGGTATTTTGTTAAATGTACAATAATTTATTCTTTTTTTGATTGTATCATTTGATGGAGTGCTTGAATTTAAATGGGAAAACAAATTGTTAATCTATTAATTTGTAGTGTAATTCTGTAGTTTTTTTACAATATTATCTAATCCATTCATTTTTAATTCGTACATACTTTCCATTTGTAAGCCTAGTTTACCTTTAGGGAAGCCCTTTTGTTTATACCATACATAATAATACTCTGGGATATCTACTAAAAAGGAATTCTTGTATTTACCAAATGGCATTTTAGCTTTGGCTAAGTCTAATAAAAATTGCTTTTGGTTTACCATTATCTATTGTATAGTTGATATTGAGTAAGTAGAGAATCTATTTTTTTATTCCAAATGTGTTGTTGCTTTTTGTTTTTGGAATGTTCTGTTTCGATATCGTATTCTTTTTGCATTTTTTGTCTAGACGCTTCTATGTTTTTGTAGATAATACCAAGGTTTTTTCGGATGTTCCTA
Organism: uncultured Aquimarina sp.; assembly: GCA_938011245.1. Classification (GTDB taxonomy): domain Bacteria; phylum Bacteroidota; class Bacteroidia; order Flavobacteriales; family Flavobacteriaceae; genus Aquimarina. The sequence continues at coordinate 5,796 of CALLUJ010000121.1, read as the reverse complement.
CCTAATTTGTAGTTAGATACAGCTTTTCGAAGTTTACGAGCATACAGTTCAGTAATATCAAAATGTAATTGTTGGTGAGCCAGTAATATACTATCCTTTTTGTATTTAATAACCCAAGAAGCTTTAGGGTAAAACTTAGCACAAACACTATAACTAAAATTTTGTTGTGCATTATTAATATTATAATCCCAAGTAAAGTCTAAACCTGTACTAACACTAGCGGCAATAAGACTGTTTTTTTGAGGAGAGGTGTTTACTAGAAAATCATTCCAAGTAAGTTTCCTCCGGTTATTATAGCAATTATATTCTAAATCATCTTTCTGAGAAAAACAGGATAATACATTACTAAATAATAATAAGGAAATTATAAATACATGCATTTACCTAAGGTAAGTAATTATTCGACTACTTTAAAAAGTAAATTTTCGGAATACTTTATAACATAACAGGCTTTGTTTATAATTCCTTTGTTGGGAGTGTTTATGTATTGAAATTTGTTTTCAATATACTCTGTAATGGTGTAGTTATTATTTAATTCTGTAAGCTCATTTGAAGCACCCAACCTTAATAATACATCAAGTGCTAAATCATATCCCCTTATAGCATAGTTATTAGGTTTTACACCATACTTTTTTAAAAATGCATTATGAAAATCCAAATCTGTAGTTTCTGTTATTTTATTAGCCGATGGATAATGAAAATTTAAGTTAGATAAGTTACTATTGGAAATGGCTTCGTTATCATAGACGGAGGATTTGCTGGTTGTAAAAAGGGTGATATTATGTGTTTTTGCTCGGCCACTTAATAGGGAAACTACATTGCTTACTAATAGTAAATTATCGCTTTCTAAGAATACAAAATTAGGGATGGTGTTCTTTTTTGTTTCTTTTTCTTTAATTCCTATTAATTCTTCTAATTTGGTTATAGTAATAAAGTTTTCATCTTCAGGATCTAAAATTTTAGCTTCGGGAAATGTGCTTTGTAATAGTTTTTTTTGAGCCTGATGTTTTGCGTCTGCTATAATAATAATGTTTTTGGAAACACTATCTCTTTTAACATAGTTAATAATTTTGTTTTGTAGTGTTTCTTGGTTGGGTAGCGATTGATATAGATTAGGATGATTCTTAATTACTTTGTTGGAAATTGGAGAAAAGATAGGGGTGTTTGCTGCTTGCAGGGCAGAGGCTAATTGGTCTGCTTTTTTACTGTATAAAGGACCTATAATGGCATCTGCATTTTTTAATTTTTTTGCAACAATTAAATTATCAATATTTTCATTGCTTTTAGTATCAATTACAGTAACATTAGTGGTTATGCCTAATTTTTTTGCTTTGTCTAAGGCTATATTAATTCCTGCAAAAAAATCTACAGAAAGTCTAGTAACTTTGCTTTTTTCTAGATGATTTTTGTAAAACTGATTATCGCTTCCTGTGTAGTTTTTAACTCCAAAAGGCAATAGAATAGCAATGTTTTTAGGTTCGAAGTTGTGTAATTTGTTTGATAAAGATGTGTTTGTAACTAAATTATTGGCACTAAAATTTACATTAGGCACTTGTATAATCATTCCAGATTTTAATCCATCCTTTAATTCTGGATTTAATTTTAAAATAGAATCTCTACTAATTTCAAATTGTTTACTTAAACTAAACATAGTTTGTTTAGAAGGAACTTTGTAAAGTTGAAATTTTTTAGAAGTGCCTCTTTCGAGAGGTGCTTCTTTTTTTATTTCAGAAGGAACTAAAATTTGTATGCCTATAGGGAAGTCCTCTCCTAAATTAGGGTTCATGTTTTCTAACTCAGGAATAGTAATTCCAAATTTATGGGCAATTCCGTATTTAGTTTCCTTGGGTTTAACGGTGTAAATTTGGGTTGTACCTGTACTTTTTTCTTTGTTAAGACTTCTTACTACTTTTTTAACTTTAGGTGCAGGAAATGGTATTTTTAGAATGTCACCTTTTTTTAGTTTTTCTGTATTTAAGAAAGAATTATACTTTTTAATATCGTCTATGGAGACATTAAACTTTTTAGAAAGGCTATAAAGTGTCTGTTTTTTTTTGACCTTAAGTTTTTTAAACTCTATTCCATTTACGGGTATTTCAGGAGCAGAAATAACATTGGGAATTACAAGGATAGTTCCAGGTTGTATTCCTTGTTTAGCTGTAGGGTTTAAATTGTAAATATTTTTTGGTGTAGTGCCATATTCTTTAGCAATAGAATAAACATCGTCTCCAGCAACAACTTCGTGTTGTCTGAAATTAAATTGCGCAAAAATAGCTTTAAAGCTTAAGAAAGCAATAATTAATACAAATGGTTTATTTTTCATTGAATAATTTTATTCCCACTCGATGGTTGCGGGTGGTTTAGAACTAATATCATAAACAACTCTATTTACCCCTTTAACATTGTTTATAATTTTGTTCGATATTTTTTGTAAAAACTCATAAGGTAAATTTACCCAATCTGCAGTCATACCATCGGTACTCTCTACAGCTCTTAAAGCGACTACCTTTTCATAAGTGCGTTCGTCGCCCATAACGCCTACACTATTTACGGGTAATAAAATAGCACCAGCTTGCCAAACCTTATTATATAAACCATGCTCTTTTAGTCCATTTATAAATATGGCATCTACTTCTTGCAGTATTGCTACTTTTGAAGGTGTAATATCTCCTAATATACGGATAGCTAATCCAGGGCCAGGGAAAGGGTGTCTACCAAGTAGCTCGGGATCGATGCCTAAAGAGGCTCCTACACGTCTTACCTCATCCTTAAATAAAGCTCTTAAGGGTTCTACTACTTTAAGTGTCATATAATCGGGTAAACCTCCAACGTTATGATGAGATTTTATAGTTGCCGAAGGGCCTCCTGTAGTAGAAACAGATTCAATTACATCGGGATAAATAGTTCCTTGCGCCAACCATTTGGCATCGTCTATTAATTTAGATTCATCATCAAAAACATCTACAAAAACTTTACCAATACTTTTTCTTTTTTGTTCGGGATCACTTTTTCCTGCTAGGTCAGCTAAAAAGCGTTTCGAAGCATCTACTCCTTTTACGTTGAGTCCCATGCCATGGTATTGTGTTAATACACTGTCAAATTCGTTTTTGCGAAGCAAACCATTGTTTACAAAAATACATTGTAAATGATTCCCAATAGCTTTATGTAATAATACAGCAGCTACAGTAGAATCTACGCCACCACTTAAACCTAGAATCACTTTTTCGTTACCAATTTTAGCTTCTAATTTGGCAACGGTAGTTTCTACAAACGAATTTGGAGTCCACTCTTGGGCAACTCCTGCTATTTTAACTAAAAAATTCTCTAATAATTGCTTCCCATGGGTAGAATGATATACTTCTGGATGAAATTGGATTGCAAAAGTGGTTTCATCTTCAATACGATATGCGGCATTTTCTACATCTTGCGTACTAGCTAATTTTATACCGTTTTTAGGTAAAGATTTAATAGTATCACTGTGGCTCATCCATACTTGTGAGCCAGTATTAATTCCTTCTAAAAAAAGCTCGTTTTCTTTAGTAAACGATAAATTTGCTCTTCCGTATTCTCGAATATTCGAAGGAGCTACTTCCCCTCCAAAAAAATGCGCTAAATATTGAGCTCCATAACATACACCTAAAAGAGGCTTTTTTCCTTTAACTTTAGATAAATCTACTTTAGGAGCATTTTCCGCTCTAACCGATGACGGTGATCCAGAAAGTATTACAGCTTTAAAGTTTTCTAAATTAGAAGGGACTTTGTTAAATGGATGAATTTCACAATAAATATTTAATTCTCTTACTCTACGCGCAATTAGTTGCGTGTATTGAGAGCCAAAATCAAGGATAAGTACATTATTTTGCATAGGCAAAAATAGTATTAAAATATTTTTTAAAAAACATTCCTAGAATTAAACTTATCACTAATTTTTAGATTCTTTTTAAATTTAATGAAAATTTAAGTAAGGTTATTAATTTTTGAGCAACTTTATTTGTGTGTAAGCTTATTGGGAATTAGTGGAAATAGACTTATAAATGATTTTTTGAAGTTTAGGTTGTTAAAAAACTTAAGCTAATTTATTAACGCTTAATTTCAATATAGAAAAAGTGTTGGCTTTTTACTAATGGAATAGTTTGTAGGTTAATTCTTTCAAATGGTAAAAAATTAAATTTTTAACATATTTTTTGTAGTAAAAATAAGACTTTTAGGTGTTTAGGAATGTGCTGTTTAAGATTTTAAAATGTGGATATAATAATTAAATAGGGTTAAAAAATAGAGTTATTGTTTTTTTTAACATTTTTACTATAAAAATTAAAAAAATAAAGGCTGTTTGTTAGTGAAATGAAATAAAAGAATGCTTTTAGTAATGAACTGTAATGTTCGAGTCTAAGTGTTAATTAATTAATACTTAAAAAAAACGTTATGTTAACTCATTCAAAAAAAACAATTAAACTAATGCTGGCTGGCTCATTGCTATTGTCGGCTTTATCAACTTCAGCTCAAATTTTAACAAGTGGTTTCTATCCCAACAAAGGACAGTTAACTATTGCTCCAAGTTTTAACTATAAAAGATCTAATTCCTTTTTTGAAGGAACTGCTTTAGCCCCAGGTAATCCAGGAGGAGCAGGAGATTTAAGAGCGAATATTGTTAATTTATATGCGGAATATGGAATTACAGACAAACTTTCTGTAGACTTAAGTGTTCCCTATATAGCTATTGAAGCAGCAAATGGTGCGCTAACTTTAGACGAAGAGGATCAATTTGAAGGGGCTTATGCATCGGGAGTTCAAGATTTAAATTTGTTTGCAAAATATAAATTGTACGAAAACCATAGCGATGCTGGTTGTATAAAGATAGGTGCAGCTGCAGGGGTTGGATTTCCTTTAAGTGATTATGAACCTAGAGGAGTAGTTTCGATAGGAAATAAAGCTAAAACGGTAAATATAGATGGTATTTTTCAATATGAGTTTCCTTTTAATTTGTTTGTTGAAGCTCAAGGGGGGTACAGTTATAAAGATAGCGATGGTTTAGATGTTCCTAATGCTTTTGCTTATGGTTTTAAAATAGGGTACTTTTCGGAGCATTTTTATTTACATACCGAAATTGATATTCAAGATTCTATTGATGGATTAGATATTGGAGGTCCAGGATTTAGAGGTCCAGGAGATTTGCCTAATACAGAGGTGGATTATACATTGTTAAATTTTACCTTATATGTTCCAGTGTATAAAGATATAATTGGTTTGTCTACGGGGTATAGTAATGTAATTGCAGGTAGAAATGCGAATAAAGAAACTACTATTTCGGTAGGTTTAGTTTATAAAAACTAAGCATTTTTTATATAGTTGTTATTTCTGTTTTTTGTAAAACAAAATATAAATTAGGGTTGTCTAAAATTATTTAGGCGGCCCATTTTTGTTTTAAGAATGTTTTTTAGACTGGTATTAGCTTGAAAGTTTAAAGTGTTGTGCCTTTTTTTTGTTAATTTTTGTGCAATTTATATTATTAGAGTAAATTCTCTGATGTTTACATTTTAGCAGGGCATAAAATTGGAAATTTAAGGTTTTACTAAATATAATTAATTCCAGCGGTAATAAGTAGTTCCATTGATTTGTCTCCAGATTTTTTTTTATTTTGTAATTTCTACTCATATCTTAATATGACTATCCGTAATTAATCCCAGGTATTAGTTATAGCAGCAACAACCAACCTGTCAAACAAAAGGTTTCCAAAATATCTTCTATTGAATTTATAACAAAACTCGTTGAAATAATTTTGAATATACTTTTCATTAA
>CALLUJ010000120.1 GCA_938011245.1 uncultured Aquimarina sp. | reverse complement strand
GTAACTGTTGCTCCTTGAGTATTTCCTAAACTCTCATCATCTACTGCAACTGGACGATCTTGATACGTAATAGTAACTGTTGCTGGCGCAGCACTTACTACTCCAGTATCTAAATCGGTAATATTATAATCGATAGGTGTTGGATCTCCTTCGAAAGTTGCTTCTGGACTAAAGGTTAGTTCTCCTGTTAAGGTGTCATACGTCCAAACTCCTTCACCTGCTACAGTTAATACTAAATCTGTTCCTGAAACTACTGCTCCTGGACTTACAAAGGCAAAGGTAATATCACTTGCACTTGGTGTACTTCCATCTCCTAAAGTATCATTCCCTAATACAGATATTGTTACATCAGTTCCTAAATCATTATTTAAATCTGAATCATTTACAACTACTGGTGGAGTATCTAAGTATTCGATATTAATGTTGGCTGGATCGGTACTTTCATTCCCATCTTCATCAAAAATTGTATATTCTATATCTGTTGGATCTCCTGTGAATCCTGCGATTGGATCGAAACTAATCTCTCCAGTTGTTTCATCATAACTCCAAACTCCTTCACCTGGTACTTCAAAACCTATAACATCGCCATCTGTTGACGTGACTATGTTGGTTGCTCCCATTGGTGTAGTTAAACTTACTGTTGTTGGATCTAAATTTCCATCTCCATCTGTATCATTTCCTACAATGTCTAAAGTAACTGTTGCTCCTTGAGTATTTCCTAAACTCTCATCATCTACTGCAACTGGACGATCTTGATACGTAATGGTAACTGTTGCTGGTGCTGCACTTACTACTCCGGTATCTAAATCTGTAATATTATAGTCGATAGGTGTTGGATCTCCTTCAAAGGTAGCTTCTGGACTAAAAGTTAATGCTCCTGTTAAGGTATCATACGTCCAAACTCCTTGACCTGCTACTGTTAACTCTAAATCTGTTCCTGAAACTACTGCTCCTGGACTTACAAATGCAAAGGTAATATCACTTGCACTTGGAGTACTTCCATCTCCTAACGTATCATTACCTAATACCGATATTGTTACATCAGTTCCTAAATCATTATTTAAGTCTGAATCATTAACAACTACTGGTGGTGTATCTAAGTATTCAATATTAATGTTTGCTGGATCCGTACTTTCATTTCCATCTTCATCAAAAATTGTATATTCTATATCAGTTGGATCTCCTGTGAAACCTGCGATTGGATCGAAACTAATCTCTCCTGTTGTTTCATCATAACTCCAAACTCCTTCGCCTGGCACTTCAAATCCTATAACATCCCCATCCGTTGACGTTACTATGTTAGTTGCTCCTGCTGGTGCTGTTAAACTTACTGTTGTTGGATCTAAGTTTCCATCACCATCTGTATCATTTCCTACAATGTCTAAAGTAACTGTTGCTCCTTGAGTATTTCCTAAACTCGCGTCATCTACTGCTACTGGACGATCTTGATACGTAATAGTAACTGTTGCTGGCGCAGCACTTACTACTCCAGTATCTAAATCTGTAATATTATAGTCTATTGGTGTTGGATCTCCTTCAAAGGTAGCTTCTGGACTAAAAGTTAATGCTCCTGTTAAGGTATCATACGTCCAAACTCCTTGACCTGCTACAGTTAACACTAAATCTGTTCCTGAAACTACAGCTCCTGGGCTTACAAATGCAAAGGTAATATCACTTGCACTTGGAGTACTTCCATCTCCTAAGGTATCATTCCCTAATACAGATATCGTTACATCAGTTCCTAAATCATTATTTAAGTCGGAATCATTAACTACTACTGGTGGAGTATCTAAATATTCAACAGTTATAGTAGCAATATTTGATGTAGCCGCATCATCATCATCAATAGTATATGATATTGGAGTTGGATCACCTGTAAAACCTGGAATTGGAGTAAAACTTACTTCTCCCGTTACTTCATCATATAACCAAGTTCCTTCATCATCTACTGTAAAACCTACTAAATCACCATTTAAATCTGTTATTGGACTTGATGTAGTAACTCCTATTGGTACTATTAAATTTACACTCATTGGATCTACAGTTCCATCTGAATCTGTATCTCCTGTAATTATATTCTGAGTAACTGTTGTTCCTAGTGTATTTCCTGAACTAATTTCATTATCTGCAACCGGAGGAACATTTGCTAAAACCACAAATGTTGCATCATCTTGGTCATCTCCTACTCCATCATTAGGCGTACTATCTGGATCTGGAAGATCTGAAGCTGTTACCTGAGCTGTGTTAACATAACTACCTGTTGCATTTACTGTGGCTTGAAAGGTTAGCATCACATTTGTACCATTGGCTATATTCAATCCATTCCAAGTTACAGTACTCGAAGCGGCATCATAAGAACCTGCATTTGACACCGTTCCTGGAGTTATTGTATATCCTGCAGGTAATACATCTTGGATTTCTACACCCGTTGCATCTCCTGTAGAAAGAGGATTTGTAGCTGTTGCTATATTATCAACTTGAATTGTAAATGTAACTGTATCTCCTATATTTCCTGGAGTTGTACTAATCGATTTTGCAACTTCTAAATCTGCACTTTCTAGTGTAATTCCAGCATTAGACTCGTCATCTTCACTTTGATCTCCATCATCATTATTTGGAGTTGAATTTGGATCAGCTTGATCTGAAGCTGAAATTTGTGCTGTATTTAAATATTCATTTGTCGTTCCTGTTGGTGCATTAACTGTTGCTTGAATTATAAGTGAAGTTCCTGCAACTGTAACATTACCAACTATCCATAAACCTGACGCTGAATCATAAGTTCCTCCGCTATTATCACTTACATACGTATAACCACTTGGCAACTGATCTATAACTTCAACATTTGTCGCTGTATTTATTCCTGCATTTGCTAAACTTATTGTAAAAGTAACTGGATCTCCTACACTAGCAGAAGTAGGACTAACCATTTTAGATAAACTTAAATCTGCTGATTGTATGGTAACTTGTGCTGTATCTTCATCGTCATCATCTGGATTTCCGTCTCCATCTTCATCTACAGTACTGTCTGTAGTTGGATCACTATCGGGATCAAATTGATCGCTTCCTGTAATTTGCACAGCATTCACATAAGGTCCTGTAGCGTTTACTGTGGCCCTATATTCTAAAACTAAAGTAGCACCATTGGCTATATTTAAATTGGACCATTGAATTGTTTTTGAACCTAAATCAAAACTCCCTACAGGAGATAATGAACCAGCTACTAAATCAAAACCATTAGGAAGCACATCTTCTACAATTACTCCTGTTGCATCTGCATTTGTTGTTAATGCATTGTTATTAAATATTGATACTGTAAAAGTCACTTCGTCTCCTACATTTACTGAAGAAGGAGTGACGGTTTTAGTTAACTCTAAATCTGCATTTGATTTAATTTCTATAATAACTTGGTCTGTTACTGGGTCACAAGTTCCATTATCTACAGACCATTCCAATACATAGGTTCCTACACCTGCTCCTGTAACCGAAGTGGTTGGGTTATTTACATTAATAAAATTAACTGTCGTTGGCCCTGAAACTTGAGACCAAGTACCCATTCCTGCACTTGCTGGAGTAGCTGCTAAAGTTAGTGTGCTAAATTCTGGAATACATTGATCTGGTCCTGCCTCTGCAACTAAAGGATCTGAAACAACTTCTATGGTTACTGTATCTTCAAAAGAGCATCCATTATCTCCTGTAGTTGTTGTTCTCCATCTAAATTCATAAATTCCAGTTACTAAACCTAAAATTAAGCTATTTGGGTTATTAGGTGCTGTAATTGTTGGCGTATTTGGTCCTGAAATTAACGACCATGTTCCTATTCCAGAAGTTACTGGTGTTGCCCCTAAGTTAACTTGTGTAGCATCACACAAAACTTGATCTGGCCCTGCTTCTGCTTCTGAAGGTGGTATATCATTAAATGTTATTTCTACAACATCTGGTTGTGGAGCACAAGAGGATGGACTTGCAAATGGCCCGTTTGAAACCGTCCAAGTTAACTCATATGTTCCTACTGCAATGTTAGACATGCTTGTTATAGGATTATTTGGACTGTCTATTGTTGTAGAGGAACCAGCTGGTGCGCTAGTTATGGTCCAAGTTCCTAAACCTACTGTTGGAAAAGTTGCACTCGTCATAAAATCTAGTTGACAAGCATTGGGTTGATCTGGTCCTGCATTTATTGGTGTTGGTGGTGCAAATACTTCTACTCGAACAACATCTGCCAACTTTACACAATTCCCGTTGGTGAAAGTCCATTCTAATACATATATACCTGGAGTACTTAAATTACTTATAGTACTAGTTGGCGAAGCAGGTGTATCTACTGTTGCCGTATTTCCTGTAGGTCCAAAAGTAATTATCCATTCTGCCGTTGTACCGTCTGCTGGTGGCGTATTACCTGCCATTATAGCTGTTGTTGTATCAGCATTACATATATCTTGGTCTGGTCCTGCTATAGGATCAAAACTAGGCGTAGCACTTACTATTACTTGTACGGTATCAGTTTGTGAAGGACAATTTCCTCCAGAAGCAAATGTATGCACATCTGTTTGGTATTGAAAAACATAAGTTCCTGCAGGAGTTGCTGATAAACCTACATTAACTAGTGGTCCATTTGCTGGAGATTGTGTTATTGTAGCTCCTCCTGGGCCTGATAATTGCGTCCAAGTTCCTGTTGAATTTTCTGTTCCTTCCAGAAAGATGCTAGATACATCACATAAATTTTGGTTTGCTCCGGCATTTGCTGGGGCATATACTTCTACCACAACATCGTCAAAAGACGCAGGACATATTGGGTTTGCAATTCCTGTAACAGTCCATCTAAAGGTATAGATTCCCGTAATTAAACCTGTAATATTAGTATTTGGGTTGCTCGCATTAATAATATTGGGGTTATTAGGAGCTCCCGAAAGTAAAGACCACGTACCTATTTCAGTATTTGAATCAAAATTATTTGCTCCCATAGTAACATTAGTAACATTACATATATTTTGATCTGGTCCTGCATTTGCTATTGTTGGAGGTATTCCAATATTTACCGTAACTTGGTCTGAAGCTGTAGAACAACCACCAGCGGTTACTGTCCATTCAAAGGTATAGGTTCCATTAGCTATAAAACTTACTGTTGTATTAGGCGAATTAATATCACTAAACGAAAATCCTCCAGGCCCAGACACATAAGACCACTCTCCTGTTGCTCCTGCGCTCAATGTTGCCGTAAGATTTATTATATCTGCACAATTATCTGCTGTTGCGGTTCCTGCCGTGGCAACAGCATTTTCCGCCACTACAATTTCTACATCATCCATTGTAGTACCACAGACCCCTGTATCATCTGCGATACTCCACGTAAAAATGTAAGAACCATCTCCTGGAATTGTTGCTGTTGCATTTGGGGTATTTGCGTTAGGACTAAATGTAACTCCTGCACTAGGAATAACAGTCCAAAGCCCTGTTTCTCCTGCTACTGTAGCATTTCCTCCTAAAGACAGAGAAGTAATTCCGGAAGGGAAACAACCATCTATCCCTGCATCGGCAACTGTAGGGGTTTCTGTTGCTAAAGTAGTAATAATAATATCGTTCCCTGACGGAGTTGCACAACCCGAAGGCCCTGGGCTTATATAATCTATAGTCCAAGTAAACACATAAGAACTAGATGGTGCGGTTAAACCTGTAACAATAGCATTAGGGTTATTAACATCTGAGAAAGTAACTGGATTTGGGTTTCCTGGGTTTTGTGTCCAAGTTCCTATTTCACCTAGTGCTGGTGCATTCGCCGCCATGTAAGCCGGCGCATTAAAACAAACCGATTGATTTGGTCCTGCTGAAGAGGCAGATAGCACATTATTAGAAATATTAACCGTTACAGTATCTGGAGTTATAGGACACTGCGAACCTCCTCCTTGAAAAGTGTATTGAAACACGTAAGCACCTGGAGATAATCCATTTACTGTAGCCGTAGTTTGAAATGGATCTACAAAAGTAACTGTATTTGGTCCACTTATTTGGCTCCACACAGGGGTGCCGGCTGTTGGTATGTTACCTATAAGACTCGTAGTTAAACTCCCACAAGCCTCACTAAAGTCTAAACCTGCATTTGGTGTATTTGTATTTGCTGATACTGTTACATTAATCGTATCGAAACCATCGGTACAACCCAAAGGCAATTCTCCTCCTTCTGTTCTTACAAACTCAAAAACATATGTTCCTTCTTCTATTAAATCAATATTTAAATTACCTCCTGAATTTGTTAAACTTGTAGGGAAGGGCGCTAAGGGCGAATCTGCAGGCCCACTTACTATTTGAAATCTATTAAACCCTGTTCCCGTAGTATTTAATGGGATAGTAAATCTTGTTTGTCCACAAGAGCCAAAAATATCATTCCCAGAATTTGCTTCAATGGTTCTTGAAGACCCTCTAAACTGAACTCTGTAATCTCTAAAAGAATCACAACCTGTGTTAGAATTAATTAATCTATATCTAAAAGTATAAGGATCACCTGCCGGAGAAAGATTATTGATTATCGTTGTAGGGCTTGCACTTGATTGGATAGACCCTATAGGTAATGCCGAACCTCCTATTTGAGTCCAAGTAACTATTTCACCTGCAAACTGAGGCTGTTCTCCTTCAAGTGTAATACTACTAACCCCATTGTTACATATAAAATAATCTAATCTCGGCCCTCCAACCCCTGTAACATCCTGAGTTGCTGCGGGGACTGTTATTGTTACCTCATCGCTGGCATTGGAGCATGGACCTCCAACACTCCACCTCAGAACATAAGTTCCTTCTATTAAACCATTTATTCTTGTATCGGAATCATTTACATCTATAAAATTAGGAATGGAAGGCCCGCTAACAAAACTCCACTCTCCTATTTGACCATTTAAGCTACATCCTCCAAAGGTAGCATCTAAATCTGTCCCTGTTGTTGTTGTATAACAATTCCCAAGCGTTTGGTCAAAACCAGCATCCACTGGTTGTACCCCTCCATAATTTGTAATTGTTATATCGGACTGAGAAACACATCGTTGACCTGGCGCAAATTCAGGACCTTGTATTATCCATGATATTGTAGTAATACCACAACTAGTTGCTGGCATACTTAAAGTAGTTGTTTCTGAATTTGGAAAATCAATTACTACACCTGCATCATTTGAGCCAGAAGTTATAACCCAACTACCTGTTTCTCCTGGATTCAAAGGAGTGTTTCCCGTAACAAAAACATTACCCATAGTATCAGGACAAAATTCTATATCTTGCCCTGCATCGGCTTGTGTTAATGGTTCTACATTAACTGTTACTTCTTGTGTTAATGTTGTACAATTTGCAGAAAAACTAAATACATATGTATTTCCTCCTACCATACCAAGAACTCCAGATTGTGCATCATTCACATCTTGTATTACTACAGAAGGCCCTGATATTTGCGCCCATGTTGTTTGGTTTGGCAATGTTAAAGATTGCCCTGTGAAATTAAATGGAGTTCCTTCACAAACAGTAAAATTTAAATCTCCTGCATTAATAGTACAAGTTTGTGAGAAGACCGTTAATGTTCCTAAAAAGGAAAACATAAAAAATAGTATATAAATCCAACTATTTTTTTTAGAGGTAGTTTTTTGCATGCTAGACGTATCTAATTAATTTTTAGTTATATAAACTTATTTATTTTAATCTCTTTAATTTGTTTTTTTTGAATTTAACAACTCACATATCGATTAAAAACACATAAACAAGATTAAATACATAATCAATTTACATTATATATCCTATCTTTCCAAAAAACATACTCTCAACTAATTAGAATTTTCAAACAATCACGGGGTTTGTTATAAAGTACAAAATCAAAAATAATAGTTTTATTTTCTAATTATCAATTATTTAACAAATTATCACTGGTTAAACTCAAGACAGAAGAGTTTTCAAATTATAATTTCAAAAACAATAAAAGTGTATTTAACGCGCTCAAAACAATCAATAAAAAGTATTTAATTTTGATTTTATTTGGAAGTAAAATCTTACTTACACTAAGGTATAGAGGTTATTAAATGTAATGTGTTTAAAGTTTTTCACAAAAAGATGCTTAAATATATAAACCACTAATTATATTAAGGTATTATAACATTGGATTAACTTAGGCTACTTAATTCCTCTTAATCGATAAAGTACTCTGGCATTCAAAATTACAAAAAAAACGAAGTTTTAGGTTTTCTAAAAAAAGTTATAATTGAAATACGTTTATTTTTTTAATAAAATAATTTTTAAAATATTAAGTATTACCAGCTCCCTCCTGCACCACCACCACTAAATCCACCACCTCCAAAACCTCCGGAGAAACCACCATTAGATGAAGATCCTCTACCAAAACTCCCTCCACTGTAACCACCTCTCCCCATATTACTTAGAATAATAATATCTAAAAGACTTGGTGATTTCTTGTTTTTACCATTATTGTGATCGCTGTTATTATTATTACGCTTCTTAGACCATATAATTAAGAAAAAAACAATTAGTATAAACACAAAAAATATAGGAAACTCATTATTTTCATTACTTATATTATTATTTAAGTTTCCTTTAAAGGTCCCATTCAACATTTGCATAATTACAGTTATACCTTTATTCAGTCCCTGATAATAACGACCTGCTTTAAATTCTGGAATTATAACATTCCTAACAATTGTGCCTGCTTGTCCTGCCGTTATGTATTGCTCCAGTTCATAACCTGGAGAAATCCATATTTTACGATTATTCTTAGATAATAAAATAAATACTCCATTATCTTTCTGAGCATCTCCTACACCCCATTTATGTGCCCAACGAGGTGTTAAAACACCTATATCTTCTCCTTTTAAATCGGGAATTGAAACTAATACAATTTGAGTACTTGTAGTGTCCGCATACCTAATTAATTTTGAATTCAATACTTGCCTCTCTTCAGAATTCAAAATATCTGCATAGTCATATACTGCTTTCTGCTCTGTTGTTTTAGCAGGTTTAGGCGGAATGGTAAATTGAGCATAATTAGATATAATTCCCAAAAGAAAAAGACAGCCAACTAATGTATTTTTAAGAATTGAATTCATTACCCTTTAGAAATTTCATCTGGAAGTTCATTAATATCGGTAATATCCCACGGAAAGTGAGTTTTCAAAGCTTTTCCTATTTGCAAAATACCATTACTTAACCCTACACTAAAATCTCCTTTTATAAATGCCTCTAGTAACTCATCTCTAGTATTTATCCAAAAAGAATCACCTACTTTAGTATGAATTCCTTTATCTCCATAAATATAAAATTGCTTCAAATTTATAGCCACATACAAGATTACTCCATTGCGTAATTTGGTAACGTCCATTTTAAGTAAATGAAATACTTCTTTAGCTCGGTTTTCTACATCTTCACCTTTAAAATTTTCTAAATGCACCCTAATTTCTCCTGAAGTTTGTTTCTCTGCTACACGAATTGCTTCTATTACTTCCTTTTCTTGTGATGCTGTTAAAAAGGATTCTACAGTGGTATTCATTAATTAAAATTCAAAATTAACATCTACTGGTTTTTCGGCTCCTGCCTCTGCATCAAAATAAGGTTTTACATCAAAATTGAACCAACCTGCAATAATATTATTTGGAAATCTTTTAACGTAATTGTTATACGGTTTTATTGCCCCATTAAACCTTGTCCGTGCTGTTAAAATTTGATTTTCCGTACTGGTTAATTCGTCTTGTAGTTTTAAAAAGTTTTGATTTGCTTTTAAATCTGGATACCTTTCTACTGTAACTAAAAGACTTTTTAAAGCTCCACTTAACCCTCCTTGTACTTTATTAAACTGGGCCAATTGCTTTGGTGTAATATTAGTGGGATTTATATTTACAGATGTTGCTTTCGCCCTAGCATTAATTACGTCTACTAAAGTACTTTTTTCATAATCGGCAGCTCCTTTTACTGTTTTTACTAAATTTCCAATAAGATCATTTCTACGCTGATATGCAGTTTGGACATTCCCCCAAGCTTCTGCCGTCTCTTCATTAAGACTTACCATATTGTTATAATAACCACAAGAGTTTAAAGAACATGCTAATAGAATACACCCAATAATTCTGTAAATAAATTTCATAATAGTATTTTGTTAGTGTTATAAGTTTTGCTTAAGTGCTTCTAATTCTGCTTTTATAAAATTTAATTTACGAATTATTTCGAAGTTTTCGAGTGCTTGCTTTTTTTGCGTTTTTAAATGAATTTTAGCTCCTTCTAAAGTAAAACCTTGCTCTTTTACTAAATGATAAATAAGCTCGATATTCTTCACATCCTTCTGCGTAAAATAACGATTTCCTTTTGCATTTTTTTTGGGTTTTATTACCGAAAATTCTTTTTCCCAAAAACGCAAAAGAGAAGCATTTACATTAAATGCTTTAGCCACTTCTCCTATTGTATAATACAGTTTTTCAGGAAGTTGAATATGCATATTAATCTAACGATTGATTCTCTTGACGAGATTTTTCAAGCAAATTAGCAAATTCTTTTGGAGAAAGGTTCCCGTAATAAAAATTTATTGGATTAATTTGAGTTCCATCTTTATTAACTTCGTAATGCAAATGAGGAGCTTGCGATCTCCCTGTACTTCCCACAAAACCAATAACGTCTCCACGTTTCACTTTTTGACCTCTCTTTACGTTATATTTATATAGGTGGGCATATAACGTTTTATATCCATATCCGTGATCTAATCGAATATGATTCCCATATCCTGAAGATCTATTATCTGCCCTAATTACCTTACCATCTCCTGTCGCAAAAACTGGAGTGCCTCTTGGTGCTGTAAAATCCATTCCTTTATGCATTTTTCTAACCTTTGTAAACGGGTCACTTCTAAATCCAAAACCTGAAGCCATTCGTTTTAAGTCTTTATTTCGTATAGGTTGTATTGCTGGAATTGAAGCTAAAAGATTTTCTTTTTCTTTTGCCAAGGTGGCAATTTCATCTAACGATTTAGATTGTATTGCCATTTGTTTCGCTATTTTTTCTACTTGTTGATACGTTTCTTTTATAAGTTCTGAGTTTTCAAATCCATCATATTTATTATAACGGTTTACTCCTCCAAAACCTGCTTTTCGTTGGTCTTCACTTATAGGTTTAGCTTCAAAATACAATCTATAGATGCTATTATCACGGTCTGCAATTTCGTCTAAAACCTGTTGTTGACGCCCCATTCTTTTATTAATTAACTTATACTGCAATGCTAAATTTTCTAATTCTCTTCGATATTTTTTTTCTTTAGGAGTTTCTATCTTAGGAATGCTATAGTAAGTAATTAACAACACAAAAGCAGCCATAAAAACCCCAAATAGGGCAAGCAATGCCATCCCTATTTTACGACCTTTTTTAGGTTCTATTTTTCTGTACGATAAAGTTTCACTATCGTAGTAGTATTTAACCTTTGACATAATTTAAAATATACTATTTTTGCGTTTGCTTAACGGCTTTATTTTAATTCTAATTTCCCAAATATAAGAAAATGTAATAAGCATTAGTTTAAATTCCATTTTCTTAAGAGGTATAAACTTCTATTTTTCGATGAAATCGCAAGACATTCGCAAACAATTTTTTCAATTTTTTGAATCTAAAAAACATAGTATCGTTCCATCTGCACCAATGGTTATTAAAAATGACCCTACGTTGATGTTTACTAATGCTGGGATGAATCAATTTAAAGAATTCTTTTTAGGCAATGGTACTCCTAAAAACAATAGACTTGCAGATTCTCAAAAATGCTTACGTGTTAGTGGTAAACATAACGATTTAGAAGAGGTGGGTATGGACACCTATCATCATACTATGTTTGAAATGCTTGGAAACTGGAGTTTTGGAGATTACTTCAAAAAAGAAGCTATTCAATGGGCTTGGGAGTTACTTACAAAAGTGTATGGTATAGACAAAGATATTCTTTATGTATCGGTTTTTGAAGGAGCAAAAGAGGACAACTTATCTATGGATAAGGAAGCTTACGATTTATGGAAAAGTATTGTTCCTGAAGATAGAATTATCATGGGAAATAAAAAGGATAACTTTTGGGAAATGGGAGATCAGGGACCTTGTGGACCTTGTTCTGAAATTCATGTTGACATCCGTTCTGCCGAAGAGAAAGCCAAAATTTCTGGTCGTGATTTAGTAAATATGGATCATCCACAAGTAGTGGAAATATGGAATCTTGTATTTATGCAATTTAACCGTAAAGCAGATGGTTCTCTTGAAAAGCTTCCTGCCCAACATGTAGATACAGGTATGGGATTTGAGCGTTTGTGTATGGTACTTCAAAACGTAAAATCTAATTACGATACTGATGTATTTACACCACTAATCCGTGAAATTGAAACCATTACTAATTCTGTATATGATAAAAATAGCTTACCTACTAATGAAAATGGTAAAGTAAGCGTGGCTATTAGAGTAATTGCCGATCATTTAAGAGCTGTAACATTCTCTATTGCCGACGGACAATTACCTAGTAATAACGGTGCTGGCTATGTAATTCGAAGAATTTTGCGTAGAGCAATTCGTTATGGATTTACTTTTCTAAACACTAAAGAGCCTTTTATTTATAAACTGGTTGAAACGTTAAGTGCGCAATTAAGTGAAGCTTTCCCTGAATTAAAATTACAAAAAAACTTAATTATTAATGTAATTAAAGAAGAAGAAGCCTCTTTCTTAAAAACTTTAGATCAAGGTTTAATACGTTTAGATAGCGTAATTTCCCAAACTAATGGAATTATTATTTCTGGAGAAAAGGCTTTTGAATTATACGACACTTTTGGCTTTCCTATTGACTTAACTGCTCTTATTTTAAGTGAAAGAGGTTTTAGTTTAGATGAGAAAGGTTTTGAGGTGGAACTACAAAAACAAAAAAATCGTTCGCGTTCTGCTGCTCAAGTTTCTGCTGGCGATTGGGAGGTATTAGATTCTAGTAATAACGAAACTTTTATTGGTTATGACAATCTCAAAGCTGAAGTACAAATTACTCGTTACCGTAAAGTAGATAGCAAAAAAGATGGCGAATTATTTCAATTAGCATTTAATCAAACACCTTTTTATCCTAAAGGTGGCGGACAAGTTGGGGATAAAGGTTATTTAGAAGCTAATAATGGTGATGTAGTATATATTATTGATACTAAAAAAGAGAATAATTTAATTATTCATATTACTAAAAATTTACCCAAAAGTATTGATGCAAGTTTTAGAGCTGTTGTAGATGAGAAACAGCGTATGCGCTCTGCATCTAATCATACGGCCACACATTTGTTGCATCAAGCACTTCGTAGTGTATTAGGGAATCATGTAGAACAAAAAGGTTCAATGGTACATAGTGGCTATTTACGCTTCGATTTTGCTCATTTTTCGAAAGTAACTATAGATGAATTACAAGAAATAGAAGATTTTGTTAATGCGCGTATTCGCGAAAAGCTTCCTTTAGAAGAAAATAGAAATAACACTTATAACAATGCTGTATCCGAAGGAGCTATTGCCTTATTCGGAGAAAAATACGAAGATACGGTACGTTCTATTCGCTTTGGTAAATCTATGGAGTTATGTGGTGGTATACATGTTCCCAATACTGCAGATATATGGCATTTTAAATTAACAGGAGAAAGTGCTGTTGCTTCGGGTATTCGACGTATTGAAGCCATTACTGGTGATGCTGCTAAGCAATATTTTGCTACACAATCTGAATCTTTTAATAAAGTTAAAGCTGTTTTAAAGAATGCCAAAGATCCTATAAAAGCTATTACTAGTTTACAAGCCGAAAATAGTGAGCTAAAAAAACAAATAGAACAATTATTAAAAGAAAAAGCTGGTAACCTAAAAAAAGAATTAACTAATTCTTTTTCAAATATTAATGATGTTCAATTTTTAGCCAAAGAAGTAGATTTAGATTCACAAGGCATTAAAGATTTGTGTTTTGATTTAGGTAAAAATCTAACTAATGCGTTCATTATATTTGGAAGCTCACAAAATGGGAAAGCTCTATTGAGTTGCTATATTTCTAAGGAGCTTAGTGCTAGTAATAATTTAAACGCAGGAACTGTGGTTCGCGAACTTGGAAAACACATTCAAGGCGGTGGTGGTGGACAAGCTTTTTTTGCTACTGCGGGAGGAAAAAACATAGCAGGTATTACTAAAGCGTTAGACGAAGCTAAAAGCTATATATAAAATCTTTGCAATATTAAAAACGACCTATATTATATTCGTAATCATTAACAAATTAAATGATTACGAATCTTTTCTAATTATTATAAACTAAACTCAAATCTTTGACGTTTATATTATAACCAAGGTTTTTAAACTACACTATTCGATTATGACTAATGTCAACCTTATAGATTTAAATAACGAACAAGATGTTAATGGAGGTGAACTCTATTTTACTTTATTGTTAGATGGAAATATTACCATAGAGAACGAAAATGGTTATTTCGACGTTCCCAATAAAAGTTTCTTTTTTGCTAAAAGACCTTATCGAGTAATTACAACATCACCTTATATTAAGGGTTACCACATTGTTATTAAAAACCAATCTAACACCAAATTTACAGAAACCAATACCGAAATATGCGATCAGTTTTCTGAATTTGATCTTTGCGACCTTAAAGAAATAGCCTTAAAGGCTACCATTTTAGAAAATGTTACTAAAAGTAAAAACCAGGAACTTATTGAAAGTAGCATACATTTAGTCTTGAATCAAATTATTGAAGAAAACACCTGTGTTCAAAAAACCATTTTTGAACAATTTGAAGATTTAATTACTGAAAACATCAATAAAAATTACTGTGCTGGAAAGTATGCCGAAATACTAAATATTCCTATAAAAAAACTAATATCGGAAGTAAAGGCTAATACTGATAATCTTACTCCTTGCAACATAATTACAGCAAAAGTAGTTGAAGAAGCTAAGCATTTATTAACCACAACAAAACACTCTAGCAAAACTATTTCGTACCTATTAGGTTTTTCCGACCCTTATTATTTTATAAAATACTTTAAAAAAAGTACAGATTATACTCCCACACAGTACAGAAAGTTAAAAATTAAATAGTCTTTAATTTTCGAGGAATATTTTACATCTTTTTAGAATTTAATACATTTTAAATTACTCCTTGAGTATTTAACTTTGAATAACCATTACACATTAACTATCAATCAAACCTATTGGATTATTATGAAGTTCTCAATCCACAAAACCTTACAGATTTTAGCAATAAACTTATACTTAATTAACATATAACTTAGCAATAGTACTCCCTTAAACTTTATTTCATTAATTCGGGGGAAATTGAAAAATATTATTAGTGTTTTTCATTAAATGAAATAAAGGTAGTAGTTGTTGAGGCTGTTTCTAGGATCAGCCTCACAGGGAGGTCTAATAGTTTTGACAGCTACTTTTAAGCATTTGTTTACTATATTATACAGTATCTTTATAGTATGGATAATTTTTTTCTACATCTGCCGCCTAAAAAACAACAACCTTCTATTTTACCTACAAATAAATTACTCCTATTAGGATCTTGTTTTGTTGAAAATATTGGCAAAAAATTAAAGTATTACAAATTTCAAACAGAAATTAACCCATTTGGAATTATTTTTCACCCAAAAGCTATAGAAATACTAATCAAGAGAATTGCAGAAAAAAGAAAATATACTGAAACCGATATTTTTTTTCATAACGAGCAATGGCATTGCTTTGAAGTACATTCTAAATTGAGTTGTTCTAACAAAACAATCTTTTTAAAACATTTGAATTCACTTCTTAAACAAACTTTTTTATTCATACAAAATGCTAGCCACATTATCTTAACTTTCGGTACTGCTTGGGGGTATAGCAATAATTCTAAAATAGTATCTAACTGCCATAAACTTCCTCAAAAAAAATTCAATAAATTACTTAGCAGCCCTAGTGCTATTACTAAGAGTATTAATGGTATTTACGACACTATACTTACATTAAACTCTAATATCACTATAATTTCTACCGTTTCTCCTATAAGACATTTAAAAGACGGTATTATAGAAAATAATATAAGTAAAGCTCATTTGCTCTCTGGTTTACATTCTGCAATATCAGATAAGGCATACTGCCACTACTACCCCGCTTACGAATTAATAATGGATTGCTTAAGAGAATATCGTTTTTATAAGTCCGATTTAATACATCCAAACCAAGTAGCTATAGATTTTATTTGGAATCATTTTAAAGAAACATGGATTAACAATTTCGAATCTAAATTATTAATAAAAGAAGTAACAGAAATCCAACAAGGTTTAGCGCATAAAGCATTTAATCCTAAAAGTGAAGCACATCAAAGATTTTTAACGACTTTATATGCTAAAAAAGAAGTATTATTAAAAAAGTATCCTGATATTGTTTTTTAGCACTTTACTTGTTTCCTTTACAAATATGAATGAATGGCTTAAAGAAAGTTCTTATTTATGGACAATTTTACTATTACTACCATTGTGGCTTTTAGTTTTTTTTCAAAGAAAAGATTTACGTAGAAAATTGTGGCATGTTGGTAGAGCTTTAGGTATCGCTTCCGTTATTGTGGGTCAAATATTTGCCAATGATTATTGGAATCCGCCTTATATTTTAGGACCCTATTTCCCTATTGAAGACTTTTTGTACGGAATTATTTATGCTGGTTTAATTACTGTTCTATATCAATATATTTTCGGTATTACCTACGCTTCAAAAACCCTAAATACTTCCAAACGAACTACGTTAATATTTGCCAGTATTTCATTTATTATATTATTATTTTTAATAAAATGTTGTTCTTTAAATTCTATTTACGGTCAAATTCTTTTACTAATAACCATAGGCACTTATACTATTTACAAAAGAGCAGACCTATTTAAACCCATTTTAATTACCGCAATACTTACCACCATATTAACTTTTTTATGGCTTAGCCTAGTATTTATTATTTACCCTAACGGGGTTATTGATAACTGGAAAACTTCAGCATTAAGCCATATAGAAATTCTTAAAGTACCATTAGAGGAACTTATTTTTGCTTTTAGTATAGGCTTTGGAAGCTCCTTTTTTTATGAATTGTCTAATGGTAAATTTCTAAACAGAAATTAAATTATTTTAATTTTTTTCATCGTAAATTTGGAAATATGAAATTTCTATTATTCTTTTTACCTCTTTTACTTTTAAGTTGTTCAAGCGCTAAAGTGACTTATGATTATGATACAAAAAAAGATTTTTCTATTTATAATACTTATGCCTATTATCCAGAGTTAAAAACAGGTCTAAGCGATTTAGACACAAAACGCTTACTTACTGCTACCGATAGTATTATGAAAGTAAAAGGATTTAATTTTTCTAATAAAAATCCACAGCTATACATTAATTTTACAAGTGAACAATACCAAACCCCTAATAATCGACGAATTGGTATTGGAATTGGCAATGGTCCTATTTCCATTGGAGGAGGAATTCCCCTAGGCAGACCTAACCAACACATTCGATTACTTATGGATATTGTAGAAACTGCTAATAACGAACTCATTTGGCAAGCAAATATTGATGATGTACAAAACTCTTCTAATACTCCAAAAAATAGAGCTTCTTTTTTCTACATTATGATGGAAAAAGTGTTAAATAAATATCCTATTAAAAAATAAAATAAGCATAACTTTTATTTTAAAAGCTAAAGAAATTTCTATTTTCGCAAAACAATTATAGAAAATGACTGAGCCCTCTTTAGAATTTGACGTAGCCATAGTTGGCAGTGGTCCATCTGGTGCCTCTGCTGCACTTAAACTTGCAAAAGCAGGAATATCGACAGTTATTATAGAAAAAGAAAGATTACCTAGATATAAGGTATGTGGTGGTGGTTTTGTTTATCGAGGTTTAAAAGACATGTCTTTTGATGTAAGTAATGCCATAGAAAAACAGTTTTATAATATAGATATTTATCTAGGTTCTAAAATGCATTTATCAACCACTAGAGATAAGCCTATTATAAGCATGGTAATGAGAGACGATTTTGATTCGTTAATTGTTACTAAAGCAAAAGAGTATGGTGTTACTTTGTTAGACAACACCAAGGTTGTAGCACTAGAAAAAAAGGGCAATCAATATCTAATTGCTACTAACAATAATTCTATTAAAGCTAAAATAATTATTGCTGCCGACGGGGCATACAGTCCTGTTGCAAAAATGGCTGGTTGGAAAACTGATACAAGAGCATTAATTCCTGCCCTTGAATATGAAGTTTATGTAACTCCCGAAGAGTATATAAAGCACTGTAATAGTGTTCGCTTCGATATTGATGCTATTCCTGCTGGGTATGGATGGAACTTTCCTAAAAAAAATCATTTTTCGATAGGTGTTGGGTGCTTTAAGAAAACAACAAAAAACATTAAAAAGCTTTGTGAAAATTATATCGAATTCTTAGGAATTGAAAACATTAAATCTATTGAAAGACACGGATTTCAAATACCAATAAGTCCAAGAACAGATGGCTTTGTTAAAAACAATGTTTTTTTAATTGGAGATGCGGCTGGTTTTGCCGATTCTATAACTGCCGAAGGTATTTCTAATGCTATTTATAGTGGAAATTTACTAGCAGACGCCATTATTGAAAATCAAATTGATATTGCTTTAATTGAATCTGCCTACCTTAAAAAATTAAATATTAAATTATTACCTGAATTAGCAAGCGCTGCAAAATTATCTAAATGGTTCTACGGTAATAAAAGTATTAGAAATCTGCTTCTACAGAAATACGGAGAACGTTTTTCTGAATATTTTACAGACATTTTTATGGGAGATCAAACTTATCCTACAAATATTTATGAAAGTGTAATGAATAAAATAAAGAAAGAAATTTTTAATTAAGTTAGGTATAAAATTATATAAAAATCAATCTATTACGATTTTAACTTATCCACCTCATTACTCAACCTTTGAACTGCCAATTGTAAATCGTGAATATTAGCCGATTCTCCTACATCGTCTATATTAAAACTTAATTTACTGTTTACTTCCCAAATTTCTTGTATATCAGTAATAAGAACATCAAATTTTGGATAAATAGAGTTACTGGATATTAAAGTAACATAATTAGTATCTTCAGATTTGTGTAATTTTTTAATTAATACGCTGTCTTTTAAAACTACCACACAAAAACGATTATTAGACAGGTCTTGCAAACTATCTACAGCCTTTGCTATTACCCATTCTTTAGGTTTAAATTGAGGAAACATACTATCCCCTTGTATTTGAAATCCTCTAAAAGTGGCATTTCTATATTGTGGCAATGGAAAGTTAAACGCTGGTAGTTCCGTAAACCAATGCTGCTCCTGTACATTAGTCGGATATCCTGCTGCGGCTTTTACATCAACTAAAACCATATTTTCATTTTCATAATTATCTACCGTAATTACCTTAGGAGAACTATCATATTTAATATCTTTAATATATTTGATACCACTTAAACCGTATAGCCACATTGGGTTAATTTCGTACAACTGTACCAGTTTGGCTATGGTATATCCTGTAATTTTTGTTCTACCTCTTTCAATATCAGCTACAGTATTGCGAATATCAAGCATTGCTGCAAATTGCTTTTGAGTAAGTTGAAATTCCTCTCTTATTTGTTTAAATCGTTTTGATGCTAAATCATTGGGTTTTTCCATATTTCAAATATACAAAATTGGACATAATCCAATTATATTTAATAAAAACTAATTTGATTGGATATAATCCATATATTTGTATTATATCCAAAAAATATTAGGGTACATACTTAATTTTGAAAATATGAGTTTAACTATATCCAATCCTACCCCTAAAAATATTATTACACATTCTTTGAATAATATTGAAGAAAGTTTATCTATATTAAGACAACGCTTCCAAAAGGAACCTTTATTAATTGGCAAATTTTCTAACGATGTAACACTTGGGAACTACCATTTTGATTTTTATGTTAAAGAATTAAAATTTGCTATCCAATTAGATGCTTATTCTTACGCTTATTCTAACATTCACAATACAGAAAAGATTAAAATAGTGTCTATTCCTTCTAAAAATATTATTGTACTTAAAATTAGTGATTACCAAGTTTTAGTAGATTGTGACGAAATTATACGATTTATTAAAAATTACGTTAAAAATTATTCTTCTAATAAATGCGAAACCCTCTATTCTTAATGCCTTACAACTGTATAACGTGTCATTTATCCAATAAACAGGTTCTAAATTTACAAAATTCATAAAATTAGTTGAAAATAATTGTACCTTTGCACAAATTAAACACTAAACCCTAATTTATGAAAAATTTAATTTTAAGTGTAGCCACATTAGCTTTTTTATTCTCTACTTCTTGTAGAGAAACTACTAAAAAGGCTGCGGAAGCTACTGAAGGTGCTGCAAATACTATTGAAAATACAGCTACACATGCTGGAGACGCAGTTAAAGAAGCCGGATCAAACACTATTGATGCAGCCAAAGATGGGTTAAATACAGCAACCGAAGCTGGAAGTAACGCTATTGATAATACTAAAGATGGATTAAACGCTGCTGGAGATGCTGCTAAAGAAGTTGGATCGAATACTATTGATGCAGCCAAAGACGGTTTAAATACAGCAACCGAAACTGGAAGTAATGCTATTAATAGCGCCAAAGATGGGGTAAAAGCTACTGGAGATGCTGCTAAAGAAGTTGGATCAAATGCCGTTGACGCTGCTAAAAGTAGCATAAACGCTGCTGGGGATGCTGCTAAAAATAGTGTTGATGCTGTTAAGAAAACAGGCACAAATACTTTTGAAAAAGTTAAAAAAGAACATAAGAGTACTACTCATACTCATTAATATACTTTAAAAAAATTTAAAGTAAAAAAGGGTTCAAACTTTGGTTTGAACCCTTTTTTACTTTAGCACATTATTTATACAAATTCAATAAACCATTTTCAGCACCCGCATAATCGTTCCAAATTAGCTTATCTGCTTCTTCATCATTCATCCATTGATTTCCGTTTATTACATATCTAAATTCAAAAGAATTATTTATAGGTAAATTAATAGTTCCTTTAAAAAAACCATTTTTTTGTTTCTTTAACAGTAATTCATTTGGAGACCAATTATTAAATGCTCCTGCAACTCCAATAGATTTTGCTTGATTAGCAGCTACACTAAAAGTAACCTTACACTCTGGTTTTGTTTTTAAAAATTGTTTGGAAATTGACATATATCGATTCATTTATAGTTGATATTCATAAATTTACAAACAATTCTTGTCAAAAAAAATTGTTTTAATCTTATAAAAGCAAATATTTCTCTAAATCTTGGTGTATTTTTATACAAAATTCGCCTTTTATTATATTATCATTAAAAAATTATACAATGTTTTCTAAGACTTCTAGCAAAAAAACGTCTTTAGATCCTCATCAAAAAGAACTTTTTGAGCATGCCCAACAGCGTATAAAAGAAAAAAAAGGGTTATATACTCATTTTATTTTTTACTTAGTAGGCTCCATTTTCCTAGCAATAATTAATCTATTACTAGAGTTCGGAAAAGAATATACCTTCTTAAATTTAGATTGGTTCGTGTTTATTATTGCAATATGGTTTTTTTTTCTATTGGTACATGCCGTTAGAATACTAATTTTCGGAAAATTTATGGGGAAAGAATGGGAAACAAAACAAATGGGTTATTTGGTAAAAAAACAAAAAGAAAAAATTGCCAAAATGGAAGCAAAATTAAATCTTAAAATCCCTAAGGAAGCTTCTAATTCTAAGACCATCCTATTAGATAAAACTCAAAATTATTTAACTAACAACGAACCGCTAGATTAATGTTAACACTTATAGTTGCAGCCTCAGAAAATGATAGTATAGGAAAGGACAACGAATTGCTATGGCATTTACCTAAAGACTTTAAACGCTTTAAACAACTTACTTCCAATTACCCTATTATAATGGGAAGAAAAACCTTTGATTCTTTACCTGGAGTACTTCCTAATCGTCCACATATAATTATTACTCGACAAAAAAATCTTATTATAAAAAATTGCACTGTTGTATCGTCTTTAAACGAAGCTATAAAAACATCGAATACAATACACGAACATGCTTTTATAATTGGAGGAGGAGAAATTTATACGCAAAGCCTAGAAATTGCAGATCGAATTGAGATTACTCGTGTTCATACTAAAATTGAAGGAGATACTTTTTTTCCAAAAATTGATTTTCAAAAATGGCAATTAGTTTTTGAAGAATTTCATAAAAAAGATGAAAAACATAAATTCAATTTTTCATTCTTAACTTATAATAGAAAAACAAATAACTTTTCGCATTTAAAATAAATTGTTACAAAAAGTATAACTACACTCCTTTTATCTTTTTAGAGGTGTTACCTTAGTTACTTAGTTTAATTTACTTACAATCAATATTTTTATTGTTTATCATTCTACTAATTAGATTGTCAAATATAGTTTGTTTATGTATTGAGCGATTTATACGAGAACTATACTCATCTAAATATTTTTGAAAATGTTTTTTACTTACCCAAGAATACACACTTCTTAATCCTGCTTTCAAT
>CALLUJ010000119.1 GCA_938011245.1 uncultured Aquimarina sp. | reverse complement strand
AATCCTATCACTGTTTCTGCTCTTTTTATACCTATTTTTCTAAAATACATACTTCCCATACTATTCTCCATAAATCCAAATACATGCTCAACTCTAGCTCTTGTTTTTGATTTTTCTTTGTTCAATTCTTTTTGAGTCTCTATCAGAGGACTATTTTTGTAGCCTTTCTCATGAATTTGATCAATTATATTATGTTTTTGCAGCACATGGTCTTGACCTACATAAGCACTATCTGCATATAATTTTTCTCCATTATCTTTTTCATTGAGTAAATCATCTATAACTTGACTATCATGAACTGAAGCTGTTGTTACCATATAAGAGGTAATAATTTTACTATTGCGATCTACTTTTGCATGATTTTTACATCCAAAATAATTTTGAAAATTCTATCTGATTGTCTGACAAATTATAATAACGTTGTAAAATCAAAATTTTAAACATCAATACATAATCATATGGACGACGGTCTCCCTTACCTTTAGGGCTTTTATAAAGTCCTTCTTCTAGGAATTTGTGGAAAATCTCAAAATCAATACCTGTTTTTAATTTAACTAAGGGATCTCCTAGTTTACTTAATTTTTCTAATCGGAAATCTTGATCGAAGAAACCGTAATCTTTAGAGCATTTGAATTTTTTCATTAACACAAAATGCGTCTTTTATAATTTCTCATTATTTATTGAGTTTTTAGAGATGCCCTTAAGTAAAAAAATAAAACATATAAAATATGTAATTAAAATAATTAACTGAATAACATATGTTTACATATAAAAATCCAATATTATTAAGACTTATCGTAAAGTAATAATCCTAATTTAATAGTGGTATAAGATAACTCTTGATTAAAATAGTCAAAGTATGATCTTAATTTTTCTGGATCTTCGACTTTGGTTTGTGCTTCCCCTACTTTTTTAATATCAAATTCACTTATTAATTTGTGTAAATTAATGGATTTATCTGTGTCATACGCTTTCATTAAATCTGAAATTATAGTATTCTCTGCAACACCACGTTCTACGGCTATTTCTTCTATTGTGGAGCCTTTTTTAAACAATTCAGATGAAATTAAATAAGGTGCTTTTTTTTGTTTTTTAGATACTTTTTTCAACTTATTAAAGGCTATAACTTCTTTAATAAACTCATACCCATAATCTTCCATTTTCTTTTTACCTACCCCACTAATTTGCATAAACTCTTCATCGGTCATAGGCCTCTCTTTTTCCATTTCCTTTAATGACGCATCATTAAAAATTTGATAGGCTGGTATTCCTTCTTCTCTTGCTATTTTTAAACGCAGTTCACGTAAATGTTCAAATAAACTATTTTGTTTTTTTCTACCTTTAGGTATAACAGTATCTTCCTTCTTTTTATTAAGTACTATTTTAGCTAACGATACTTTTTGTTTTTCGAACAATACTTTTTTAGCTAATTCGGTTATTTTTAGATGACTATTTTCGTGAAAAGCTATTTCTAATAATCCCTGATTAGTCATTTGAATAATATATTGTTGCCAATCGTTCCAAGAAGCTTCTTTGCCTATTCCATAAGTAGAAGTTTTTTCTAGTCCTTTTTCGTATATCGTACTGTTTTGAGCTCCTCGTAAAATATCTACTATAGTTGTTAAAGTTTCTTGCTCTTTTACACGTGCAACAGTTGAAAGGGCTTTTTGTGCAAAAATAGTCCCATCAAAAAAGGTAGGAGGTCGTTTACAAATGTCACAGTTTCCACAGTTTTGCTCTTTTAATTCTCCAAAATAACTAAGCAATACTTTACGCCTGCAACTTAAAGCTTCTGCATACTGCATCATTCTATCTAATTTAGCCTGCTGCACTTCTGTATTTCCTGCACCTTCTGCGAATTTTCGTAATTGAATAATATCGGCATAACTATAAAAAAGAATGGTTTCCCCGTCTACTCCATCCCTACCTGCTCTACCTATTTCTTGATAATAACCTTCTATATTTTTAGGAAGATTATAATGAATTACCCATCGAACATTAGACTTATCTATGCCCATTCCAAAAGCTACCGTAGCACATACTATTTGGATTGTGTCGTTTATAAAATCGTCTTGTACTTGTTGTCTATCCTCATGTGGCAATCCTGCATGATAAGCCGCAACTTTAAAACCTTCTTTGGTTAGTTTTTGAGATAAACTTTCCGTAGTTTTTCTACTTAAACAATAAATAATTCCACTATCATTAGGTTTATTATCTATAAAATCGATAATCTGTTGTATGCGTTTATTAGCCGGTCGTACCTCTAAACTTAAATTGGGTCTATCAAAAGAACTTAAGTGTAACTTAGCTGAAGAAATGTTTAGTTGTTTAGCTATGTCTTCTCTAGTTGCTTTATCTGCTGTTGCTGTTAATGCTATAATTGGTGTATTAGGAAATCTTTTTTTAAGATACCCTAATTGAGTATAAGCTGGTCTAAAATCGTGTCCCCAAGCAGATATACAATGGGCTTCGTCTACAGCAACTAAGCTAGGCTGTTGTGTATTAAAAAGACCTTGTAACTGAGATAAACTTTCGGGAGCTACGTATAATAATTTTGTAATTCCTTGATGTAGCTCTTCAAAAATATGATGTTGTTCTTCACTGGTTTGACTACTATTTATAAAATGAGCTGGTATTCCATTAGCTTTTAAGCTATCTACTTGATCTTTCATTAAAGCAATTAAAGGAGATATTACCAAAGTAAAACTAGGTAATATAGTAGCAGGAAGTTGGTAGCAAATTGATTTACCTCCCCCAGTAGGCATAATTACCAAATTATCCGAACCCTCTAATACTGCTTCTATAATTTCTTTTTGCTGAGGACGAAACTCTGCATATCCAAAATATTCTTTTAAATTTTTATATAACAAAGTTTCTACGCTAGTAATCTCCATAATACAAAATTACTATTTGCTTTTAGAATTGACTAACCTGTTATATGAAAAATTTAATCTCTAGATAAGATATTTAATATATACCAAAACAGTAACATTAAAGAAGCAAATAAGCCTAATGATGCTCCTACATATTGGTCTTCACTATATTTGTGTACCATATTAGATGTTTGATACAGAATAGATCCCGATGCTAAAACTACCATTCCTGCGCTAAACCATAATCCTAAATTAAAACCAAATAGTGTTCCTGCTATTACAAGTCCTATAGCTATCATAAAACCTATGGATAAAATTGATTTTAAAAAAGAGAAATCTTTTTGAGTTAGTAGCGCTACTGCAGAAAGACCTGCAAAAAGTGATAATGTCATAATAGCAGCTTGGTATAAAATATTTTGACCGCCAGACTCGGCTATTACCATAGCCATACCAATTAAAGGGATAAAAATAAATGCTTCTGCAATTACGTACAATAATAAACCAGCATATTGTTGCCCTTTACTTTGATTATTTAAGGCCACTTTTTCTGCATAATTAGTAGCAAGCATAAAACCTCCTAACATAAGTAACCATTTCCACCCTTGAGTCATCGAAAAAGCAAAACTTACAATAGGTTTACTTTGAAAAAAAATCCACTCTACTCCTACAAATAACAAAACAGCAAAAGCTAAATGCGTATATGTTTTTTTATAAAAAGCCACTTTTTGCTCTGTGGCTAATTGACTAACCACTGGTAATACTTGTTGTTCCATAATATATAGTTTTGTTAGTATTTTACTTCTTTAATACGCATTGCAAGTTATTATTTTTTCTTTTTATAATATTCATTCAACACTGTTTTTCTACCTATAGTTTTGGTTATAATATCATTATCTAAGTTCCATCCTCTTGCTGGCGAATACTCTCTACCATACCAAATAATTTGTAAATGTAAATCGTTCCATATTTCTTTAGGAAATAGTCGTTTAGCATCTTTTTCTGTTTGGACAACATTTTTACCATTACTAAACCCCCAACGATACATTAATCTATGAATATGAGTATCTACAGCAAATGCTGGGATATTAAAAGCTTGAGACAACACAACACTAGCTGTTTTATGCCCAACGGCAGGAAGTTCTTCTAAATCTTCAAATGTTTTAGGTACTTTTCCATTATGTTTATCTATTAGTATATGGGACAATCCATGAATTCCTTTAGATTTCATAGGAGACAAACCTACTGGCTTAATAATTTCCCTTATTTCTTCTATACTCATTTTAATCATATCGTAAGGATTATCAGCCTTTTCAAAAAGTAAAGGTGTAATCTGATTTACACGAACATCGGTACTTTGAGCACTTAACAATACAGCTACCAATAATGTATATGGATCTTTATGATCTAAAGGAATAGGAATTTCTGGGTACAAATTATTTAAAGTATTTATAGCAAAATCTACTTTCTCTTTCTTAGTCATTTTTCATAGTTTTACGTAAAAATAAGAAATATGACTTCATTAAAAGTGGGAGATAAAGCTCCAAGTTTTTCAGCAGTAGATCAAGATGGCAATACTCATAGTTTATTAGATTATAACGGAAAAAAATTAATAATCTTTTTTTATCCAAAAGCTAGTACACCTGGTTGTACTGCAGAAGCTTGTAATTTAACCAATAATTATAATGAGTTACAAAATAATGGTTATGAAATTTTAGGCGTTAGTGCCGATAGTATGAAAAGACAATCTAATTTTAGAAATAAGTACTCTTTTCCATTTCCTTTGTTAGCAGACGAAGATAAATCTGTTATCAATGCTTTTGGTGTTTGGGGACCTAAAAAGTTTATGGGAAAAGAATATGATGGAATCCATCGTACCACTTTTGTTATCTCAGAAAATGGAATTTTAGAACAAGTAATCTTAAAAGTAAAAACAAAAGACCATGCTGATCAAATTTTAAGCCTTTAAATTAAAAGAGTCTATAGTTTTTTGTTTGGACACACTAAAGGCTGAAATTTTTAGCGGTGTGAAGTCTACTAATAAATATTATTACTTATAACCAATAGATTTCCTTTTAATTAATAATTAAGTATGTAACTTAAACTTTGTCCAAAGTTTAAGTTACATATGGGCATCTCTAAAAACTAGCTTTCTATTCAGGCGCTCTTTTAGTGCATTTATATTTTTTAATTTTCAGAAACTCTAAGTTTTCATTTTGCTGTTTTTAAGTTACTTATATTTTATTAATTTTTTAATTGACGCACGCTCCCTTATTTTATTGGGGAAACTAAATTTTACGAAACATATTATAAGTCAAATTCATTAGTCCAACCATAGTTTCTGCTCTTTTGATAGCTATTTTTCTAAAAAACATACTATCCATAAAATTTAATTGAGCCCCAAAAACATGCTCTACTTGAACTCTTATTTTAGATTTTTCTCTGTTAGTCGTTTTTTGTTGTTCTGTTAGCAACAAAGCACTCACTCAGGCGAAAAAGAAATAAATGTACTTTCTTTTAGCTTTGGTTCTAACCAAGGAACAGATGTTAATGGCAGACCTTCACAAAAACCTGTATTTGTTGGACTCCAATTGGTTATTGAAACTCAAAAAGACCTAAACCTTGCTAATTGGTCTTTCGCTTCCAATCAAACTAAACAATTAGAATTACATATCTACTCCTTGATTATGGGTGGAAAAACCCGTTAACTCTATTTCTATGATTGTTATTTGCTACTATGGAATAATACCATTTCGGATATAATATGATTTCATTATCTTTGAGCTATATGGGAAAAGTATTAAATACACCAATATTAGAATCACTAGAAGAACTAAAGGTTTAAAAAACTAAGGTTGATAATTACAAATCGTCGAAGCGATTAGATTGCTTACTATTATATGACTATTCGTAATTAATCCCAGGTATTAGTTATAGCAGCAACAACCAACCTGTCAAACAAAAGGTTTCCAAAATATCTTCTATTGAATTTATAACAAAACTCGTTGAAATAATTTTGAATATACTTTTCATTAATTACATTGTGATG
>CALLUJ010000118.1 GCA_938011245.1 uncultured Aquimarina sp. | reverse complement strand
GATAATCGTTGTGCTTTAAAGTAATCGATACATGATTTTTCATCTGGAAATTGTTTGTGGAAATCAGATAAAGTCATATAGAATTTTTAATCTAATTTAAGACTTAAAAATAGAAAAGACCAAAAACGGATAGTCATATTTAAGAATGTATCTTTCTGAAATAATTGCCCTATTTTGAAACTGAGTAAAGCAAAAAGAATAATAATGATGATTAAGGTTTCTAAATGATGCATTTTTGTTCCATAAGGAGGAAAAAATAAAGTGTTAAAAAAATCTAGTGCATTTTGAAAATTATTGGCTCTAAAAAATACCCATAATAAGCAAACCGCATTAAAAATAAGGAAACGTTTACCCCATAACTTAACTCCAGTTAAATCTTGAGCCGCTTTTTGAAACCCTAGCTTTCTTTCTAAGGCAAGGAATATTCCGTGTCCTAAGCCCCATAAAATAAAATTCCATCCAGCACCATGCCATATGCCAGCAATAGTCATGGTTAAAATTAAGTTTCTATAAATTAAATTTTTAGATTTGCTACCTCCTAAAGGAATATATAAATAATCCCGAAACCATTCGGAAAGTGTAATATGCCATCTCCTCCAAAAATCTTGAAAAGAAATAGCTCTGTAAGGAAAATTAAAATTATTAGGTAATTCAATACCATACATTACCCCAATACCAATAGCAATAGTTGAATACCCCCAAAAGTCGCCTAAAATTTGAAAAGCAAATCCATAAATACTAATCCAAGCATGTATAGTACTTATTGTTGTAGCGTTTGTAAATGCATAATCTACATATTGGGCAAGAACGTCGGCAGTGCATATTTTTATAAATAAGCCTCCAATTATTAAAAAAAAACCTTTTTGAAAAGAGGATATATTGAAACTCTTTTTTTCTTTTAGTTGAGGTAGTAATTCGTTGGCACGAACTATAGGACCCGCTATTAGTTGTGCGTATAAACATTTAAATACAGCAAAACATAAAAGAGATTTTTCTCTTTTTATTTCTCCTCTTTTTAAATCGATTAAATAACCTAAAAATTGAAAAGTATAAAATGAGATTCCCAATGGAAGCCAATAATTAATCTCGGGCATTTTTAAATTAGAGAATAGGCTAAAGAATGAATTAAGATTCTCAAAAACAAAATTAGCATATTTAAACCATCCTAAGTTTAATAAATTAATAGCTATGGCTAGTGTAAATACTTTTTTGTTTTGGTAAGTATCTACGGCCCAACTAAGTCCGTAATTAATTAAAATAGTTATTATTAAGAGTATTAATCCAGGCCAATAATACCATCCGTAAAAAATAAGAGAACTTAAAAGAAGAATAATTAATCGTAGCTTTTGAGACTTTAAACTCCAATAGCTTAATAAGGCAATTACATGAAGGCAAATAAATAGTAAACTATTAAATAGCATAAAACTTTAAGTTGGTTAGTAGTGGTTTAGATTGTATTTTTTAATCATTAATTTGGCTAATAGCGAAGAAAATAGAAATTTCCCTTTTTTATTAAAATGGCTGTGTTTGTCTCTAAAATACAATTCGGGAATATTCTTTGTAGAATAATCATATATTTTGTGCCCCATTATATTGGCTAGTTTTTGATATCGCTGTTTTGCTATAAGTGTTGTCTCTTTTTTTTGGGCATCGTTTACTAAAGGAGGAATAACAAGTAACAATTCTACATTATGATCTTTTGCTGTTTTCGAAATTTTTTTGAATGTATTGAATAGGATATCATCTTTAGTAATAATTTCTTTTGAATTATAATTAGGGGTGTAAAATGTTGGTTCCCATAATAACAGTTGCTTGTCTGTTACATCAGTATCACCTTTAATAGCCAAATCGGAGAGAGCTCCTTTTTTATATAACTCAGAACCTTGTAAATAATCAGAAAAAATAATTGCAGGAATGTTTTTTAAATTATCTAATCTAATAGCTTTTCGGTAAGCAATTAAACTCGATTTTTCTTGTAATACATTAACTATTTTAGTTTCTATATCTTCTTCTTTTTCAGAAGATTCAATATCTATTTTTTTTCTGTTTAATTGTGGTGCAGAAATTTCTAATATAATATACTTAAGTCCTTTTTTAACAATGGCTTTATTGAAAAAATATTCTAAACGTTCAATATTAGCACCAGTTATAGCTCCATTAAATCCTTTCCATTCAATATTAGTTTCGTCTTTTATATTTTTACAAAGTAGTTTAGGAGAAATAGCAGCTTTAAAACGAGAACTGCCTAAACACAAAATCTCGGTTTTATTCCTGTAATCAAACATGGCAGATTTTAGCTTAATTCTATCGGTAGTACTTGAAAAAATATTAGAAAAACTACAGAAAATAATTTCAAAAAAAATTAAAATTATTGTTAATAGAATAAAATAAAGCGTTGGTTTAGAGACTTTATTTAAAGAAAAATACATTGTTTTTTTAACAAAGAAACATTTTTTTTGGAAATTTTTAAGGCTCTAAAGAAAAATAAATTTTGCGTATAAAAAAAACCCATTCTAAAGATAAGCCTAGAATGGGTAACTGTTATGGGAGATATTTTATAAATATTTTTTAACTAAAAGATAAACTTAAGTTAATAAAACGTGTAATAAAATGGTTGTTAGGTTTTTAAAGGATTGTGGTGTCTTTTGTTAAGAAAACATATCCTTTACTTTTTCAAAAAATGACTTGTCATTTTTTTCAGGATTTGGCTCAAAGTGATTATCTTCCTTCATCTTTTCAAAGAATTCACGTTGTTCTTTATTTAAAGTTTTTGGTGTCCAAACGTTTACATGAACTAGTAAGTCTCCTTTTCCGTACCCATTTAAACTAGGAATTCCTTTGCTTCTAAGTCTAAGGATTTTTCCACTTTGTACTCCTTCTTCAATTTTAATGCGCACTTTTCCAGTAACGGTTTCTATTTCTTTAGAAGCACCTAAAACAGCATCCGAAATACTGATGTATAAATCGTAGTGAAGATTATCTCCTTCACGCTGAAGTTTTTCATGGTCTAACTCTTCTATAGCAACTAGTAAATCTCCAGATATACCATTTCCAGGAGCATCGTTTCCTTTTCCAGAAACTTTAAGTTGCATTCCATCTTGTACTCCCGCAGGAATTTGTACGCTTACCGTTTCTTCTTCTACTACTAAACCTTGCGCATCGGCATTAGATGGCTTTTGGTCTATTTGCTGTCCAGCACCACCACAAACATTACAAGGAGCAGCGGTTTGCATGCGTCCTAAAATAGTATTGGTTATGCGTACAACTTGTCCAGTACCATTACAAGTGCTACAGGTTTTATAGGTAGTACCTTTAGCTTGTTTTTTTCTTTTTACTTTTATTTTTTTCTCAACTCCTTCTGCAATTTCTTCTAAAGTTAGCTTTACACGAATACGTAAATTACTTCCTTTAACTCTGCGTTGACCTTGGCTGCCACCTCCGCTGAAGCCACCAAAACCACCTCCACCAAAAATGTCTCCGAATTGACTAAATATGTCATCCATATTCATACCGCCAAATCCTCCGCCACCGCCGCCATTTTCAAAGGCTTGGTGTCCGTATTGATCGTAGCGTGCTTTTTTGTCTGGGTCGCTTAAAATTTCGTACGCTTCTGCAGCTTTTTTAAAATTTTCTTCGGCTTCTTTATCTCCAGGATTCTTATCGGGATGAAATTTAATAGCCTTTTTGCGATATGCTTTTTTAATTTCAGAAGCACTAGCTCCTTTAGAAATACCTAAAATGTCGTAAAAATCTTCTTTCATAATTTTCGTAGATTAATTTCCTGTAACCACTTTAGGGAAACGAATTGTTTTGTCTCCAAGTTTATATCCTTTTTCAATAACATCAACAATTTTTCCTTTCATATCCTCACTTGGAGCGGGAATTTGAGTAATTGCCTCGTGGATATCGGCATTAAAACTATCTCCATTAGAAACTTCAACTACTTCAAGCCCTTTACTTTTTAGTGTGTTTTTAAGTTTATCGTGAATTAGGTTAACGCCTTCTTTTACAGCAGTGTCTTCAGATTTTTCAATTACCTTTTGGGCTCTGTCAAAATCATCCAGTACAGGTAGTAAAGAACTAAGAACTTCCTGTCCTGCTGTTTTAAATAATTCGATACGCTCTTTAGAAGTTCGTTTTTTGTAGTTTTCGAATTCAGCAAATAATCGTAAAAACTTATCTTTTTCGTCTGCTAAAGCTTCTTGAGCAATAGTTAGTTCGTCTTTTTCTTCAGCGCTATCTTCAGGAGTATTATTGTTAGTTTCTTCAACATTACTGTCTACATCCTTAATTGGTGCAGCATCATTTTCTAACGGCTCTGTGTTTTCTTGTGTACTCATCGTAAATAAGTGAATTTTAAAACTTTTTTAAATAGTGGCAAAAGTAACGCCAATTAATTAGTTATGCCAAGATGTCACGAAGTTTTATTTTTTGAAATAAAATAAGAATACTGATTAAAAGTTGATAATGTTTGGGGGTAGTATTGTTAATATTTTAGAAAAATGTCATTTATTTTATTAAAATTAAAATACATTTGAATCTAATCAATTAAATAAAAATATTAATTATGAAAAACATTGCAATCAAGTCGATATCTTTTGCTGTAATTATTCTTGGGTTAATTTCTTGTAAGAATGAAAAAGCTAAAACAACGGAAGCAAAACCTGTAGAAAAAGTAATAGCAGCTAAAACCTTAAAAGCTATTCCTGCAGAAACAATGATTTCTTGGGATGCAAAGAAAGTTGTAGGAGGTCATCAAGGTACAATTAATGCCTCTACAGGAACATTAGAAGTTAAAGGAAATAAAATAGTTGGAGGAAATTTTATTTTAGATATTAATACTATTAAATGTACAGATCTTGAAGATGCAGAAAAAAATGGGAAATTAATAGGACATTTAAAGTCTCCTGATTTATTTGATACAGAAAAGTATCCAAATGCAGCATTTCAAATTACTAATGTTTCAGAAGCAAGTGGGA
The DNA here is from genome assembly GCA_938011245.1 of uncultured Aquimarina sp. Classification (GTDB taxonomy): domain Bacteria; phylum Bacteroidota; class Bacteroidia; order Flavobacteriales; family Flavobacteriaceae; genus Aquimarina. Next base: position 6,539 of record CALLUJ010000118.1, on the reverse strand, counting down.
AGTCTGTAATTTCAGGAAATTTAACAATTAAAGGCATTAAGAAAAATATTAGTTTTCCAGCAACAGTTTCTGTTAGTGAGAATGGTGCAATTATAAAAAGTGAACAATTTGATATAGATCGTACAGAATTCGATATTAAATACAACTCGGGTAAATTTGCCGATCCAGCTAAGTTAGGAGACTATTTAATAAAAGATAATGTTGGAATAGTAGTTTCTGTTACAGCTAAATAAATAGTAAAACTTCTATCTAATTAGAGAGTTGTAGTTAATTGATTGCGAATAATTATAGCTCAGATTAAATATTAAAACAACAATATTTTAGTGTTGAATAATAATTGTTTAATAGTGATAATTGTAAAAGTCTTAGGATTAAGTATTACAAGATTTTAAGTCTAATTTTAAAGTAAAAAAAAGCCCTTAAAATTGTTTTAAGGGCTTTTTTGTGTGTCTAAGAATTGATTATATTTTAGATAAAATACTATTTAGGGTAGCACTTGGTCTCATTGCTTTACCTACTTTTTCCTCGTTAGGGAAGTAGTAGCCATCAAGCTCTACGGTTGCACCTTGGGCATTGTTTAATTCAGAAACAATAGTTTCTTCATTTTTTGCCAACTGTTCGGCTACAGTAGAGAAAGTTTCTTTTAGGCTAGCATTCTTATTTTGTATGGCTAAAGCCTCTGCCCAATACATGGCTAAATAAAAATGACTTCCTCTATTGTCTAATTCATTTACTTTACGTGAAGGAGATTTTTTATTTGTTAGGAATTTTTCTGTAGCAGCATCTAATGCTTCAGCTAAAACTAATGCTTCATTATTGTTATTAGTTTCAGATTCATGCTCTAAAGAAACTGCTAGGGCTAAAAATTCTCCTAAAGAATCCCAACGCAAGTGCCCTTCTTCTACAAATTGTTGTACGTGTTTTGGAGCAGAACCACCAGCACCTGTTTCAAATAAACCACCACCATTCATTAATGGAACAATAGAAAGCATTTTGGCACTAGTTCCTAGTTCTAAAATTGGAAATAAATCGGTATTATAATCGCGTAATACGTTACCTGTAACGGAAATAGTATCTTCACCATTCTTCATCCTTTCTAAAGAAACTTTTGTAGCTTCTATAGGCGAAAGGATACGAATATCTAAACCAGCAGTATCGTGATTTGGTAAATACGCATTTACTTTTTCTATTAATTGTGCATCGTGAGCTCTGTTTTTATCAAGCCAAAAAATAGTAGGAACTTGTGTAGCACGTGCTCTGTTAACGGCTAATTTAACCCAATCTTGAACGGGTAAATCCTTAGTTTGGCACATTCTCCAAATATCACCTTCTTCTACTTTATGCGAAAGTAAAACAGTTCCATTACTATCAATAACTTCTACAACACCATCTTCAGCAATTTCAAAAGTTTTATCGTGAGATCCGTATTCTTCTGCTTTTTGAGCCATTAGCCCTACGTTAGGAACCGTTCCCATAGTAGTAGGATCAAAAGCTCCGTTTTCTTTACAGAAATCTATAGTAGCTTGATAAATGCCAGCGTAACTACTATCTGGTATAACAGCTTTAGTGTCCTGTTGTTTCCCTTTTGCATTCCACATTTGTCCAGAAGTTCTAATCATTGCAGGCATAGAAGCATCAATAATAACATCACTTGGTACGTGAAGATTGGTAATTCCTTTATCGGAATTTACCATAGCTAAATCGGGACCATCTTGTAAGGCCGTATTTATATCTGCTTCAATTACTGCTTTTTCAGAAGCAGGTAGCTTTTCAATTTTTGAAATTAAATCTCCAAAACCGTTGTTTTCTTCTACGCCTAATTTTTCTAAAGTAGCTGCGTGTTTAGTATATACATCTTTGAAGAATACTTTTACTACATGTCCAAAAATAATTGGGTCTGAAACCTTCATCATAGTTGCTTTCATATGTAATGAAAACAAAACTCCAGTAGATTTAGCGTCAGCAATTTGTTTTTCAATAAACGATAATAATGCTTTTTTACTTAAAACGGTAGCATCAATAATTTCGCCATCTAAAAGAGCTAAATTTTCTTTTAATATTTTTCTAGGTCCATTTAAAGAAGTGTGAAAAATACTTACAGAAGTTGCTTTATTAATCGTTACTGATTTTTCGTTAGCTCTAAAGTCGCCTCCATCCATTGTAGCTACATGCGATTTAGAGTCTTTAGACCACGCCCCCATAGAGTGAGGATTGTTTTTTGCATATTGCTTAACAGGTTTAGGAGCTCTGCGGTCGGAATTACCTTCTCTTAAAACCGGATTAACAGCACTTCCTAATACTTTGGCATATTTTGCTCTAATTTCTTTTTCTTCGGCAGTTTTAGGGTCTTCTGGAAAATTAGGAATAGTATAACCAGCAGCTTGCAATTCTGCTATTGCAGCAGTTAATTGCGGGATAGAAGCACTAATATTAGGTAATTTAATAATATTTGCTTCTGGTGTTTTAGCTAAATTTCCTAATTCTGCTAAAGCATCCGATTGTTTTTGCTGATCTGTAAGATTATCTGAAAAATTGGCAATAATTCTTCCTGCTAAAGAAATGTCTTTAGTTTCTATATCAATATTTGCAGTTTTTGTAAAACTTCTAACTATAGGTAAAAACGAATAGGTTGCTAATGCAGGAGCTTCGTCCGTTTTAGTATAAATTATTGTGGATTTATTTGCCATAATTTTTTTAAATAGGTTAATATAGATTTGTCGCAATCCTTTTCGGATTGCCCAAAATCGCAAGCAAATATATTAAATAATGTTTGTTTTAAAGTATATGTAACTCCTTTTGAAAGACTAATATTTTTATATGCTTAAAAAAAGGCATTTCTCATATTTTTAACATATAAGTATTTTTTTTTGAATTATAATTATTTTTTAGTTGATTTCGTATTAATATTAAAAGAAATAGGGCTAGAGGAGTCTATAAAAAGTATCTAAATTTATTTGCTTTTTAAGTTTTATAAGTAAAATTTAGATACATTGTTTATAAAAATATTTTTTTAAATCCCTTTAAGAGTATAAATACAGCTAAACCTCCAAGTAATCCGGCTATAATTTCTAAAAGTAACATTGGAATAGACGATAGTACTGTTGGAATATCGTGAATGCTATGCATAAAAATTCCTCCAGCTACTGTAATTAATGCAATGGTACCCACTACAGACAAACCTTTAATAACAAAAGGTAATGCAGATACTAAAAGGTTTCCAATTTTATCACTAACACTATCTTCCTTACTATTTAAGTTAATCAGTTTTAGTCCAAATTCGTCCATTCTTATAATTATAGCTACAATACCGTAAACACCAACTGTTGCAATAAGGGCAACTACAGATACTACAATAATTTGTGTGGTTAAAGGTTCTTGTAATACACTTCCTAATGCTATAATAACAATTTCTATAGAGAGAATAAAGTCGGTGAAAATAGCAGATTTAACTTTTTCTTTTTCAAATTTTAAAATTTCTTCTTCACTTAATGTTTTTATGGTTTTTGCTTGTTTCTTCGAAGAGCGGTGAAATAAAAATTCAATAATTTTTTCAATTCCTTCGTATGCTAAAAACAATCCTCCTAGTACTAGTATAATACTTATTGCTATTGAGAAGTAGGCACTTAGTAGAAATGCAATAGGTAAAATAATTATTTTATTTAATAAGGATCCTTTTGAAATAGCCCATAGTACAGGGAGCTCTCGACTGGAAGCAAATCCAGAGGCTTTTTCGGCATTTACAGCTAAATCATCACCCAGAATCCCTGCTGTTTTTTTTGTGGCAATTTTAGTCATTGCCGAAACATCGTCTAATAATACTGCTACGTCGTCTAATATTGCAAAAAAACCTGATGCCATAATTTAAATATATAAGTAATTAATTATTTCGAAATATACTTATTTGATTATTTAACTATAAGTGATATTTGTATGAAATTTAAAAAATTATTAGATAATGGTGTCTAAATAATTGATTATTAGTGCTTAAAAATTAAAATAATTTGCTGCGTTATGGTGGCACATCACTTGCAATTTATGCCTTTGAAAAGGCAATAAGCTTTTGTTTTTAAGGGAGATGAGCATAATTAATAATAAAAATTTATTTTTGCTACTTAAGTAATTTCTAAATATTATATATATTTCAATGCAAACCTTATATTAAACGCTATAATAATGACTGAATTACTCTTTAAGACTAAATTGCTCTTTGCTAGTTTTTTGGCTTCTTTTTATGCATAACCAAAGCCCAAAACACTCCATTAGATTGTTCCGAAAACATAAGAACAGCCGCCCTGTTTATTTATGGTTCTAAAACGGTTATTAAAGATCAAAAAAGAGCTTTAGAACTGTTAAAGCCCTGTGCAAAAGCAGGAAACCCGGATGCACAGTTTATTTGATTATATAAAACCACCATCTAAGACGGTGGTCATGTTTTAAAGGCAGAGCCGTTATTTAGCTTTGCTCATCTAAAACTTTTTAAGATGAGTAAATATAGAAAATTAAGGCATGTTTATTACAAATGCGATACAAGCAAAGGGAAGTGGAGGACCACATTTACATATTGAATTTTGGAAGAATAAAAGTCCAAATAATAAAGTTGACCCTAAACAGTTTTTTAATTCTAAGATTAATAATTTTGGTAAGATAACAAATCCATGCAATTAGTTATGAAGTTCGTTAAAATTACTTTTTTACTCAGTTTGATAATGATTGGGTGCAAGAAAAAAGTATCCAAATCAGATAATAATTCAAAAAATTTAAATGAATTACAAGAAGATAAAGGAGAGAGTAAAGCTGAATTTGAATCAAAATTAATTGATATTAATAAATTTTGTAATAAAGAGATTTTTGTAAATAAGTTACAAATCAGACCATGTAGTACCACAAATGAAAAATCGGAAGTTTATTATAATGATTCTGATATAATTAATGGTATTGGTCTACATTTAACTAAAATTTATAAAGAGACAGAAAATTTTGAATCTACGATAACAGGGCATGAATACTTATATGTGTTTTGTGAAACAAAGCAAGATTCTATTGAATATGGGAAAAAGGGCGTTTATAACAATGCTATTTCTATAAGCCTATATGATAAAAAGCATATTGGATTCACTATTGCAAGTGCGAAGATTGCACTTAAAATTTCTGAAATTTCAAGTATTAAAATAGATGATTCTTTTGAAAAGTTGAAAAATTTATTTAATAAAACAGATTTCGAATTAAAAGAGAATAGTGGGAATAAAGAGATGTGGCTTTATATTGGTGATAGCTATGTTATATTGCCGTTCAATAATCATGATAATTTAGAAAAAATTGTTTTAACAAATCCTGGAGGCAGTATCTAGTAAGATTTAGAGTGATTTTATAGAGACCGAGGCTTATATAAGTCTCGGTTTTTTGTTTTATATGAGACCTTTAAGTCTAGTTTTAGCAATAAAGGCATCGAGTAAAGAAAACATGGAATTAGTACCTCTATTCGGACATACATGTAATTAATTCATATATTTAAAAAATAAAAGTATGAAATGCATATTAAATTATATAATTTATATCCTTTTATTGTTTGTGTCTTGTAAAAAGACAACAACAATTGATAATAATTCTATAGAAAACGATTCTTCGGATAACAGAACAATACCTATAAAAATTAATAAAGAAGTAGAGCCACAAGAAAAAGATATTGTAAACGATATTCTTATAATTGATATTCGAGAAGCCTTAGCTTATGATAAACTTAAGCAGGCAAAGGGTGTTCAAACTTTAATATCAAAGAAAATACCTAATAGGCATAATAAGAATAAAATGGATTTAAAAGAGACTTTAGTGGTGAATAGCCTTGATACATTAGAGTATTATGTAACTTCAACAAATAAGATTCTTTTGCGAGCAAACATTTATTCAAGTAGTCTTCTTGAAAAATATGATTTAAAATTAGGAGTGCATGAGAATGTCGTTATCAAGAAACTTAATATTAAAATCAATTTTAACGAAGAAATTATTTTAATAAAAGATATAGAAAATTCTACTCATTTAATTTTAAATTTTAAAAATCAAAGATTAAAATCTATAAATGTAAAAAATATGTATTTAGGCTAGAAAATTTAATTTCTACAAAAAACAAAATTATTTATTACACTATGTTTTTTGTAGAGTAACTCTTTTTATGAAAAAATATAATAATGCTGTCTATTTAGAATGTGCTTTTTTCTTGTTTCAAAAAAGAATTACACAAAGTACTATTATTGGAAAAACAGGTGAGTCAAGAAATGCAAACAATCCAGGGTCAGCAGGTCCTCACCTTCACCTAGTTGTTAGACAAAAAAGATTCCATTAACCCAACGGTAATAAAACAGATTTTTTTACGCTGCATATTTTATATCCTTATGCTTAAAATATTTAGCAACTCTGTCACTATTTAGAGTTAGCATCTTCATATGGTTATAAACATTTTCTTCAAGCTGTTTTTCGTTTTTAGGAGCAGGTTTTTCAGATAAAGCATATTTTAAATCACAGTTCAGGTATTCATCGGGGTTTTT
>CALLUJ010000117.1 GCA_938011245.1 uncultured Aquimarina sp. | reverse complement strand
TAATATCTGCTAAATATTCTAAACAATCTAAATCCGTCTTAAATTTATCCGTGAAGTCTAAGATGTTTTCTCCTTTAAATAATTCCATAGAAGACTAATTTAATGATTATAATACAAGTATCTAAGTAAACACCTCTAATTGAAAAAATAAAAAGCGTATAAGTACTAGCTACAACAAGGTATAAAAAACATAGGGCGATTTAGGTTTCCTGAAAGGTCTGTGTATATTAACAAAGTCCGCTAAATATAAAATTTAGCGTTTATAGTAAAAAAGATAAAAGCAAAATATTTATATTTAGCTAAGTAATAAACCGAAACGAAAATGCTTATCACCTGCCCTACGTTTCTTATACTTAACGTTGGCAGTAATTTAAACAAAACGCATATGAAATACATTTTAGGTGGAGTCATTTTAATAATCATCTTTCAAATATGGTGGAGAAATAATTGGAGACGACCATTTGGAAAAGGACTTACCAAAATTGATAAAAAAGACTATAAATCTGCTTTGACCGAATTTGGAAAAGCTCTTAAAAAAAATCAAAAAAACTGGCAAATTGACTTTTATCAAGGAGTATGCTTTAAACATTTAGCGAATAATCCAAACTTTAGCGAATCGACTAAATTGAGTAACAAAAAGAATAGTATTTTTGCTTTATTATGGGCAACCGAAAAAAATCCAAACCAAAACCAATCATCTGAATTGATTAAAAGCATAATTGAGAATGAGAAAAATGATAGTAGCAAAAAAATTCTTGTTGATTATTTGAAACAAGAAATTGGGAAAATGCAAAATTCTGCATTTACCACTTCAAATATCGAGAAACAATTTAAATGGATTGAAAGTTATTAGTATGGACAAATATCTGCAAGCTTTGAGTAAATATTCAGAACTTAATGAATTAACTTGGATAGTAAGTCATTTAGACTTATACAAAACCACTTTGATTTGGCCAGATGATTTACCACCACTTGCGACATACGGAATGAACAAATTTAAACAGTCATTTCACGATTTCTATAAAGAACATCTGAATAATTATGAATACGAACTTATAAATAATGAACGAATTCTAAAAATAAAAACTACTGCCAACAATGTATAACCGCAATTATGGCGGATTCGACTACGTCCGAATCCACTCGGAATTGCTAACGTCAGTGCCAAACCGAAAATTAACGCGTATTTACCCGTAACTGACGGTTATACGAGACCGTTACCAACAAGCCAAAAAATAATCGAAAACAGACATAATAAATAATTAAATTAGCATTTAGAAGTTTTAATTATGCAAACATTACTAACAAATAAAATAAGTGAATTAAAAAATATTTGTAACTCATTTAGAGTTAAGAGACTTTATGCGTTTGGTTCTATTGTTTCAAATACTTTTAACAAAGAAAGCGATATTGACTTTTTAATATCATTTGATGAGAGTATTCCGATTGAACAGTATGCCGACAATTACTTTTCAATACATGATAAATTAAAAGAATTATTTAAACGAAAAATTGATTTAGTAACAGAAAGGTCTTTAAAAAATCCTTATTTCATTGAGAGTATAGATGAATCAAAACAACTGATTTATGAATCGTGAGATTAAAAAACACTTATATGACATAAAAACCTCGATAGACTCAATTGAAGAATATCTTGGAGGCGAGAGGAATTTTGTGAAATATGAAGAAAACAAATTACTTCGTAGAGCAGTAGAACGAGAAATAGAAATAATCGGAGAAGCAACTAACAGAATTCTTAAAAGTGAGCAAAATATTATTATTGAAAACGCCCGAAAAATAGTTGATACTCGGAATTGGGTAATTCATGCTTATGATAGTGTTGATAATGCAATAATTTGGGGGATTATTACTATCCATCTACCAAAACTTAAAATTGAAATCGAGAATTTACTTGCATTATAGCCAGTTGGTAACAATGTATAAAAAACATAGGGCGGTTTAGGCTTAATTTGAAAGTCTGTGCTTATTTATGAGGTCGCTAAATTTCCAATTTGGCATTTAAAGAAAAATAAAAGCAAAATATGTAAATTTGGCTTAGTTATAAACCGAAATGTAGTGCTCTTCCTCTGCCCTACGTTTCTTATAATTAACGTTATAAACAATAGTTCCCATATTTTTCAAAAAAAAAAGCTGATCCCCAAAAGACTTTATAAAAATCACTCGTTTTATTGGATTTTAACTCGTTTCGCAAACTGATCTCAAAGCTGATTTTGCGCAGCGGAACTTTGTGAAGGCTTTAGCTACATTCGCAATCTCTATCTAATCGTTGCTCAGGCCTTAGCTTGTTTGCGCAGAGAGAAACTTACGGGTAAATTACCGATCAACAGCGAAATATTACGGCTGGTTGTTTATCGTATCGGCTGGACGCAAAAATTGTGGCTAATTGTGTTTACTCAAACCTGTCTCTACAGTTTATAACAACATGTATGAGTTCATTGCTGCGGATTTCCCTATCGGAAAATCTGACGCGGCTGAACTATGGGCGTTTACTTTTTGCTATCTTAGTGCTCGCACCAACGAACCATACATTAACCGTTGTAGTGCATTTGAGAAAAACCTTGAAGATGATAAGAAACTATTGGAATGAAGAATGGAAAAACGTGGAATTTGACGATGGAATTGCCGAAAATGAACAGTTCAAAATATCAAACTACGGGCGAATTTTAAACTGTAAAGGAGAAACCAAATTTGAGGTTAAAAAATCATACATCAACGGATATTAAAATCTTCCGCTAAAACAAAAACAGAACGGAAAATCGACAAGTAGATATGTCCATAAACTTGTGGCTGAACATTTCCTTGAACGGAACGACGGAATTTATGTCATCCATCTGAATTACGATAAAACCGACAATCGAGTGGAAAACCTAAAATGGGCAACCAAAAGAGAAAAGGAACTTCATCAGTTCAACAATCCGAACTGGGAAAAAATCGTGGAAAAAAGAGGTGAAAAAATTGGAAAACTAAACGAGGGAAAAGTAAGAATCATCAAACGTCAGCTGAAAAACGAAAAGAATAGAATCAACAGGATTGCTAAACGTTTTGGAGTTTCGGACACTCAAATCCACAGAATAAAAAAAGGAGAAAACTGGAGTCGAGTAACTGAATATTAAAAACGCACTACAACATTGGCTATAATTCATTGCCGTTGAATTCCTAATCGGAATTCAACGCTTATTTACTATCTTTCGGCTACGGCGGAAAGAATGCTGCGGATTTTTCCGCAACGAAATCATAGCCGAAGACGTTAGCACAAATTAAAACCAACTCTAATTACTGAATGAATATTTTTAGAATTTTATCATCAAATGACGGCTCGATAAATGAACCAAACGTCAGTTCCTTTTTGGCTTATTTATTAGACCCTAACGAAGACCACGGTATATCAAGCCTGCTACTTCAAGAAATACTGAATGACATAATTGAAATAGATGATGAATTTTTAACGAAAATTAAATTCAGTAATAGAATCACTGACCTTTCAAAATATTCAGGTTATTCAATAAACATAATACCTGAATTATCTGTAAACCTTGAAAAAAAAGGTAAAAGGAAGAGAAGAGACATTGATATAATCATAGAAATTACAGACAATAAAACTAACGAATTGATTTACTCAATATGCTTAGAAAATAAAATTACCGACTCTTCGATTAACAAAAATGATTCTCAATTAGAAGACGAGCTTATAGGTCTTGAAAACTACTATTCTGAGAGCGAACAAAATCCTGAGATTTACATAATCTATTTAACACCTTCGCCATCAAATCTGTCTCGTGATTCTTTTAAAAAACTTGATTACAATAAAAAGTATCATTTATTTTGGGACAATGATAGTAACTCAATTTTCAATAAACTTATTAGAATATTTAACAATGAAAGAGATGGTTTAATTGACCCAATAAATAATCAATCTTCGTATTTGATAAAATCATTTCTATCTTTCATAAAGACTAACTTTAAAAGTTACATTGAAGAACGTAAAGAAAAATTAGAAAAGAAGAGTTACGGAAAACCAGTAATTGACCTTCTGAAAGATTTTTCAAGTACTTTAGAAATGGATAAGGAATATAAAATAGACTTTATCAGAAACAAATTTTCTGAATATGTATTATCAATTTCTGGAATAGAGTTACACAATACAACAAGAAATGCACATATCGTACTTTCAACAGTTAACGAAAGAAACCGAGGACATTATAATGTAAAAAGAGCTGATAATGAACGTAAGAACATTTTTTATTATCCAAATAATACCAAAAAAACAATAAAGCTATTTAGTCCGAAAATAGACCTTGAAACAAAAGTTTATTTTAGAGGTGATGATGAAATTGAATTCATTAAATTGAAAACACTTATAGAAAACAACTTGTGCTAACAACGTGTATAAAACATAGCTAATAAGTGTTTAACCGTAAGGTTTTTGTATATTTAGAAAGTCCGCCAAATTTTTAATTTGGCTTTTAAAAAGAGAAAATTAAAACAAAATATAAAAATTCGGCTCTATGTCAATCCGAAAAGTTAGTGTCCTTTTACACGCTACGTTTCATACACAAGACCGTTGGGTGTAATTTGAGCGAAATCAACAAATTTGATTATTTTACCAAAATTTGGTATTTTTGAATGAAATTAAAACGGAATGAAAAATACATCAATATCGCTCGGAAATTATTTTGACCAGTTTGTACAAACTCAGGTTTCTGCTGGACGGTACAAAAACGTAAGCGAAGTAATCAGAGCTGGACTTCGACTATTGGAAAATGAAGAAAGTAAAGTTATTGTGTTAAGGAATGCTATTCAAGAAGGAATTGATAGCGGAATTGCTCACGATTTCGACCCTAAAAAAAATCTCGAGGAGTTAAAAGCCAAACGCAGAAAGAATGGCTAAATACGAATTGACTAATAAGGCTGTAGCTGACTTAAACGGAATTTGGGAATACACACTCGATAATTGGTCTAAAAATCAAGCTGACAGATATTATGATATGCTTCTAGATATCTGTCAAGATATTGCTAATAATCCAGAACTTGGAAAAAATTATTACGGAATCAAATCTGATCTTTTCGGACTAAAAGCTAATCGACACGTAATATTTTATAGAAAATCAGAATTAAATTCAATCGAAATAACGAGAATTTTACATGAACGAATGGATTTAAAAAAACGAATAACTGAATAATAAAAACTACACCCAACACGGTGTATAAAACATAGCTAATAAGTGCTTAACCAAAAGGTTTGTGTATTTTTGAAAGTCCGTCAAATTTTTAATTTGGCTTTTTAAAAGAGAAAAATTAAAAACAAAATATAAAAATTTGGCTCTGTGTTAATCCGAAAATATAGTGTCTTTTTACACGCTACGTTTCATACATTAGACCGTTGTAACTAATTACGCAACCAATTCTAAATAATAGCATCTATTCATAAAAATCATATGTATTTAAAAATTAAAACTATTTTACTTATTACTTTTTTCTTATCTCTACACGGTTGTAAAAATGATGATAATGAGACAAATAATATAGAGTTTGATAATAATATTATTACTGGTGAATGGAGATTAGATGCCACTAAAGGTTTTACAATCGATGGATTTGTGGAGATGAAACCTGATAGTAAAGAGATTCACTCGTATTATTTTGAGAATGATGGGACCTTTACTAGATCTTCATTTAATCAAACTATTCCTGAGGTAAAAGGCATATATGAAATCTCAAAAACACATCCACAGTATCCTGATAATTCGAAAATCGAATATTTTATTGATTTGACATATGGAGAAAAAATTATTTTTTTCAATTGTGGGTTAATTGATAACAATAAACAAGTATTATTTATTAGGGAGAATGATGATAAACTTCAAAATACTTTGCCTTCTGCTTGTGACGGATTATCATTAATTTATAAAAAAAAACTAGTTACAACAACATTTAAACGCAATGCTTTTTAGTGCTTTGAGCAAAGAGAGTTTTGTATTTGTGAGGTCGGCATCACAAATTTTATTATTTTAACTCTGAATTTAAAAATACTAAAAATGTAATGCCTTGTGCTTTACGAGAGGTCGCAGACCTCCACCACGCACAGACGTTTACATTAATCGTTAGGCACAAGCTGAAAAAAAGAATCTGAAAATGAATAAGTAAAATATTAAGTGAATTTTATTTATTATTTTTGTTATCGTTTTTATTCGACAAACAAACACTAATTTACGAAAAAAATAAACATATAATGAATAAGTTAAAAGTTAATTTTCAAGTAAAATATATAGTTCTTTTTCTTCTTTTAATAGCTATTATTGGAGTAATAATATTCTACTTAATGAACAAGTATAATATTAATTTTACATTCACAGATATTATGGCTTATTGCGCTGGAAGCGTTGCTATAATGGCATTAATTTATCACGCATTAAGCTTGGAGTCTCAATATAAATTTCATCAAGAGAATCTGTTTTTAACGCGAAATCAATATGCTTACGATGTATCATCTAAATTTAATGAACCTCATATGACAGAAGCATTGCAGTTTTTGTCTAAAATTGATGCAGAAAAAGAGAAATACTTTCCTGACAAAAAGGTGCAAAAATTTTTAGATTACATTAAAGAGAATCCTAAAGACAGACAAAAAATAGTTACTGTAATTAACTATTTTGAGCAACTTTCAATACTTATAGCCAATGGACACATAGAAGAAAAAATAATAAAAAACACTTTTAAGACAGTATTTATTAGTACATTTATATTAATGAAGCCGTATATTGACTATAGTCAACAAGAAAACAGAACTATTTGGTGTAACTTTGAGAATATGGCTGTTAAATGGAATGAGTAATAAAATGGCACAATATTCGTTATAATAATATAAAACAATTATATTTACACCGTCAAAACAATCAAATTATGATAAAGCAAGATTTAAGTTGGTAGAAAGAATTTAAACTGAAATTATTAATATAACCTCCATATTTTGGAGGTTTTTTTATGTAAAAAATTAAATATCGTAATCCGAAAATAAAAAACGGTTGCCAACACCGTATAAACTTTATTGCTGGTTTTTTGCCTACTTACGAAAGTCCTCTCGGACTTTCTTGGTTAGTAATTATTTAGTAAATTTACTGCGTTAACCAACGCAACAAAGCTTATACCACACCGTTGGCAACAAGCAATAAAATTCGTCAGTTAAAGAAAAATAGAATTAAATTGATAATTTTGTATCTTTGATAAAAGTTGAGTAATAATGAATTTAGAAGGTCGAAAAATAGAATTTGTACAAGAGTTTTTAAAACTTCAAAGTGAAGAAACTATTTCACGTCTTGAAAAAATATTAAAAAAAGAGAGAAATAGTTCAGACCAGCAAATATTTGAGCCTATGAGTCGAGCTGAATTAAACAAAAGAATTGATAAATCGGAATCTGATTTTCTGAATAATCGATTTAAAAGTAGTTCTCAACTTTTAGCCAAGTACGAATAATGACTTTGAAAATTATATGGTCTGAATTTGCTGAAACTCAACTTGACGAAATTTATGATTACTACAAAAATAAAGCAAGCTCAAAAATTGCCAAAAAACTTCTAAAAGGAATTATTAACGAAACCCAAAAATTGATAAAAACACCTTTAATCGGACAAGAAGAAGAATTACTAAAGGGTAGAGAAATCAATTATAGATATTTAGTATTTAAAAACTATAAACTGATTTATTCTGTGGATATGGAAAATGGATTTGTGAAAATTGCAGATGTGTTTGACACTCGACAGAATCCGCCAAAATTGAAACGTACGAAATAAAAGCCAGTTGCCAACAATAGCTATAATTAATACGGGGTTTAGTATTTAATCCAAAAGTTAGTGTATTTTTATAGAGTCCGCCAAATCTTTTGATTTGGAATTAAAATTGAAAAAATTAAAACAAAATAAAAAGTTTTGGCTAAGTGTTTAATCGAAAATTAATCGCTTTTTTATTCCCGCACTAATCATAGTCTGGACCGTTAGCAGCAACCTAAAAAACAACAATGCGATAAGTGAAAGAAATAAAAATCAAAACGATTGATGAAGTTCATCAACTATTATCCAAGTATCGAAAAAGCAGTATCTATAAATTTAGGGGACAAAGTGATTCCACTTGGGAATTAGTTCCAAAAGCTGGACGTGATGGATTCGACAAGGTTTCGGACGTTGATGTATTTCATCATTGGAAAAGAAGAGCCTTATCAAGACCGTTGCAAAAGTTAATCAGATATTAGGTTAATTTATTTCAACGTCATTTTTTGATATTTTTAGAACTTATCTTTTCAATTGTAGGCGTTTTTTCATCAAATCGAGGGCTTTTCTGCTCTTGATTTCTATTAATTTTTACAATTTAGACGCAATTATCCCTGGACTTCTGTAGAGGTTATAACAAATAGCTTCCATTAAATTCTGAGTATGCATTTTGTCTAT
>CALLUJ010000116.1 GCA_938011245.1 uncultured Aquimarina sp. | reverse complement strand
GATTTGGGTGAAGAAAGTCTTCTTTATTTTTCGTGTCCGTAAATCACAAATACTATCGGCTAAAGTAGGCTGCTGTATTAATTCCATATTTAAAGATAAGGAATTCTGTATTTTTTTGAAAATTCCTTGCAACGGTCTTAGTATTCTTGTCATTGGAATTATTTCAGTGATTTGTGGGGCAGAATCTTGGAATGAAATGGAAGATTATGCTCGTTAAAAAGAAGACCTTTTTGGTTCCTTTCTTTGACCTATTTTAAAATAAAAAACAAAGGTTATCTAATTTAAATTAGATAACCTTTGTTTTTTATTTTAAAATAGGAAACTATTTTTCTGTTTGTTCTGAGGTCGAAATTTTAATTTTGAGTTCATTAGATTTTTTATCTAAATCCATTTTTATTTCATCACCTTCATTAAGGTTAGATTTCACTATCTCTTCTGCCAACGCATCTTCAATATATTTTTGAATTGCCCTTTTTAAAGGTCTCGCTCCGTATTGTTTATCAAAACCTTTATCGGCAATATAATCTTTGGCTTTTTCTGTAAGTTTCAAATCATACCCTAAATCTTTAATACGTTTAAAGAGTTTGTTTAATTCAATATCAATTATTTTATGAATATCTTCTCGTTCTAACGCATTAAACACTACCACATCGTCAATACGGTTTAAGAATTCTGGAGCAAAGGCTTTTTTAAGGGCTCCTTCTATAATACTCTTCGCATTTTCATCGGCTTGGGCTTTTTGGGAAGAAGTTCCAAATCCAACTCCTGACCCAAAGTCTTTCAATTTACGAGCACCTATATTAGATGTCATAATAATAATTGTATTTCTAAAATCTATTTTTCGTCCAAGACTATCCGTCAAATACCCATCGTCCAATACCTGTAATAGCATATTAAATACATCTGGATGTGCTTTCTCTATTTCGTCTAATAAAACTACTGAATATGGTTTGCGACGTACTTTTTCTGTAAGCTGCCCTCCTTCTTCGTAACCTATATATCCTGGAGGTGCTCCTATTAATCTAGAAATTGCAAATTTTTCCATGTATTCACTCATATCTACACGAATAAGAGCTTCTTCACTATCAAATAATTCTTTAGCTAATACTTTAGCTAATTGAGTTTTTCCTACTCCTGTTTGTCCTAAAAAGATAAACGAACCTATTGGTTTATTGGGATCTTTTAACCCTGCTCGATTTCTTTGAATTGCTTTAACTACTTTATCTACCGCATTGGCTTGCCCAATTACTTTACCAGTAATTAAATTAGGAAGTTCTGCTAATTTTGTAATTTCTTTTTGTGCAATTCTGTTTACAGGAATTCCTGTCATCATAGAAACTACATCGGCAACAGCTTCTTCGTCCACAATTTCTTTGTGAGCTTTAGCATCTGCTTCCCATTGTTCTTGAGCTATGGTTAATTGCTTCTCAATATTCTTTTCATCGTCTCGCAATTTTGCCGCCTCTTCGTATTTTTGTTTTTTAACTACACTATTTTTAGATTCTC
The DNA here is from genome assembly GCA_938011245.1 of uncultured Aquimarina sp. Taxonomy (GTDB): domain Bacteria; phylum Bacteroidota; class Bacteroidia; order Flavobacteriales; family Flavobacteriaceae; genus Aquimarina. Next base: position 6,299 of record CALLUJ010000116.1, on the reverse strand, counting down.
GCACTTCTTCTAATTGGCGTTCTAAATCTAAAATTTGTTTAGGTACATCAATATTAGTAATATGTACTCTGGAGCCTGCTTCGTCTAATGCATCAATAGCTTTATCTGGTAAAAAACGATCTGTCATGTAACGATTGGTTAGCTTTACACAGGCTTCAATAGCATCTTGCGTAAAGATTACATTGTGATGATCTTCGTATTTTCCTTTAATATTATTTAGAATTTCAATAGTTTCATCAATATTAGTTGGCTCTACAATTACTTTTTGAAAACGGCGCTCTAAGGCTCCATCCTTTTCAATAGAGTTTCTATATTCATCCAAAGTAGTCGCGCCAATACATTGAATTTCTCCACGAGCTAAGGCTGGTTTAAACATGTTAGAAGCATCTAAACTGCCCGTTGCACCTCCTGCTCCAACAATAGTATGAATTTCATCAATAAAAAGAATAATATCATCATTTTTTTCTAATTCATTCATCAAAGCCTTCATACGTTCTTCGAACTGACCTCTATATTTAGTACCCGCAACTAAACTTGCTAAATCCAGAGTTACTACTCGTTTATCAAAAAGAATACGAGAAACTTTACGTTGTACAATGCGCAATGCTAATCCTTCTGCTATAGCCGATTTACCAACACCTGGCTCTCCTATTAATAGGGGGTTATTTTTTTTACGCCTACTTAGTATTTGCGAAACACGCTCTATCTCTTTTATACGACCTACTACTGGGTCTAACTTTCCCTCTTCTGCCATTACTGTGAGATCCCTTCCAAAATTATCTAAAACAGGTGTTTTAGATTTTTTTGTTGACTTGCCTCCCGAAGCTCCAGTAGGAGTCCCTCCAAAGGATTCCTTTTCCGAATCTCCTCCTATGCTTTCTCCTTCACTTGAAAAAGATTCCGAAGTAGGCAGGTCAAATTTTTCGTCATCATTAACTATCATACCTTTAAATTGTTCTTTGACACTATCGTAATCCACTTTCAATCTATTCAAAAGTTTAGTAGTAGGGTCATTATCGTTTCTTAAAATACACAATAACAAATGTGCTGTATTGATAGAGCTACTATGAAACAATTTTGCTTCTAAAAAGGTAGTCTTCAAAGCACGTTCTGCTTGTCTTGTTAAGTGCAAATTCTTCTTTTCGTTAGAAGCAATTGCTATATTAGAATTCGCTGGGCTTAGAATTTCTACTTTTTTACGCAAATGTGCCAAATCCACATCTAGTGCAAATAATATATCTATTGCTTTGCCTTCGCCATCGCGAAGAAGCCCCAACATTAAATGTTCTGTTCCTATAAAATCATGCCCCAAGCGTAAAGCTTCCTCTTTACTAAACGCTATCACATCTTTTACTCTTGGTGAAAAATTATCGTCCATAGGTTCGTTCCTTATACTTTAAAAGTAATTCTTTTTTTTGTTAAAACATCAAAATCCATACCCTTTAAGTTTTGTTTTTATAAATGGAGTTAATTTGTCAGGTTTATCAAAATTTTCAACCTAATACTTATTAACTATTAACCTCTGTTATTTTGTTGATAAATTGATGTTATTAACATTATAAATCAATGTTAATTTAGTGATAATTTCATATTTTGCTTGACAGATTTAATAAAAAATTAAAATTACATATATGGCAGACGGAGAAAAGCTCATTCCAATTAATATTGAAGAAGAAATGAAGTCTGCGTACATCGATTATTCGATGTCCGTAATTGTTTCCAGAGCATTACCAGATGTAAGAGATGGCCTAAAACCTGTTCATAGGAGGGTTTTATTTGGCATGTACGAACTTGGTGTACGTGCTAATAGCGCCCATAAAAAATCGGCCAGAATTGTGGGAGAAGTTTTAGGAAAATACCACCCGCATGGAGATACTTCTGTTTACGATGCCATGGTTCGTATGGCACAAGACTGGAGTATGCGATACATGTTAGTAGATGGACAAGGTAACTTTGGATCTGTAGATGGAGATAGCCCTGCAGCAATGCGTTATACAGAGGCTAGAATGCAAAAGATTTCCGAAGATATGCTTGCCGATATTGACAAAGAGACGGTAGATCACTCCCTAAACTTTGACGACACTTTAAAAGAACCTACGGTACTTCCTACTCGTGTTCCAGGCTTATTAGTTAATGGTGCTTCGGGTATTGCAGTAGGTATGGCAACCAATATGCCTCCTCACAATCTTTCTGAAGTTGTAAATGGGACTATTGCATATATAAACAATAACGATATAGAAATTGATGAGTTGATGCAACACATCAAAGCCCCCGATTTTCCAACAGGAGGAACTATTTATGGTTATGATGGTGTTAGAGAAGCCTTTAAAACAGGTAGAGGACGTATTGTTATGCGAGCAAAGGCAATTATTGAAGAAGTAAAAGGTCGTGAATGTATTATTGTTTCGGAAATCCCTTATCAAGTAAATAAGGCCGATATGATTAAAAAAACAGCCGACCTTGTTAACGATAAAAAAATAGATGGTATTGCTTCTATTCGCGATGAATCCGATAGAAAAGGAATGCGAATTGTTTATGTATTAAAGCGAGATGCTATTCCTAATATTGTTTTAAATACTTTATATAAATACACTCAATTACAAACCTCTTTTAGTGTAAATAATATTGCTTTAGTAAATGGTCGTCCCCAACTACTTAATGTAAAAGAAATGATTCACTATTTTGTGGAACATAGACACGAGGTGGTAGTACGCCGTACAAAATATGAACTACGCAAAGCGGAAGAAAGAGCACACATCTTAGAAGGTTTAATTATTGCTTCTGATAATATTGACGAAGTAATAGCCATTATACGGAGCTCTAACAATGCCGATGAAGCAAGAACCAATCTTATTGAACGTTTTAAACTTACTGAAATACAAGCTAAAGCAATTGTTGAAATGCGCTTGCGACAATTAACCGGTTTAGAGCAAGATAAACTGCGTGCTGAATACGAAGAACTTAAGAAAACTATTGAGGATCTTAAAGATATTCTTGACAAAAAAGAACGTCGAATGAATATTATTAAAGACGAATTAACTGTTATCAAAGATAAGTATGGAGATGTTCGTCGCTCTCAAATAGAATATGCTGGTGGCGATTTAAGTATTGAAGATATGATTCCTGATGAGAAAGTAGTAATTACTATTTCCCATGCAGGATATATAAAACGTACTTCTCTGACTGAATACAAAACTCAAAACCGTGGCGGTGTAGGTCAAAAGGGAAGTAAAACTCGTAACGAAGATTTCTTAGAGCATTTATTTGTAGGTACTAACCATCAATACATGTTGTTCTTTACACAAAAAGGAAAGTGTTTTTGGATGCGAGTTTACGAAATACCTGAAGGAAGTAAAACCAGCAAAGGTCGTGCTATTCAAAACTTAATCAATATTGAACAAGATGATAAAGTAAAAGCATTTATATGTACGCAAGATTTAAAAGATGAAACATATATCAATAGTCATTATGTTGTTATGGCTACTAAAAAAGGCCAAGTTAAAAAGACCTCTTTAGAACAATATTCTAGACCGCGTACTAACGGAATTAATGCTATTACTATAAAAGAAGACGATGAATTATTAGAGGCTAAACTTACTACTGGTGAAAGTCAAATTATGATGGCTCTTAAATCAGGAAAGTCAATTCGATTTGAAGAAGCTAAAACTAGACCAATGGGTAGAACCGCTTCTGGAGTAAGAGGAATCACTTTAGCACACGATAAAGACGAAGTTATTGGAATGGTTGCTGTAGACGATAGAGAAAGTAATATTTTAGTGGTTTCAGAAAATGGATATGGAAAACGATCTAGTTTAGAAGATTATCGTATTACTAACCGTGGAGGAAAAGGTGTTAAAACTATTTCTGTAACCGAAAAAACAGGAGAGTTAGTAGCTATTAAAAACGTAACAGATAACGACGATTTAATGATTATTAATAAATCGGGTATTGCTATTCGTTTATCCGTAGAAGAGTTAAGAGTAATGGGTAGAGCTACACAGGGTGTTAAACTTATTAATCTTAAAGGAAACGATTCTATTGCTGCTGTTGCAAAAGTAATGCATGACGATGATGAATTAATAGAAGAAGGCGGTGGTGTTATTGACACTGAAAGCACTGAAGAAAAGATAGATAGCACACCAAAAACTGGCGATAAATCTTCTAACGAATAAAAGTTTATTATAAGAAAAGTAATAATAAAATAGTTCCATAGAGACTACTTTTTAAAAGTAGTCTCTTGTATTGGAATACTTTTTGCTTTAATATATTTGTAATTACAAGAAAACGTTTTAGTACAATCTTAATAAAATTATTATGAAATTTAAAATAATACTACTCTCTGTAATAGTTGTTTTTTCTTTTTCAGCTATTGCACAAAAAAAAGAAATTAAAGAAGCTGAAAAAGTTTACTGGACTGGAAAACCTCAAAAAGCTTATTGGTGGATTCAACAAGCCGAAAAGAAAATTGAAAATATAAAAGGAGATAATTTAGTTAATTTTTATTTCTTAAAAGCTATGGTTTTTAGTCACAATAAAGATAAAAATCTAAAGGTGCTAAAAGAAAATCTTTTAACAATATACACCGCAAAGAAAATTCAAGACTCCATCAAAGCTTATAAATATGCTAAAAACGTAAAAGAAGGAATTGCAAAATTAACTTCTAAAATAGAGACTATAGCAAGCAATGCAATTGCTTCTAAAAATTACAATTCAAGTGCCAATGCTTTCTATACTTTATACGAGGTTAATAAAAAAGATACTCTTTCTCTTTATAACTCTGCTTTAAGTTTTAATACAGGAGGTCAAAAAAAACAAGCGATAAACAAATACAGACAATTATTTAAAGTGGGATATACGGGTATTCAACCAGAGTACTTTGCTACAAGTATAAGTTCAGGTAAATCTCAAAAAATTGCTTCTAAAGCAGATTTAGACGAACTAATAAAAAGAGGTCAATACAAAAATCCAGTAACTAAAATCTCTACTTCGAAAAGAGTAGAAATTATAGAAAGCTTAGCCGCTCTTTATCTTGAAGAAGGCAATCAAAAAGAATTTGAAAATTTATATCAAAAAGCAACTAATAGATATCCTAAAGATAAAGGTGTAAAAAATTCTAAAGTTCGTATATTTTTTAATGAAGGTGTAAGACTAGCAAAAGAGAAAAAAAATACTGAAGCAATAACAGCCTACAAAAAAGCATTAAAAGTAAACCCAAATCACAGTAGTTCAAACTTAAATATCGCTGCTATTTTATTAGCTAAAGATACCGATTTCGTAAACCAAATAAATGCTTCTAATGACAATAAGTTAAGAAACAATCTTAACAATCAGCGTTTAGATAATTACAAAACCGTAATCCCTTTTTTAGAAAAATACTTACAAGCTAAACCTAACGATAAGTCTATTGGTAACACTCTGTTGTCTATTTACAAGCAAACTAAAAACCCTAAAGCAGCAGCTTTAGAGGCTAAATTGTAATAGCAGTATATTTTTAAGACATGGCTCCAAAGAGTCATGTTTTTTTTACTACCATTTTACTTTAAAAGACATTTCTAGTGTTAAGAATTATTGTATTTTACTATGCCATTATTTGAATCATTCTTTTTAACTCCATAAATAGTCATTAAAGTATCTGATGCTCTTAATGTTTCATTTTTAGGAGTCTCTATCCAAATTTCACAAACAATTTCAAACTGTTGATTTACTATTTTTAATTGGTGTTTGGAATGTCTAATTTAGTTGGTAGGATTTACTAATGCCATTTCGGATATAATATGATTTGTGAATCTTTGTATTTTTAAACTTCAAAAAAGAGGGTGACTTTGTATTGGTCTAATTTCAAACTAACTTAAAAAACCTTTCGATAAAAAATTCTCTAAAGTCATATCAAAAGCTTTTATAGCTTTCAAAGAATTAGTGTATTATATATCTATTTCAGTTTTATATCTAATGGCTTTCCATAAAATAAATGTCAGAAAAAAGATGCTAATAGGGTTGTATTTATGCTAATCAACAGGAAAAACAACCGTTAAAAGATTACGGAATTCTTGTTTTTAAGAACTTTATGTGAATTATATTTATTATTTAGACATATAAAATAAATTTGTTTAAATTTCGTTATAAATAAATAACAATAAATAACAATAAATAAAATTCAGCTCAAATGAAAAAACAATTACTTTTTAAGTTTTGGATAACTTTTACTTTTTTCTTAATTATTACAACTTCTTCTTTTTGTCAAAATTCAGTTACTAGAGCAATTTCTAATGGAAATTGGAATTCCCCTAGTAGTTGGGATA
>CALLUJ010000115.1 GCA_938011245.1 uncultured Aquimarina sp. | reverse complement strand
AAAGACTATATTGACCCATGCTTCCTCATTCCTATTTTTAAATATTTTACTATACCCTTTATAGAACTCCAGTACTTCTTTCTCCAATTGTTCTTGATTCATTTCCTTCAGGTCTTGAGAATTAGACCAGCCTTCTAACTCATACGGTACTTCTGCATTAAACGTAATGGTTTCTTCAAAATAAGGTAAGCCTGCATGTTTAAAAGGGCCATGAGAAATACCTGAGCTAGTGGGGGCAAAATACTTTTTTACCACCTCATAATCTAAACCCTCCCAAGGAGTAGCTTTATCTCTTTTAAAAATGGTTAAGTCAAAACGTGAACGAGAGGTAAGTGTAGGGTAATTTTCTCCATCAATTTCTCCTAACGGATATAATTTTACTGTTATTTTTTGTGGACCACTCTTTAAAATCATATCATTAACACAAACAGCATGATTGGCTAGACCTATGTTTTTGTAGTGTTTAAAAACAAGCATACCATTAACTAAAATTTCATAATAACATCCGCTTTGATACCCCTCAATATAATATTGTGGCATTGATGAGTAGTTTAACTTTTCTGCATTAGCATATAGTTGAGTAATTGGTCTATTTTTCATCGTTTTTTTTCTTTTTTTAGTCTGTCCACAGGCAGATAAAAAGAAAAAACAAATTAGTATATGCATTAAATTTTTAAGGTGAATCATTCTCATTTATCTTATGATTTCTAGCTTATTGCTTCCTTTAGGTTTGTGAAGGTAGATATATTCTGAGTCTTCCACTTCAAGTAATTCGCCATCGATATTTACTTTTATTCCATACGAAAAGGCTGATTTTCCTTTGTTTTCTATACTTTTTAATGTTACTATTCTCCCTTCATTACTAAATAGAATTTCATATTTATCTAAAGGATATTTCTTTGTGAAATTACTATCAAAAATTTCTTTAAAACTCTCGATACGAGCTTCAAATTCATCTGATTTTACGTCGTTATAATAAACTGATTTAAGATAGTTTAACTCTTTTTTTTGGTTCATTTTAACCCATTTTTCTTCGTCTTGATTATAAATGACATCTGTATATTCTTTATAAAAGTTTAATATTTCTTTTTCCAATACTTCCTGGTCGATTTCTTTAAGATTTTGTGAATCATTCCACCCTTCTATCTCATAAGGCACCTCGGCATCAAAGGTAAATGTTTCTTCAAAATAAGGTAAGCCTTCATTTTTGAAAGCTCCATGAGATTCCCCTGAAATTGTAGGTGCAAAATATTCTTTTACCACATCATAATTTAAGCCTTCCCATGCTGTCGCTTTATCTCGTTTAAAAATTGCGAGGTCAAAACGTGCTTTAGAAGTAAGTACAGGGTATTCCTCATTTCCTATTTTTCCTAAGGGAAATAACTTAATAGTTACTTTTTGTAAACCGCTTTTTAAAATTAAGTCATTGATGACTACAGCATGATTGGCTAAACCAACATTTTCATAATGTTCAAATGCTAAAATATCATTTATATATATTTCATAGAAACAACCACTTTGATAACCTTCTATATAATATTGAGGCATCGAGGTATATTTTAACTTTTTAATATTTTTATATAATTGTGCAATTGGTCTATTTTTCATTGTTTTTTTATCTTTTTTATTTTGCCCACAGGCGATACCATTCCAAAAAACACAAAAAACAACTACTATTCTTACGATTCTACGCATACCTTTTAACGTATGATTTCTAATTTATTACTTCCAATTGGTTTGTGAAGGTATATATATATATGTCTCTTATACTTATGACTTTGTCCATCAATAATCTTTTCTATTCCAAAATAAAACGGAGATTTACCTCGTTTTTCAATACTTTTCAATGTTACAACTCGTCCTTCTCCTCCAAAAATTATTTGATATTTATCTAAAGGAAAACGTTTCTTATATTTACTATCAAATGTTAATGACAACTGATCTATTCTTTCCTTAAGTTCTTTGGATTTCTCATCATGATATAAAACTGATTCAAAATATTCTCGTTCTCGTATTGCTACAAGCTTTACCCACTTGGCTTCGTCTTGATTATGTATAACTTCCGTATACTTTTTATAAAACTCCAACACTTCTTTTTCTAATTGCTCTTGATCCATTTCCTTTAGGTTTTGAGAATTAGACCAGCCTTCTAACTCATACGGTACTTCTGCATTAAACGTAAAGGTCTCTTCAAAATAAGGTAAGCCAGCATGTTTAAAAGGACCATGAGAAATACCTGAGTTAGTGGGGGCAAAATACTTTTTTACCACCTCATAATCTAAACCCTCCCAAGGAGTAGCTTTATCCCTTTTAAAAATGGTTAAGTCAAAACGCGAACGGGAAGTTAATGTAGGGTAATTTTCTCCATCAATTTCTCCCAAGGGATATAATTTTATCGTCACTTTTTGAGGACCACTTTTCAAAATCATATCATTAACACAAACAGCATGATTGGCTAAACCTATGTTTTTGTAGTGTTTAAAAACAAGCATACCATTAACTAAAATTTCATAATAACATCCGCTTTGATACCCCTCAATATAATATTGTGGCATGGAAGGGTAATCTGATTTTTTAGCATTTTTATATAATTGAGTAATCGGTCTATTTTTCATTGGTTTTGTGCTTTTTTTAACTTGACCACAGGCGATAACATTCCAAAAAACACAAAAGACGACTATTATCCTTGCAATACCTACCATACCTCTTAACGTATGATTTCTAATTTATTACTGCCTTGTGGTTTATGAAAAGTTAATAATGTGTATGTCATAAATTTCAATTTTTCACCATCAACATTCTCCTCTGCTCCAAAATAAAATGGAGAATATCCTAAACTTTCTATGCTCTTCATAAAAACAACTTTACCCCCCCCCCCAAATAGGATCTCATATTTTTCTAAAGGGAATTTCTCTTTAAACTCACTATCAAAAGGAATAGAAAATTCTTTTATTCTTGCATCTAATTCCTTAGATTTTTTATCATTATAATAGACCGATTTAAAGTACTCTTTTTCTCTTTTCTTTACCATTTCTACCCAAGTTGTTTCATCTTGTTTATAAATGATATTCGCATAGCTTTCATAAAAAGCTAATATTTCTTTTTCCAGTTGTTCCTGATCCATTTCCTTTAGGTTCTGGGAATTACTCCAGCCTTCCAACTCATAAGGTACTTCTGCATTAAACGTAAAAGTTTCCTCAAAGTATGGTAGCCCTTCGTGTTTAAAAGGCCCATGAGATATGCCTGAGGTAGTAGGAGCAAAATATTTTTTTACCACCTCATAATCTAAACCTTCCCAAGGAGTGGTTTTATCCCTTTTAAAAATGGTTAAGTCAAAACGTGAACGAGAGGTAAGTGTAGGATAATTTTCCTCATCAATTTCTCCCAGTGGATACAGTTTTACTGTTACTTTTTGAGAACCACTTTTTAAAATTAAATCATTTATACATACAGCATGGTTAGCTAAACCTATATTTTCAAAATGACTAAATACCATAATACCATTTACATAAATCTCATAATAACAACCGCTTTGATAGCCTTCTATGTAGTATTGTGGCATAGAAGAGTAATCTAACTTTTTAGCATTTTTATATAATTGAGCTATGGGTCTATTTTTCATTTGTTTTCTACTTTTTTTGACTTGACCACAGGCGATAACATTCCAAAAAACACAAAAAACAACTACTATTCTTATGATTCTACGCATACCTTTTAACGTATGATTTCTAATTTGTGACTTCCTTTTGGTTTGTGAAGAAAAAGATATCTAAAAAACCTAACATCGTATTTACCTTCTTCATCCTCTTCTTGCTCAATAGTATGAAATGCCGAATTACCTAATCTCTCAATACTTCTTAAAGTAACAATTTTTCCATCCCCAAAAA
>CALLUJ010000114.1 GCA_938011245.1 uncultured Aquimarina sp. | reverse complement strand
TGCTAGATATAAAGGGATAGACAAAATGCATACTCAGAATTTAATGGAAGCCATTTGTTATAACCTCTACAGAAGTCCAGGGATAATTGCGTCTAAATTGTAAAAATTAATAGAAATCAAGAGTAGAAAAGCCCTCGATTTAATGAAAAAACGCCTACAATTGAAAAGATAAGTTCTAAAAATATCAAAAAATGACGTTGAAATAAATTAACCTAATATCTGATTAACTTTTGCAACGGTCTTGATAAACCCCGTTTTTAGCTCTAAATAGCTGTTTTCGGTAAACTAATATTTTAGATTTGTATTGATGCTAATTAGAAATTAATGTGAATGAGAAATGATGGTATCTTTAAAATATGGAAGACTCTACTCTAGTTGTAAAATCTTCTAAAAATTTGGTTCCTAAAAAAGAATTTCCTTTTTTATTAAGTTTAGGACTCCATATCGAAACGCAGTATTTTCCAGGATGTACGGCTACAATGCCTCCTCCAACGCCACTTTTTCCAGGGAGCCCAACTCGAAAAGCAAAATCGCCAGATTCGTCATAAAAGCCACAAGTTTGCATAATAGCGTTAATACGTTTAGATTGACTAATTCTAATAATTTCTTTTTGTTGAATTGGGCAAGAACCATTGTTGGCTAAAAATAAGAAGGATTTGTTTAATTGTTCGCAAGTCATTTCAATAGAACAAATACTAAAATAGAAGTCCATTACTTCATTAATATCATTTTTTATGTTTTTAAAAGATTTCATTAAATAAACTAGAGCCATATTGCGGTGTGCAGATTGTTTTTCTGACAGTGCTATTTTTTTAGAGTAGGTAATGCTATTATCTCTAGCTATATTTTGAATAAATTTTAAAAAGTCTTCTTTTGGTTTTTTTAGAATGCTAACTAGTACGTCGGCAATAACTATTGCCCCTGCATTTATAAAAGGATTGCGAGGAATTCCTTTTTCGTATTCTAGTTGTACTAGAGAGTTAAAAGGACTTCCAGAAGGCTCTACTCCTACTCTTTTCCAAAGTTCTTTACCTAATTCTTTGTAAGCAAGGATAAGAGATAATACCTTAACAATACTTTGGATAGAAAACTTTTCGTTCGCATCTTTAAAAGAAAATGTTTTACCTTCTATAGTGGTTAATGATACCCCAAATTTAGAAGCATCTATTCTGCTTAATTCTGGGATATATTGTGCTACTTCTCCCGTATTTTCAATACTTTCTAACGTAGCATATATTTCAAAAAAATGCTTTTGGTAGTCCATGTCTTTGTTGTTATTTATAAAACTAAAAAAGCCACTTAAAAAATCAAGTGGCTTAATATATTAAAAGTAGGTTTTTTTATAAATCAAAACCAATACTAACACCTAATTTTTCTGCAATTAAATTGTTAATTCGTTTTTTTAATTGCGGTATTTTTACCGATTCTAGCACGTTATTGGCAAAGGCATACATTAATAAAGCTTTGGCTTCTTTAGTTGCAATTCCACGAGATCGCATATAAAATAAGGCACTTTCGTCTAATTGTCCAATGGTACACCCATGGGAACACTTAACATCGTCTGCAAAAATTTCTAATTGAGGTTTAGAATTTACAGTTGCTTTATCGCTTAATAAGATGTTGTTATTTGATTGAAAAGCATTTGTTTTTTGTGCAATTTGATCTACAATAATTTTTCCATTAAAAACCCCAGTTGCTTTATCGTCAAAAATACCTTTGTAATCTTGATGACTTTCACAATTAGGCTCTTGATGTTCTACTAATGTGTTATGATCTACATGAGTTTTTCCTTCTAAAATGGTTACACCATTTAAAATAGAGTCAATTCCTTGCCCTTTTTGATAAAAGTTAAGATTGTTACGTGTAATTTCTCCTCCAAAAGCAAAAGTATGTACTGAAGCTACGGAAGTATCATGTTGTTCTACAAAAGTATTATCTACTAGGCTGGATAACTTGGTATCGTTTTGGATTTTATAGTAATCTATATTAGCATTTTTACCAGCGTATATTTCGGTAACGGAATTGGTAAATGCTTTTTCGGTAGATAAATTTTGATGACGCTCTACAATGGTTACTTGGCTTCTGTCTTCTACTACAATTAGGTTACGAGGTTGACATAATAATGTCCCATTACTTCCTGTAGAAAAATGAACTACCTCTATAGGTTTGTCGGCAATGGTGTTTTTAGGGATATAAATATAGGCTCCTTCTTTTGCATAAGCAGTGTTAAGAGCAGTCATTCCATCTTCTTTTACTATAGTGTTGTAATAAACATCTATTACTTGTTTAAATCTATTTTGAGTTAAAGCAGAGGACATTAGGCAAACATCAATTTTATCGTGAGTAGTGCTTGATAAATGAGAGGAATATACGCCGTCGATAAAAACAATTTTATAACTATCTAAATCGTTAATAAAATATTTCTTAACATCTTTATATTCTAAAGCGACTTCGTTTTTTGGAAATAATATAAAATCTTGTTTAAGAATGTTGTTTAGTGATGTGTATTTCCAAGCCTCGTTTTTCTTAGTAGGAAAACCGTAAATCTCAAAAAATTTAATAGCTTCAGAACGAATATCATGAGTAGAGTTTGTAGTGTCTACAGTAGATTCGAAAGCTAAAAATGAAGAGACTAATTTTTCTTTTAATTCCATATTTTATGGTTTTCAGTTTGTTGTTTTTGGTTATTGCTTTTTATTATATAATAGTTATAAACCAAGGCAATACCAAAAATCAATTTAAGCTTTCAATTCTTCTTTAATCCAGTCGTATCCTTTTTCTTCTAATTCTAAAGCTAAGTTTTTATCGCCAGACTTTACAATTTTTCCGTTATGTAATACATGTACAAAATCTGGAACTATATAATCTAGAAGGCGTTGATAGTGCGTAATTACAATTACTGCATTGTCTTTGCTTTTTAATTTGTTTACTCCATTTGCAACAATACGCAATGCATCAATATCCAATCCCGAGTCGGTCTCATCTAAGATTGCCACTTTAGGTTCTAGCATGGCCATTTGGAAAATTTCGTTACGTTTTTTTTCTCCACCAGAGAAGCCTTCGTTTAGGGAACGAGATAAAAATTTGCTATCAATTTCTAGTAATTCCGATTTTTCTTTAATTTTTTTAAGCATATCACGAGCAGGCATTTCTTCCTGTCCACGGGCTTTACGTGTTTCGTTAATAGCTGTTTTCATAAAGTTGGTAACTGAAACTCCAGGGATTTCTACAGGGTATTGGAAAGATAAAAATACTCCTTGATGGGCACGCTCTTCTGCAGAAAGTTCCTCGATATCATTTCCATCTAGAAGAATTTTTCCAGAAGTAACCTCGTATTCTTCTTTGCCAGCTACTACAGAAGCTAGAGTGCTTTTTCCAGCACCATTAGGACCCATTATAGCGTGTACTTCTCCTGCTTTTACGTTTAAGTTTAGGCCTTTTAATATGGCTTTGTCTTCAATACTTGCGTGTAAATCTTTAATCTCTAACATTTGCTTTTCTTAGTCGGGAAAAACCTAAATAACTATTACTTTTATTCAGGATTATTCCGGAGCGTTTATCTCTATTGTATTTTTTGCTTCTGTGGTTTCAGGAACTACAGGAAGCACTTTTAAAATTTGCTTAATTTCTACTACTTTTTCCCATCCTTCTGTAACGGGATTATCTTTAATAATTCCTTTAATAACAACAGGAACCATATCATATTCCGATTTCTTCATTGGAGTAACTTTTATAGCTAACTCTTTTGCAGCGTCATCTAAAACAACACCATAAATAAAAGAGTCTCCTTTTAAAACAGCAGCATCGGAAATTTTAATAAACTCTGCTTTAATAGTTTCAAGGTTATCTATTTTATTGGTGTTTTCATCTTTTGAATTAGTGTTTTTTTTACAAGAGGTAACTACAAGAAAACTAAAGCTTAAAAGAATTAGTAAATTTTTCATAAAAATGTTTTAAAATAATTGATTAGTTAATTTATAAAATTTAAATGAAAGTGTACTTTAATTTATCCAACTGAACCTTCTAAACTAATCTCTAGTAATTTTTGTGCTTCTACGGCAAACTCCATGGGTAATTTATTTAATACTTCTTTACTAAATCCATTTACAATTAGAGCAATGGCTTTTTCAGTATCAATACCTCTTTGATTACAGTAAAAAATTTGATCTTCACCAATTTTACTAGTGGTAGCTTCATGCTCTATTTGAGCAGTTTTATTTTTAGCTTCAATGTATGGAAATGTATGTGCACCACATTCATTACCCATTAATAACGAATCACATTGAGAAAAATTTCGTGCATTTTCAGCTCTTGGGCTAATTTGTACTAATCCACGATATGAGTTTTGGGATTTTCCTGCAGAAATACCTTTTGATATAATGGTACTTTTTGTGTTTTTTCCTAAATGTATCATTTTAGTGCCAGTATCTGCTTGCTGATAATTATTGGTAACTGCTATAGAGTAGAATTCGCCTACTGAATTATTTCCTTTCAAAATACATGAAGGATATTTCCAGGTTACAGCAGATCCTGTTTCTACTTGTGTCCAAGATATTTTTGCGTTGTTTTCGCAAAGTCCTCTTTTGGTTACAAAATTAAAAACGCCTCCTTTTCCTTCTTTATCTCCAGGAAACCAATTTTGAACGGTAGAATATTTAATTTCGGCATCGTCCAAAGCTATTAGCTCTACTACTGCAGCGTGTAATTGATTTTCGTCCCTACTTGGAGCAGTACAACCTTCTAAATAGCTTACATAGCTACCTTGGTCTGCAACTAAAAGAGTTCTTTCAAATTGTCCAGTACCTCCTTGGTTAATTCTAAAATAAGTTGATAATTCCATAGGGCATTTTACACCTTTAGGGATATAACAAAAAGAACCATCTGTAAATACAGCCGAATTTAAAGCAGCGTAAAAATTATCTGTTTTTGGAACAATGGAACCGATGTATTTTTTTACTAATTCAGGATGTTCTTGAATGGCTTCGGAAATAGAGCAAAAAATAATCCCCTTTTCGTTTAGTGTCTTTTTAAAAGTGGTGGCAACAGATACAGAATCTACTACTACATCTACAGCAACTCCACTAAGTTTTTTTTGCTCATCTAAGGAGATACCTAATTTTTCAAAAGTAGCCAGTAATTCTGGATCTACATCCTCAAGACTTTTATTAGGGTCGGTTTTCTTAGGAGCCGAATAATAACTTATTGCTTGGAAATCGGGTTTGTTGTATTTTACATTAGCCCATTCAGGTTCTTCCATGGCACTCCAAATGCGAAAGGCATCTACACGCCAATCTGTCATCCATTTAGGTTCATTTTTTTTAGCGGAAATTGCTCGTACTACATCTTCATTCAATCCTACCGGAAATGTATCAGATTCTATATCAGTATAAAATCCATACTCGTATTCCTTAGTTTCGAGTTCTTTCTTTAAATCGTCTTCTGTAAACTTACTCATGCGTTCAGTTTAATATTTAATAGTTAAAAATTTCATTAAATTTTTAACTCTCTTTTTTTAATGTTAATCCTTAAAAAATTATAGTAATTATAAAGAGAAACTTTCTCCACAACCACAGGTACGGCTTGCATTTGGATTATTAAAAACAAAACCAGTACCGTTTAATCCTCCAGAGTACTCTAATGTGGTGCCTATAAGATATAAAAAACTCTTTTTGTCTACTATAATGCGAACCCCATTGTCTTCAAAAACTTTATCTTCTTCTTCTTTTTGTTTGTCAAATTTCAAATCATAAGACAATCCAGAACAACCTCCACTTTTTACACCTACACGGACAAAGTCGGTAACAGCGCTAAAGCCATCTTCTTCCATAAGCGTAATCACTTTCTTTTTTGCGTTGTCAGAAACTTTAATCATTATATATAAATTTGATGGTACAAATATACGATATAAGTAGGTTTTTTTTGGTACATCCTTACACTTTATCCTTACGGATTAATTGCTTTTATTTATCAAATTGAATAAATTATTCTTTGAATAGGGTTTCATTGTATTTAAAAAAAATATTTTTTTTAGAAATTTAGATGAAAAAAAAGATGTTCTTTTTTGGAGAATAAATGATGTAAGTATAAAAATATAAAAGTTATTTTTTCACTAAGAACTTTTAAATAAGGTATAAGTTGAAAAAATGTAATATTTTTGCGCTCTCTATTTTGGAGATTATTGAATTAATAAGTAAATGGCAAAATGGCCATAATTAAAAAAAAATAAAATGAAAGTAGCTGTAGTAGGTGCTACCGGAATGGTAGGTACCGTAATGTTAAAAGTATTAGCGGAAAGAAATTTTCCTGTAACAGAGTTAATTCCTGTAGCTTCAAAAAAATCGGAAGGGAAAAAGCTTTCTTACAAGGGAAAAGATTACGCTTGTGTAACATTAGAAACTGCAGTGAAGATGAAACCAAATGTAGCTTTGTTTTCTGCAGGAGGAGATACTTCTTTGGAATGGGCTCCAAAGTTCGCAGAAGTAGGAACGGTTGTAGTAGATAATTCTTCTGCTTGGCGTATGGATCCAACAAAAAAATTAGTAGTTCCAGAAATTAATGGAGATGTATTAACAGTAGAAGATAAAATTATCGCAAACCCTAATTGTTCTACTATTCAATTAGTAATGGCACTAGCGCCTTTGCATAAAAAATATAAAATGAAGCGATTAATAGTTTCAACGTATCAATCTGTTTCCGGTACAGGAGTAAAAGCAGTTCAGCAATTAGAAAATGAAACTAAAGGGATAGAAGGTGAAATGGCTTATTTGTATCCAATTAATCGTAATGCGATTCCTCATTGCGACGTATTTCAGGAAAATGGATATACTAAAGAAGAAATGAAATTGGTTAAAGAGCCTAAGAAAATTTTAGGAGATAATTCTTTTAATGTTACAGCTACGGCTGTGCGTATTCCAACTGCTGGTGGGCATTCGGAATCTGTAAATGTAGAGTTTCTAAACGATTTTGATCTTGAAGAAGTTCGTAATTTGCTTAATGAAATGCCAGGCGTTGTAGTACAAGATAATTTAGAGAATAATACATATCCTATGCCTGCTTTTGCGCATGATAAAGATGAGGTTTTTGTAGGTCGTATTCGTAGAGATGAGTCTAATCCAAACACATTAAATATGTGGATAGTGGCGGATAACCTAAGAAAAGGAGCAGCGACTAATACGGTACAGATAGCAGAGTATTTAGTAGAAAAAGGAATTTTAGCTTAAAACCGATTGCCTTATAAATAAAAAATTCTAACACCATTATGGTGTTAGAATTTTTTATTTTATGTTGTTTCTTTTTAAAAAATTAAAATGGCTTTGCCTTCCTGGCATTGAATGCTGCTTGGAGGGCCTACAAAAGCACAGTCAGAGATAACCCTCCATTTTCGATTGTAATTATCTTCGGATTTGGTATAAGTAGTTACCTTTTCTAAAAAAGAATCGTTATCATCACTCTTTAAATAAGCAATATATTAAGACCGTTGCAAGGAATTTTCAAAAAAATACAGAATTCCTTATCTTTAAATATGGAATTAATACAGCAGCCTACTTTAGCCGATAGTATTTGTGATTTACGGACACGAAAAATAAAGAAGACTTTCTTCACCCAAAT
>CALLUJ010000113.1 GCA_938011245.1 uncultured Aquimarina sp. | reverse complement strand
TCTATATTTCCTCCTTGCGCTTTGGCAAGTGCTAAAACCTTCATTTTTTCGGTTTCCTCGGTAGTGTAAGTCAGGTATTCTTCGGAGCTTACTTCGGTGGCATATACTGCGGATTGCGTACCGCCCAAACCAATCCAAACCTCTTTGTATAATCGACTTGGATGATTGTTAAGATTGATCGATAAAATTTGTGCTTTCTCTTTTTCGGTAAGTCCTAACATTTCTTGAATTCCATCGAACTTGTTCATGTATTTACGCTGATCTAACAGTATTTTACAATCCGAATTATTGATAATGGACTCCTTAACAATAGGCGATTGAATAATGTCGTCTACTTCTTGGGTAACTACAATGGCTTCCCCAAAAAACTTACGCACCGTTTTAAATAAGTACTTAATGTATTCCGCCATACCTTCCTTGGCAATCGCTTTCCATGCTTCCTCAATCAGTATCAGTTTGCGAATCCCTGTCAACCTTCGCATTTTGTTAATGAAGACTTCCATGATGATAATGGTGACTATGGGAAATAGAATCTTATGATCTTTAATAGCATCAATTTCAAAGACGATAAATCGTTTGCTCAATAAATCCAATTCTTCTGTAGAATTGAGCAAGTAATCATATTCACCACCTTTGTAATACGGTTCTAATACGTTTAAGAAATTTGCTAAATCAAAATCCTTTTCTCGTACCGATTTTTCCTCTAAAATGGTTTTGTAATCCGTTTTAGCAAAGGCATAAAATCCGTTGAAAGACACTTCTGTAGAACTATCTTTCTGAATCTTTTTGATAAATAAATTCACGGCATTAGATAAGGCAACTTCTTCGGAGCGTGAAGCAGGTTCATCATCTCGTTTCCAAAGAGTCATAATCAGTGTTTTAATACTTTCTCTTTTTTCAATATCAAACACCCCATCATCGGTGTAGAAAGGATTAAAAGCAATTGGATTCTCTTCGGTATAGGTAAAATAAACCCCGTCTTTGCCACCTGTTTTTTGACGCACGAGTTCACATAACCCTTGATAACTGTTTCCTGTATCTACCAGTAGTACATGCGTTCCTTGCTCGTAATACTGTCGGATTAAATGATTGGTAAAAAAAGATTTCCCACTTCCCGATGGTCCTAAAATGAACTTATTTCGGTTGGTGATAATTCCTTTTTTCATCGGTAAATCGGAAATATCCAAATGGATGGGTTTTCCTGTCAACCGATCCACCATTTTAATTCCAAAAGGTGATAATGAATTACGGTAATTGGTTTCTTGTGTAAAAAAGCATAACGCAGGGTCTATAAATGTATAAAAGCTTTCTTCGGCAGGAAAGTCACCTGCATTACCCACCATTGCTGCCCAATATAGCGTAGCGGTATCTACGGTATTGTGATGCGGACGGCATTCCATTAATGCCAATTGGCTACCTACCTCATTTTTAATTTGTCGTAGCTCTGAACGGTCATCACTCCATGCCAATACATTACAATGGCAACGCACAGAGGTTAATCCATTAGAATGTGCTTCATTCAAATAATTCTCAATCCACTCTTTATTAATTTGATTGCTTCGGCTATACTTGCCTAACGAATGCATATTACGAGCAGACTTTTCAAATTTTCGTAAATTTTCATCGCTATTATCAATAAATATGTACTGATTGTAAATATGATTGCAGTTTAATAAAAGTCCTACTGGCGAAGCAAAAGACAATCGGCAATCACTTCTGTCGGTGGATAATCGTTCAAAACGTTTATCGGTACTTACTTCATTGGGTAAATCTTCGGTATCAGACAAGGTATGTAAACACAAAATTTTGTCTCCCACTTTTACTTCATCTACGCCTAAATGAATGTCTTGAAGGGTAAAGTTATCTTGCTCAGATGAGAGCGATAAATACTCTTCTAAAAGTCCTTTTTTAGTGTCAGAACCGATGATGTCTATATCTGTTAAACGTTCTATTGCAACAAAACCAGAATCATTAATAATCCGTTCAAACTGATCTACCGATTCCATGAACTTGAGTAGGATTTCTTGATCTTGAATTTCCTTTGGAATTAAACGCTTACGAGTAAGGGTAGAAAAACTACTTTGACGACGCATTCGCTCTTTGGTAGTTTTAGTAACATACACATAACAGTGATGTGCTAAAAAAGGACGCTCATTAAAATGCTTTTCAAAACTGCGAGACAAAAAACTTAAATCTTCTTTCTGAAGCTCAGGCTCATAATTTTCTTTTAAATACCAATCCTGTTTATGTACAATACTATAATCGGGCAATACTTTAATTGCCTTGTGCCAAGCAGCATGAATGGCTTCATACTCCTTTGCAGTTATAGTAAAAAGTTCAGGGAGCGTCACTTTAAAAGCGATGGTAATATCTGCATCTTTACTAATGATACAATTGTGTTCTACTGCCCAAATCGGAAATTTATCCCCAAATAGACTACGTTTGGCTATGGGTCTCATCGGCTTTGATTTTGAAAATTAATAAGCGATAGCACGGTATAGCGACGACTGATATACTGAGGGTGCTTTTTACGAGCCGAAACTTTCATTAAACCATGTGTTCCATATTTGTTATTCAGAGCAAAGGTTTTCCAGATCAAAATTCCACCACTTATAAGTCCGAGTGTTAAACACAGGTATGGATATACTCCAATCATATACAAGATGACTATGGCAATAAATAGCCCTAATAAACCACCTGCAAAAATGAAGAGGTATTGTGCTTTTAGACCTTTGAATTCTACGGTTCTTCCTATGCCTTTGTTGATTTGAAAATCTGCCATGACTTATAGGAAAAATGAACGTAAAATGGTTGCCGAAACAATTAAGAAAATACATGCCCCAAACCATGAAGCTGCCGTTTTAGAAGTGTCAGGATCTCCTGATGAGAATTTGTTATAGACTTTTACACCACCAATTAAACCCACTACTGCACCAATGGCATAAATGAGTTTAGTAGCTGGGTCAAAATAAGAAGTAACCATTTGTGTAGCACGGTTAATTCCGCCTACACCATTTTGTGCGTATGCCCCAACTGTGAATAGTAAAAAGGATGCTACGCTAAAGATTATTTTATAAATTTTAGTTTTCATTTTGTGATAATTTTTTAGTGAATTAAATACTGAGAAGTGCCTGATTGAGTTCAGGTAATTGTGGTATTCAGTAAAAAATTATCCGTATTCAAAGTGCTGTTTTATGAAGCGTTTCTCTTTCATTCGTGTGTAGTTTGAAGCTAACTTTTAGCTTGTTTTACACGAATGTATTTTGAGAATACAGCCCTTTTTACGGAGAGGGTTTTATGACTTTAATTGGCTTTTGAAGGTAGTATTTGGAAGAGGTATGTTTTTGAAATTGTATTTTAAAGAAGAAATAGAAATTGAATTGTTTGAGTTAGAAATTATAGTCATTAATAGTGAAGATATACTTGTAAAAGTCAAGAAAGTAATAGGGGTTGATATACAATTTTAAATTGATCAATTATGACAGTCTTAGAAAAAACATAAGCTACAATTGGACTTGTTTAAAGTAATGCACAAACAGCACATTTATTTTTTGTTAACGCTCAAAAGCTTAATCCAAAACTGACTTTGCAATACCATTGCATTGAAATTTATTTATCTTTGTATTGATGAAATTTATTACCATTATATTATCATTAATAATGCTTGTTTTGTCAATCAAACCTTGTTCTGATGGAAATAATGCTGAAGACCAACACAAAGACGAAATAACTATTGAACATAATCATCAAAATGATAGTGATGATTCTTGTCCTATAACTTGCGCTTGTAATTGTTGTGGAATGACAATCACTTATCAACCATTTCAAACTTTCAATTTAGGTTTAGATAACCTAATTTCTACAGAAATAGCAATTGTTTATCAATCAATTTATAGGTTTTATTTTCATTCCAATATTTGGCAACCGCCACAGTTGATTAGCTAAATCAAAGACGTAAACGTCAAAAAAAGTTAGTCAATCAATTTTACATTTTCAATGAATAAATTTATATTGAGCGTAATGCTCACAATTTCGATGTGCTTTTTTGTCAAAGCACAAACATCATATATACAAATAAAAATAATTTCAGAATCTGATAATGAACCATTATTAGGAGCAACAGTCTATTTTGAAATTTTAGAAAAAGGAGCAGTAACAGATTTTGATGGAATTGCAACTTTTAACGAAATTCCTGATGGAGAACATATTGTGATAGTTTCTTATTTAGGTTTTGAAACCTTAAAAACAGCAATTCAAATTCCAAGTAATTCGGATTTAATTTTCAAATTAAAAAGTGCAGGAAACGAATTAGAAGAAATTGTATTACAATCTTCAAGAAGTACAAGAACTGTAAAGAAAATTCCAACACGAATTGAATTTATTGGAGTTGAAGAATTAGGAGAAAAAGCCATTATGAATCCAACCAATATTTCTATGGTACTTCGAGAAAGTACAGGGATTCAAATGCAACAAACATCTTTAAGTAGCGGAAGTACAAACATTAGAATACAAGGTCTTGATGGTCGTTACACACAACTTTTAAGAGATGGGTTTCCGCTTTATGGAGGTTTTTCAAGTGGTTTGAGTATTCTACAAATTCCACCTTTAGATTTGCAACAATTTGAAATTATTAAAGGAAGTTCATCTACGCTTTATGGTGGTGGAGCAATTGCAGGTTTAATAAATATGGTTTCAAAAACACCACACGAAGAACCTGCTTTAGACATAATGTTAACGCAAACACAAGCTTTGGGAAGTACTGCAAACGTATTTTACAGCAAACGGAATGAAAAATTTGGTATTTCGCTTTATGGTTCAGGTCATTATCAAAAAGCTTACGACCCAGAAGAAGATGGTTTTAGTAATTTACCAAAAACCAAATCTATTTCTTTTAATCCAAAATTCTTTTATTATCCATCTGACAAAACTACGTTTTGGTTTGGTGTAAACGGAACATACGATGATAGAATTGGTGGAGATATTACCAAAATAGAAAGTGGCGAAAATGGGATTCATCAATATACAGAGGAAAACATTTCAAAAAGATTAAGCAGTCAAGCAGTTTACAAAACTCAAATAGATTCTATTAGTTCGTTGAATATTAAAAATAGTGTATCATTTTTCGATAGAAATTTGACTGTTCCAAATTTTAGTTTTGATGGTAAGCAAACTAATTCGTTTACAGAAATAACCTATCAAAGAGAAACTGCAAAAACAGATTGGATTTTTGGAGCAAACCTATACACCTCAAATTTTGATGAAAACGATAATGCTACGTTGCAACGTGACCAAAATGATATAACTTACGGAATGTTTACCAATAATATTTATGACATTTCGGATAATTGGATTTTAGAAACTGGTTTACGAGCAGATTATAATACCGATTTTGGTTTTTTTCCACTTCCGAGAGTTTCATTATTGTATAAAAACAATAGCGGATTTTCGAGTAGAATTGGAGGTGGATTGGGTTACAAAATTCCAGACATTTTTACAGAAGAGGGAGAGTTTATAAACTTTGAAAATATACTCGCAATAGATAAAGATGCATTAAAAGCAGAACGTTCTTATGGAGTAAATCTTGATTTCAATTATCAAACTCGATTATTTGAAACTATTGGTTTTTCAGTAAATCAACTATTTTATGTTACAGCGATTAACAACGGTTTATTACTAAATAATACAGACAACGGGTTTTTTTCGTATGAAAATGCAACCGATGAAATTTTAAGCAAAGGAGCGGAAACCAATATAAAATTTACGTACAAAGATTTTAGATGGTTTCTAAATTATGCTTTCATCGATACAAAGCTTAATTATTTAGCAGGAAACCCACAAAAACCACTAACAGCAAAACACAATGCAGGAAGTGTATTAATGTACGAATCTGATAAATGGAGAATTGGTTATGAAACGTTTTATACAGGAAAACAATTTTTATCCAACGGTACAGAAACTACAGGTTTTGTAACAATGGGATTATTGTTAATGAAAAACTTTAAATTTGGTAGTGCTTTTGTAAATTTTGAAAACTTTACAGACAGACGACAAAGCAGATTTTCACCTTTAGTTTTGCCTCCACACGAAAATCCTGAATTTCCAGAAATTTATGCACCAACAGATGGTTTTATTTTTAGCATAGGAATTATTATTAAACCTTTTGGGAACGAAGAACATTAAAAATTATGCAAAAAATAGAACAATTTTTAGACGCAAAAAATATTCGTGTAACGGCAATGCGATTATTGATTTATAAGTTTCTTTCCGAAAAACAAGTTGCTGTTACATTAAGTGATATAGAAAGTGTTTTTGAAAAAGCAGATAGAACAACATTATATAGAACTATAAAAACATTTGAAGAAAAAGCAATTGTACATAAAATAGATGATGGCACAGGTAATACTAAATATGCACTTTGTGAACAAGGGTGTAATTGTGAGATTGAGACTGATTTACACTTGCATTTTCATTGTAATAATTGTAATGAAACTATTTGTTTAAGAGATAATAAAATTCCTGAAATAAAAGTACCAAACGGTTTTGTTTCAGAAAATGTAAACTTGGTTGTAAAAGGTATTTGTGATAAATGTAACGGAGAATAAAACCACTTCCATTTTAGTATTTGGCGAGCCCAACTTTACAAAAAACAGGTTGGGCTATTTTACTACTATCTCTAATTTTAGTTTGGATTTCTTAAAGCCAAATGACAAGTTCTTGGAGAATTGGAATTAACGAAAAGAATGAAACTAAATTAATAACAAATGTTTTTTTTCAATTTCGAGAAACCTAATGTTTTTAGGTGTTATGATTGCGAATATTGGACTATTTCTTGTTATTCCTGATTTGTTTACTTACTTATAATCTCATTTTTACTTTAAGCATAAATACACAAATAAGATTAGAGGAAGAGTCTTTAAAGCGTGAATTCGGAAATGAATATATCAAATACGCTGGAAAAATAAGAAGATGGGGTAAACTAAAAATAAAATTTTCCCGTTGAATGCCTTGTGGGCTTGATTTGAGGATTATTTACTTACAAAAAGTAACTAATTTTTCCAGTTATGATAGCAGGTTTAAATCTAAAAATAGAAACTATACCTTAAGTATAAGATTAGATTTCTATAGTACCTACACAAAATCTCCAATATCAAAATTACGCCAATCCTCATTTGCTTTCGGGGAAATATGAGTAGTTAAATGCGCATTTAATAAATCAGAAACCTGCTGTTGCGCTTGTGGAATTTGCTTGTTTAGTATTTCCAATAATTCAGTGTTTTCGATTTTCATAGCTATAGGCAATGTTTCTGCGGTAAGTTCTTTTTGATTTAGTAATGTGGTTATTTTCTGCAATTCTTCAAAGCTGATTCCAGTATTAAAATCTTGATCCGTTTTCGTTGAAAAATCAGTTTTTAATTCTTCCTCTTCCTCCGTTGATTCCCATTCGGGAGTATCTGTAGTTTCAGAAGAAGAATCAAAAACAGCATCTAAAGCTTCGGTGGGAATTATTTTCTGCACCTTCTTTTCTGTCTCTTTTTTGGGTAAGTTAATCGGTTCATTTTTAATTTCAGACTGTTTTAAAGTTTCCTTACTTTCTCCCATAATAGAGTTTCCTTTTTGCTGTTTTAAACTTTTTTTAAAAGGTTTAGAATTTGTTTTTTTAGGACAAAACCGATCCACTAATAAAACGATTAGCAGCAGTAAAATAATAAGTTGAATAGTTGCTTCCATGATTATATAATGGGTTTAAAATTATCCTTAAATAGCTTCTTGATTTCCGTTTCATACTCCATAAAATGATGTTGTAAAATATTATCTAGGTAATTAGATACAGACATATTGTTTTCTTCAATAACTCTAATAATTCTAAATAAGCGTTCGTGAAACTCTGGACGGATATATATCGATTTACCATTACGAGCAACTAAATGACTTTTTTGTAAAAACAACTCCTGATAAGGAACATCCCCTTTTTTAGAAACAGCACTCGGGTTTTTAGTTTGCTTCGGTTTAAGAGCCTTTTTTTCTTTGGTGTCTTGATCTTTTGTTTCAGGAAGCTCTCTATCTTTTGAAAATGAATGTGCCATCATTTTCATTAATTCCTTTTCGTCTATTGGGTCTTTATCTTTCTCCATTTTATTTCGTTTTTTCTATTTCTTCTTTTGCATCTATCCAAGCCATCCCTTTGTTTGTTATATATCTGTGGTTAGGTATCTTTTTAGATAAGCGTTTTGCATTTTTCAAATCGCGATCTGAAAAAACAACAAATGCATTTTTCCTGTACTTAAAGCAAACCGCTTTAGGATAGTATTCTAATACGTAAGCCCTTGCTTGTTCCCATTCTGTATTTTTCATAATTATCGATTTAGTAGGTGTAAAAATTCATGGATAAAAGTTTCTATTCTAGAAGAGGTAATCAAGCGACTATGCGGAGGGAAAAGCGTAGAACGAAATACAAGCCCTTTTCCAATTTCTGGAAGCTCTTTTCGGAAGCGTTTACTATCTGAAAAATAATGCTGCATTTGGTGTAATTCCAATTCCTTAAATACCTTTTCATACATTTCATAAAGTGTAGATTTTTCTCTTCCATCTACCATATTCCAGAATAGGTGCAAGCCTTTTTTATCAGATTTCGTTTTAAATATCTTGGAGATCACTTGTAAAAAAGAAAGGGTACTTTCCATGACTAATCTGTCTGCCGTCATTGGAGAAAAAATGGCATCCATGCCCAATAAAGTTTGTAATATTCCTGTAGAATTTACTGTTCCTGGTAAGTCAAAAAAAGCAAAATCATAGGCTATAGGACTATCGGCTAAAAACTGATTCGCTTCTTGTAAAGCGGTATCTGCATTACAAGAAATTATGGGATATGCTTTTTTGTTTAAACTTGAAAATTGGTTGTGCGCCATTCGTTTAAAATGGTCATTTTCCATAATTGCTTTTAGTTCACGATCTCTTAGTTTAGCGATACTTAATTGTGGAAAATCACAATCGAAAATAACGACTTGATAACCCATTTTATAATGTAACATGGCTGCGGTTAGTACGGTAATTGCACTTTTTCCTACCCCTCCTTTTTGAGAAGAAAAACTGATTTTTAAAGGTGTTGTTTTCATTGATTAAAATTTTACTGTTAATAGATTTATAATGCTGTACGACTCTCTAACTAGCTAGCTAGTCATACCTCTAGCTAGTTGTATAATTGATTAGTTGGCTAAATAGCCAGTCAATTAACTAGCAGTACTCTCAGCTAGAAATATCTCTGTACAGCCAGTCGTACCTGCGTTTGATTGACTAGTTGATTAAATAGCCAACCAGTTAATTAACTAGCCGTACTCTTAGCTAGAAATATTGCTGTATAGCCAGTTGTACCTATGGCTAATTGTACAATTGACTAACTGACTATATACTTAGCTAGTTAATTGACTAGACACACTTTCATCTCTACAGCTAACTAAATGGCTAACTGTATTACCGTTTAGCTGGCTATACGGCTATACGGCGTTACAGCAAAAAAACAGCGCTTTCACTTCGTTTTTTCAAGGATTTGTTTTTGAGGTCTTTAATGGCTTTTAGTGTCTCTTTTTGTCGCTGATAACCATAGTGTTAAAATCATTTGTTCGCTTTTAATTTGTAGAGGTCAGTTTTAGGAGTGGTGATACCACATCACCATATTAAAATCCATTAGAAAACTGTTCAGCGGAACAGAGCAAGTTGTGTAATGAGTGCCTCAAAAATGCTTTTGTGCCTCTCAATACAAACTTGTCCTACGGAGTTTAAAATCCCTCCAAAGTCGAGGATTTTTTAAAAAGACGAATTGGAAGTTGTATTACTAACGAATTAAAATGATGAAAAAATATTCATATAATTCAAAAAAATGAAACTAATGATAGCAAAAATAGGACGTGGAAATCACTTAAAAGGAGTGTTATTATACAATTATGAAAAGGTTGAAAAAGATCAAGGAAACATTATTCATTGGCACAAAATGATGGAATCTATAACAGGAAAATTTACCATTCCATTACTAGAGCGTTCTTTTGAACCTTATTTGATTGCTAATAATAAAACAGAAAAACCGATACTTCATATTTCCTTAAATCCAAATCCGAAAGATGTAGTTTCAGATGAAACTTTTAATGCATTGGCTGAAAATTATATGCAAGAAATAGGATATGGTGATCAACCTTATGTGGTATTTAAACATACGGATACCGAGCGTGCACATATCCATATTGTTTCAGTTTGTGTAGATGAGTATGGCAAACGTATTTCTGATAGTTTTGAAAAAGTACGCTCTATGAAAGTGTGCCGAAAATTGGAAAAACAATTTAAACTTACCTCAGCAATTGGTAAGAAGGAAAAAAAAGATATTCCAATACAAAAAGTAAATGCAAAGACAGATAATTTGAAACAACAAATTGCCTCAGTACTCACATTTGTAAATGAGAATTATAATTACCAGACATTTGGCGAATACAATGCTTTATTATCTTTTTTCAATATAACATCACAAGAAGTTCGAGGAATTATTCATGGAAAGGAAAAACGAGGCTTGGTGTATTTCGCTACAGATAGTTTGGGTAAAAAAGTAAGTAACCCCTTTAAATCTTCTCGCCTTTCACAACCTGTTGGTTTAGCAGATTTACATCGAAAGTTTAAAAAGGCAAAAGATTTTATTAATACTCATAAACCTCAAAAACGAGTTCGTGAATTGGTTCGAGGTACAATGCAAAAGTATCAGAACCAAGAAGATTTTAAAAAGTATTTGCAGAATAATAAAATATCAACCTTTGTTAGAGAAAATAAGCAAGGTAGAATTTACGGTATTAGTTTTATAGACCACACTTCTAAAACGGTATTTAATGGTTCTCGTTTGGGTAAAGATGTATCTGCAAATGTATTTAACCATTTGTGGAACGAAGCAGAACCATCAATCTCAACTTCTGTTAAACAAAATTACGCGGAACATTTTACAGAATATATAGAAAACGAATTAAAAATAAAAGAGCAAAGCTTTTCTAATGCAAATATTATAGAAACTTTGGGTAGTTTGTTACCAACAGATATTCCTGAAGAAAAGGATAATGATACAGTAAAGAAAAAACATAAAAAGAAAAGAGGTGTAAAGCGGAGGTGATATTAAAGCTTTTTAACTCTTAATTTTTCAATTTCTTGAACAGTTAATCCAGTAGAGAAAGCTATCGTTTCATTATCAATCCCCTTTCTTTTAAGTTGCTTTGCTATTTCTGTTTTTTCTTTACTCTTAGCAATAGTTGAAGCCTCTTTTTTAATTCGCTCTTCTAGCACATATTGAGGAACATATTTTGTGCTTTTTTCAAGTTCTTCTAATAAACCTATGTTTTTAAAACTTAAATAACTTTTAGGAGTAATAATTAGATGGTCAGATACAGGTGTGTCAACAATAATACCTACTTGTATTAATCGGTCTGTAATATTTTTATCTCCTTCGGATGGTTTCAGTTCTCCACTAGGGTGATTATGGCACAGAATGATTTTTACGGCTCGTTTTTGTAATGCTAAACTAAATACTTCCATTGGTTCGGCAAGTGTTTTGTTTATTGTCCCTAAGCTGATTAATTCAATGAATAGAATACGGTTATTAGTTTCTAATCCAATAACCCAAAAGTGTTCTCGGTTTTGGTCTATTTTACCTTCACGGAGTAAAATCTTTCGCATGATTCCGTAAATGTCGTCTGAGTTTAGAATTTTTATTTTTTCGGCTTCGGTTAAATCAATATCCATGAAAACAAAAATAGGATTTTATGATTAAAGTATAATATTTGTTTACAGAATTGAATAAAATTATTTCATAATCATTTGTTATTCATTCTTGCAACTAAGCTAAAAGATTTTTTTAAAATAAATTATCTTTTTGATTCAATTAAGTTCATTCTTTTTTATAGATTTAAAGGTTTCTTATTCTAACCTAATGAAACACCCATATAATATAATTGTGATTTACCGTAATTATATTAATAAAACTAAAGTTATTTTAGCTTTATCAAAAAAATATAACCTGTAATCTTTTTTATTATACGTGTTATTATTTAATAATTAGAGAATTAAATCAAAATCTATAGAAGCTCAATTACAAGATATAAACTACTTCTACGATAAATTTGTCCCATCTAAAATAGAAGGATTAACTATCTATATACTCTATAAATGGGTAGAACTTGAGTATATAGAAAATACATTTACAGAAGCAGATTTAGAAAGAGCCATTAATAGTGCTAATAATTTTTTTTCAGAAAAAAATCATAGAATAGAAAATGTTACACAGAAGTTACTTAATGCTTATATAGAAAATCCTCCAGACGATAAATACAAATATATTTTAACTCCACACGCTAACAGGTTCATAGAATTTTTAGGTAAAAAAATATTTAAAGAACATACTCATTTCCCATTACGAGAAACATTCCAGAATTATGGGTTATTTAGAGCTAGTGAAATAATTAATATCAAAAAATTTGAATCTTGGTTTGAGTTTCACTTTAAGAATAGTAGTAAAAAAACAATTGAGGATCATTTAGAAGGGTTTAAAAACTTGGTTAATAATTCTATTCTAAAATTAAATGAATTAACAATTATTGATGATGAATTAGCTATTGAAAATTTAGAAAAATTTGTAACTATTTTTAAAGAGATTACTTCGAGAGAAAATGAAATTAGAGAAACTTTTCATTTAAGTGGTTCTTTAAAAAGTGAAATAAAAAAAGTGGTTAATCAATTTGAGAATAAACTTGAGAGACCTAATAAACGAGGGGAAGAGGAAAAGAAAATTATAGAACGGCTTCAAACGGAGTACGAAACAGTTTTAGCAATAAAAACTCAAGTCTTTGTTTTTTTTGAGCAAGTCGAAAGAAAATTAGAACAAATAGTAGAGCGTTACATCTATGCAGATAAACAATTAGCTTATTACAAAGAAAATTTTAGAACAAGATCTAGGTTTCAAATAAATCTTAGGAGATTTTTAGAAATTAGCCTTAAACAACTTGAATATGATAAAGAGAATTGTGTCGCGTTTAAAGCAAAATTCCCTTTACAATCAATTGTATATGAGGATTTCAAATATATACATTTAAAATATATAGAGAAATTTAGTAAAAAAAAGAATTATATCACTCTAATCGATAGGGATGAAAATTATGAAAGAGAACAATTAACTTATGCTAATAAAGCACTGTTGAAACAAGAAAGAATTGCCAAACTAATTCAAGAATACCAAGGAAAACTAAGAATTGAAAAAAAACTAAATGTTACCAATGATTTTTACGAAATCTTAAAAGACTCAAACGATTCTGATATAGCACTAGAAGTAATACACGGACTTTTACAATTCGCTAGCGCAGACAAAAATTATTCTGTAGACATTCAAAAAGAATTATCAGATGATGTTTTAAATAATGAAATATTAATATGGAAAATAAATATTCAAGCGATATAGAAAGTAATGATTCTTTTAAGTTTTTAAATCATAGTGAAGTTCAAAAACACTTTGCGAATTTGAATATAGAACTTTTAAAAGGGGCTCATATTGATGAGAGTAATTACTATTTTTTCTCATTATTAGAAAACTATTTTAAAGAGTTAAAAGACTATTACTTTTTTTTGTACAAACTTAAACTAGACAAGAAAACATTTGAAAATAAAGATTACTATTTTCTTGATTTTTTCTTAGAATCTAAAGGAGTTTTATCACCTAGCACAAGGCATAAAGAGCTAACACCAACTCAAACAATTACAGCCATAACTTTGCTTAATATGTATTATGAGCGACAATTTGAAAAACACAAAGTAATATCGTTTTCTGAAATAAGAGAAAAAATTGAACAAAGTGAATTTGGACATTTGTATCGAAAAGCATTTTTTAAAACTGATACTAAAAAACATTTTTCGACTAAGGAATGGTCTAGACTAAGGAGTAATATTAAAAATGTAATTACCGATTTCGAACAATTGGGGTGGGTGGAAAAAGTAACAACCTTAAATGAAAATGATTTCAATTTTGTTTTAAAACATTCCATTCATCGTTTTCAATTACTATATGAATACGAAATATCAAACCTCGAAGAGTTCTTGAAAAATTTAAAACTAGAAGATGATGAGTAAACTACCATTAATGCACTCACTATCTACTGTAGGCGTTGTGAAACATTATAATCAAGACTACCTATTACATCACACAAGAACAGATTTTACAGGAGATAACGGAATTGGAAAATCATTAATTGCAGATCTGTTACAAATCCTTTTTATTGCGGATAGTAAAAAAATAACCTTTGGAACAGAAAGTGTTAAAAAGCTAGATCGTCAAATTTTCACAATACCTTATAAAACAAATGATGCCTATTTTTTTATAAATATAGAAGTAGAACCAAAACAATACATTACTATAGGAGTAAACATACCAAATACGAGTTCTAGTCCTATAAAAATGTTTAGAGTTTTAAATAACTATTACAGCCAAGAAATAGAACAAAGAAAAAGTTTAACGGAAAGAAAGAAATTAACAAGACATCTTATTCCAGAAGAAAAATTACTTTATCATAAAGATTTTTTAATCACTAAAAATGATAAAACTGAGATACCGAAGATTACAGACTTAGTAAGTCACCTACGAGACTCTAAAGAACTATTTTTAAGTTATTTTTCTACCAAAACAGAAAAAAAAGAACTGTATCAGTTTTTATTCGATAAAAACATATTACCTCTTAATTTAAGTAGAGACAATCATTTAACAGCTTTCGCAAAAGTATTGCAAGCTTTTTCTAAGGCAAATACATTAAATACAGATAAAGACTATAGTCTTAAAAGTTTTCTCTTTGATGATAAAAAAGGAGAAATTGAAACTGAGTATAAGCGAAATAAGAAAAGACTTGATGATTTAGTATTGAGACATAGTAAATTAAAAAAATTGACAGATGATTTAAAAAAGAAACGTTTATTTCTTGAAGATTTAAAACAAAAAGAGGAAGCATACATAAAAGCTGAAAAATTAGCTTTTAAAAGAGAATACTACGTTAAAGAAAAAGAATATCAGGAAGAAACAATCCGATGGAATACGGATGCAGAGAAACACGACTCTTTACAAAAGAAAATAACTACCTTAAAAGTTAAACTACCGAAGCTTAAAAATGAAGAAAAAAAAGCAAAAGATAAGAGTAAAAATTATTCAAAATCACTTCAAGAATTAAGCAATTATAAAGACCAATACAGCACATACGCAAAAAAGAAAACTGAAATAGATAGACTTGAAGCTTGCCAATTACCTGATGTATCTAAAGAAACTAATACGTTCTTTGATTTTAAAAATCAATCAATAGACAGTATTATAGTAACAATTGAAACGTTAAAATCCATTTTGATAAAATATGGTTCTATTGAAGGTGTTGAGAAACAATATAAAAAACAATCTAAAGAGTTAGATAGATTAAAAGTAAATCTAAAATTAGAGCAAAGTAAGTTAGAACAAATGCTTCAGCTTATAAACTATAAAAGTGAAGGAACATTAGCTTCTCAAATAGTTAAAAAGAAAAAGGGATTAAGTAAAGCTCAAGAAACAATTTTATTACAGTTGTTTTTTAAGGTGAAATGGCAAAAACCAGCAAATGTTACAAGCAATCTAGTATATACAGATAGTTTAGATTTATTAGACGAATCTAATATTATAGAAGACAAAGAAAATAGAGGATATTGGGTTAAAGTAGGAAGTCTAAATTATTTTACAAGTTATAGTAAAGAAAAACAAATTTTTAAGGATATCAATAACCTGAAAAATGCTTTTAATGAGAAAGAGCAAGAAATAAGTAAGGTGCTAAAAATATTAAAAAATAGAATTAATGAGATAGAAAATCTAGAAATAGATAATATACTGAGACACTTACCAAATATTAATTTTACATGGGATAAAGGAATCCCAGACAAAAGAAAGGTAGATGATTATAAAATTGCTGTTTCATTAGTAAAAAACCTTTCAGTTTTTAAAGCAAATTTAAATATAGAGCTAAAAGCATTAAAAGCAAATTTAAATATTCTAAAATCTAAAATATCTGTTGAATTTTCAAACGATAAAATAGTAGAAACTATTAAACTATTTTCAGCTAAACAAGATGACTTAATGACTGTATATACCAACGCTATAAAATCCCTTAAAGATGTTGAAGGAGAGGTGAAATTAAATGAAGGGTTACTATTGGAACTTAATTTTGATGCAGATAAAATTAGTAAAGACAAAGAAAATCTTAAAAATGAAATTGATAAATTCAAAAAAGAAAAGGAGAAAATATATCCAACATTACTTTCTAGCTATAATAAAAAAGAAGTAGCCTTAATAAATAGTCAAGAGGTTAAAAGTGATTGTTCGTACAAAAAAAGTTTATATCAATTACGGTACGAAGATGTTCTTAAAGATTTTCCAGCTACAAATGATGAAATTGAAATAAAAGAACAAATAGAAAATAAAACATTTCATTTTAAACAATTAGAAAGAAAACTTTTAGGTAATACCATTGTTGAAACTAAAAATATAGAACAAGCTTTAAATAGCGCAAATGAAGAAAAGCGAAAAATGTCTTCAACATTAAGAGAAATAATGCTTAAAATATTTCAGAAAACGCAAGATGAATTTGAGAACTATAAAAGTGTTATTACAAGACTAAATCTGTTTTTTAAAAATAAATTAATCAGCGAAAAATACTATTTTCAAATACGTTTTGACTTTAATACAAATTTCTCTATCCAATGGATTAATGATTTACAGTCTAATGCCCAAACCGCAGGGGAAACAGGCGAATTATTCGAATCTGAATCTGTAGAACAATTTGCAGAAGATTTTTTTAAGAATGTTTCAGGCTATAGAAAAGGCATTTCTTTTTCAGATTTATTAGATCCTAAAACCTATTTTACACTTAAAACAGAATTTAAAGATGAAGACGGGAACGAATCTCCAGGTAGTACAGGCGAAAGCTATACGGCACGTGTACTGTTAGGTATAGGAAGATTATCTATTACATCTAAAGAAAAAAGAGATGGATTGCGTTTTTTAATACTTGAAGAAGTTGCCAGTCTAGATCCCTCAAATTTTAACACATTTCCAGAATTGGCGGAACAATTTGGATATCAAATTATAACGATGACTCCCAAACCTTTTGGCTCAAATTCAGATGATGGTTGGTATTTACATCAACTTATTCAAGGAAAAACAAACAAATACATCAATCATCCAGTGCCTAATAGTAGTTTCAAAACAAATTACAGCAACGAACAATTACTAGCATATTTAGAACGAAATAAAAACTAATATGAATTGGGTAGAAATTAAAGCATTACATAAGCTTTATAGTGATAAAGAAGTGAAATTTAATCAAACGATAAATAAAAGTCCTGTTTTTAAAATGCACGAACAAGCAGGTGAAATTAGAAAAGAGCGAAAAAAATATGTAGCAAATGATGCTTTTTTTCTTGTTTATAAAACTAAATATCTAGCCGAATTTAATAAATATAAAGAATTCCTTGAAACTCAAGGTTTCTTAAAACCACAATTAAAATTTAGCAAAAAAGCAATAGACCTTTTAATCTCATTTGACGAGGGTTTAAAAAATGGAAAACTGACAAAACTTAGGGAAGACCTAATTGAAGCACAAGAAAGTGTAAAAGGATTCTCTTTAATGTTTTTTAAAAATGAAAAGTATTTAGACAAGCACTCATCTTTAGTAGATGCTATAAAAAAAGTACTTGATGTAGAATTAGTAGACAATAAAAGTCAACAATACCTATATGTATTACAATGCTATAAGCCCAAATTAATTATACTTTGTGAGAATGGTAATTTTTTAAATAGAGATAAACTTCCTAGAGAGAACAATTATGAATTGTGGTATGCAGGAGGTAGAAACGTTCCTAAACTAGAATATACCTCTGAAATACGAAGAGGTTTGCCCATTTATTATTCAGCCGATTGGGATAAAGATGGATTAGAAATTTACCAACTGGCTAAAGAACGAATCCCAGATTTAAAACTATTACATCCTGATGGTATTTCTCGAAGTATAGATATAACCGAACACAAAAGTCATTGGTTAGACCCAGAACAACCTGAATTATTATCTGGTTTAGAGGCTAGATTATATTCGGAAAGACATAGAGTCAAAATCAAAGAACTAATTATTAAAAATCATTGGATAACAGAGGAAGGGAATAATTTAAAAGTAATGATTGAAAATTCTGATTTTAAAGAATAAATAAAAACATCTATAATCATTTAATAAAGCTAAATGAGAAACGCACTAACCGGCTATTCCTATCAAAAACAAGTAACATTCTTATTATTATCTATAATGGATACAGAACGCTCTATATCTAATATTGAAATAGAAGTTAAAACAGATGATAATTTTGATGACTTAATTATTACAACAAAATCTGATATTTTTCATTTTCAAATAAAAGATTTTGACAGTGTATCTATTGAAGATTTAAAGTTAGAAGAAGGAATAATTTTTATTAAAGGTAAATTACATAGATTATCTACAAAGCATAATATTTTATTTTTTAATAATATATCAATTACACCTAATGAGAACGTCTTAAATTTTTTAAGCTATAAATTAAGCGATAATGTATCTATTGTTTCGCTCTCAAGAGTTCAAATTGATAATAAAATAAATCAATTATATAAAGACAACTTATCAAGAAGGAATGAGATAGATTCTTTCTTTAATTCTATTTTAGATAAAAGAATATGGAATATCCCAAGAGAATCATTACCACAACTCAAAATTTTCATAACCGAATTACAAGAGAAATCAGTATTGATTAGTCATCAACTTCTCAAATTTGATAATATACTATTTATAGAAGGAAAACCAGGTATTGGGAAAAGCCATTTTGTAAATACGCTAGTAAAAGAATACGAAAATAATATCTTATATCGCTTTTGGATTGGCAATCAAGATAGAGATTATCAAGAAAGATTAAAATTTAAAAAATTTATTGTAGACTTAAATACAAAGCTATTTCATGACACAAAGAATAGGAAACTAATTGAATTATTTAAAAAGTTAAAAAGAGAAGGGAAAACTTTTATTATTGATGGTTTAGACCATATAGAGAATTATAATAATAAAGAATTAAATAAATTTATTGACTTTATTAATGAAGCTAAAGACTATTGCAAAGTTATTGTTTTGTCAAGGCCATTAGTTAAAGAAATTAGTTGGAAAAAACATATACTAGAAAATTGGAATAGCCAGCAAACGACTAAAATATTAAAAGATCTATTTCTTTTTTCAGAACACTCTGTAATAAGTAATATTCATGATATTTCTAAAGGATATCCAATTATAGTTAAATATTTAGCTGAACACTATAAGTTACACAATACAATTCCAAAAATTGAACAAGTTGAAGATGTAAACTCGTATTACCAAGATATTATTTCGAACGAAAAAGGAAAGCACAGTTTGTCTCTATTTTTATGTGTAAGTTCTTATATAATGGAATCTGAAATAGAACTTTTTGTAGGTGATGAAAAATATTATATAGAAGATTTTATAAAAGAGCATCCATATTTATTTGATATCAAGTTAAATAGGATTTCCTTATTTCATGATAGTTTTAATACGTTTTTAAAAAAGCAAGTAGATTATACTCATAAGCTCGAAATTATAAATGGAATTGTTAGCGAATCTATCTTAGATTTAGAGAAAAAGTTTTTATGACTATCCGTTTTTGGTCTTTTCTATTTTTAAGTCTTAAATTAGATTAAAAATTCTATATGACTTTATCTGATTTCCACAAACAATTTCCAGATGAAAAATCATGTATCGATTACTTTAAAGCACAACGATTATCTAC
>CALLUJ010000112.1 GCA_938011245.1 uncultured Aquimarina sp. | reverse complement strand
TTAGATGAGTATAGTTATCGTATAAATCGTTCTATACACAAGCAAACTATATTTGATAACCTAATTAATAGGATGACTGACCATATAAATATTGACTTTGACCAAATTAAACTAAGTACCTAAGTAAACAGCTCTATAAACGAAATTATAGAGTTCCTATTGTTATTACAGCATCTAATTTTCCCTAAAAGTTTATTGATTTATCTATTTAAAAAATGCAGAAGTCTTATCTAAAAATAATACGCTTTCTTATAAAAAACTGCTAAATTATTATTTTTAAAAGTCATTCTTTTTTAAAGAAATACAATGTTTCTTTACAGCCATTAATAATAGAGGACTAGCTCTTTTACTATTATTTTAGTTCTTTAAAATAATAATCTTTATCCTTTTATATTAACATAGTTTAATTTACTTTAGATATAATGGCGAATCAACATTTCAAAATATATAAACCTTATGGGTATCTAAGTCAGTTTATTAATAATGGTCCTAAAAAAGGCAAAAAAAAACTTCTAGGTGAATTACATAGTTTTCAAGAAAATGTAATGTCCATTGGAAGATTAGATGAAAAATCCGAAGGTCTCTTATTATTAACCACCGATGGAAAATTAAGCAACTATATTAATAGCTCTAAATTTGAAAAAGAATATTATGCGTTAGTAGACGGATCTATTACTAACGAAGCCATACACAAGATGTCTTTAGGTGTTGAAATTGGATTTAACGGACAAAAATATTTAACGAAACCTTGTAGCGTAAAACAATTATCTTTTACACCTATTTTACCTAATCGATCTAAAAAAATTAGAGATGCTAGGCATGGTCCTGTAACATGGATTTCTATAACATTAACCGAAGGTAAATTTAGACAGGTACGTAAAATGACATCGGCTGTTGGTTTTCCTACGTTACGATTAGTTAGAGTTAGAATTCATAATATTTATTTAGAAAACCTATCTATTGGAGAGGTTGTTTCTATGGATCATTTAGATACATTATTTTAAGTACATTTCTATTTTCCTATTTTTATTACACAAATACTAACAGATTCATTTACTTTTTATGAAATTTAATCCAGATTTAGAAGAAGAAAATAAAATACTCAAAGCTAAATTAGATGGCTACGAAAGAAAAAAAAAGGCAAAATGGTCTAAGCGATATGAGTTTACTAAAAACTTGTCCAGCAAATTTTTAGGAATTAAACTAAAACAATCTATAAATAATCTATTTACGGAGCTACAAGAAAAAAGAAGTGTTTCTAAGGATACTGTTTCCGATTTGTTAACTGCTCTATTTATTCGTATTACCCGCATTGGAGTTTTCTTATTAATTACTTCTCTACTTCCTACAATGCTTATTTTGCTTCAAGTATATTACTTAAAAAGTCAGAATAGACTAATTACAGGGCAAAATGAACGGATAAAACAACAAACTTTTTTACAAGAAGCTGGAAGACGTAGTTTTATGATTGGTATTTTGGATCAAATTATTAAAGAAACAATTATTGATGGAGGTCTTAATGGATCTAAGCGAGTGGCTAGTGAAGCTAGATTAATAGCTATAAGTAAAACTTTAAAGCCATATCATTATTTAGATAATGATAATTTAACAACCGAAGCCTTAAGCCCAGAACGTGGTTATTTACTTTATAATTTATTACAAAACCAGGATAACATAAATTTAGACCGCATTATAGATAATGTAGAGTCCTTAAGTTTATTAAGTGCTATTAATTTTGATTCTGCCGAATTAAAAAATGCTACAATGTCTCAACTGTATATTAAGAAAATTCATT
This sequence comes from uncultured Aquimarina sp., assembly GCA_938011245.1. Lineage (GTDB taxonomy): Bacteria > Bacteroidota > Bacteroidia > Flavobacteriales > Flavobacteriaceae > Aquimarina. The sequence continues at coordinate 31,123 of CALLUJ010000112.1, read as the reverse complement.
TAGATAATGCTAATTTAGAAGGTTCCATTTTCACTAAATCAACCATAAAAGGAGATAAAGATATTTTTGATAAAAAAGGGAATGTAATTATAAAAGGAGAAAAGGCAACATTTAGAAATGGTTCTTTAAAAAACACTTCTTTTGAATATTGCGATATTCTTAATTGCGTTTTTACCAATGCAAATTTATTTAATGCAAACTTTGCAAATGGTACCATTTCCAATGTTAATTTTACTAATGCTAACTTAGAGAACAGTACTTTTAATAATAGTAGTTTATTCCATATTAATTTTAAAGATGCCAATATTTTTAATTCAAATTTTAATAATACTTCTGTTCCTAAAAACTTTATGGAGGAAATGGAAAAACAACTTCCTAAAAAAAGTTTTAAGTATTTAAAACAATCATATACTTTAAAAGTTAATAAAAATAGAGGACTACTAATTCGTAAAAAAATTGATTAATTATATGACCTCTTTTTTATTAATTCAAAATAGTTCCTGTTATTTTCTCGTGTACCGCCTGCGCTGCTAATTCTCCAGCAAACATTGCTGCATTTAACGAACCATTTAATAGCGTATCTCCTGCTAAAAATATGGATTCTGTAAGTTGTGTTTCTGAAGGGTGTATTTTATATTGAATATTTGATAAGTTAGGTAACGATTTTTTAATATAATATGTTTTTAAGTATTTTAAAGGCTTAATATTAAAAAAATTATTTAATTCGTCTTTTACTATTTGAACTAATTCATCTTCCTGTAATGGAGTCGCTTTTACTACACTTACAGATAATAATTTATTCTTAGTATTTTCTGTATATGGGAAACAAACAGAATTAATTAAAGCGTTGGGACAATTTGCTAATAAACCTATTATGGGTTTTTTAAAAGCATCTTTTTGAGCAACTTCAAAATACAAATTATAAGCACTTTTCCACGAAACTCTAGATCCTTTTAAATTCGAAATAATATCTGATGCTTCGGTTGCTACAACACAATATTCAAATACAAATTTAGAATCGTCTTCAAAAATTATTTCATTATTATAAATTGTTTTTACTTTTTTGCCAAAATAAAATTCTGTTCTTGTTAGTTTAGAAGCTAACTGATTAGGAATTTCTTGCATTCCTTTTGCAGGAATTGCAGCTTCTCCACTACTAAACATTTTAAAAACAAATTCAAACATCCTAGAAGAAGTATTTAGATCTGTTTCCAAAAAAATCCCTGCAAAAAAAGGTTCAAAAAATGTATCTATAATTCTAAGAGAAAAACCGTAATTTTTTAAATAATCTATAGTCGAGATTTCTTTTTCTTTAAAAATAACTTCAATAGGTTTCTCTCTTAATTCTTTAGTAAGTCTATATACTTTTAGTTTATCTGAAAAACTCCCTATTTTAGAAAATAACGTACTCCATAAAAAAGAAAAATCTCTTATTGGATCGCCTACTGTTAATAATTTATCTCTTCCAAAAATATAAGATCCAGGTGCAAATGCTTTTAAATTAAGTTTTTCATAATCTAAATATTTTTTAGCTAAAGGATAAGCATTTAATAATACTTGAAAGCCTCTATCTAAAATATAGCCATCTATAACATCCGATTGCACTCTACCTCCTACTCTATTGTCTGTCTCAAAAATAATAGGCTTGTAACCATAAGTTTCTAATTGTAACGCTGCAATAAGACCACTTACTCCTGCTCCAATAATGGCTATTTGTTTATTCATCACTCTAAGTTTTTTTTATAAAAATAGTATTCATTAATTGTTTAGAAATAATCTTTTTCGTCTTTTTCTAATACTATTAACACTTTATAAAAATATAAGATTTTTTCTAAGCTCTACTTAATACAAGAATTTCATAAAGGCATCTCCAAAAACTAGCTTTCTATTCAGACACACTTTTAGTTCATTTATACTTTTTAATTTTCAGAAACTCAAGTTTTCTTTTTACTGTTTTTAAGTTACTTAACATTTTATTATTTTTTTTAATTGACGCACGTTCCCTTATTTTATTGGGTAAGCTGAATTTTACGAAACATATTATAAGTCGAATTCATTAGTCCAACCATAGTTTCAGCTCTTTTGATACTTATTTTTCTAAAAAACATGCTACTCATAGAATTTCCATAAATCCAAAAACATGCTCTACTCGAGCTCTTATTTTAGATTTTTCTCTGTTAGTTGTTTTTTGTTGTTTTGTTAAAGGCTTATTTCGATACTCCATTTCATGAATCTTATCGACAATTTGTTTTTTTGCTAATGTCTCTTCTTGTCCAACGAGTATCTATATCTTTTTGTCTTTTCTTATCGGGAAGATCTTGCCATAATTGTTCGCCCTCTCTCTTTTATACGTTTGTTATCTTCTCTGTTTTTACGCTAACGTGGAGCCTATACAAAACTTGCATCTATAATTTTACCTTCATTGACCACCAATCCTAAATATTCTAGTTCTTTGGAAAATAACTCAACAAAATATTTTACTAACCCTAAATCGACAATACGTTCTGTGAAATTCCAAATTGTCTTGCTACTGGGGATATCATCTGAAATCGTTAAATCTAAAAAATGCATAAAACTCATACGGTCATTAATTTGATATTCTATTTGGTCTTCTGAAGGATTATAGTAAGGTTGGAGAATTAAAATCTTGAATATCAATACAAATTATATGCTGGACGACCTTCTTTGCCTTTAGAAGGTTTCCGTAGACGTTCCTTTAAAATAAATATGAATATCTCAAAATCAACGCCTTAATTTTAAGCGTTCCTAAGAATCGCCTAATTTACTTTATTTACTCAATGGTATATCTTGATCGAAAAACCATAATCTCTATGTTATTTATATCGTTTTTCCATATCCAAAATATTCGATTTTTTAAACAAATATTCAAATTAAAGGGTTTTTAGAGATGCCCATAAGCTTTAATATTAAAATTCAGATTATTTTTTCTATAAATACACCAAGCTTATTAATTTATTTTTTTAACAAATTAAATATTACATTTAAATTAAGTATTTTAAAAACTAGAATATCATTATATCGATTCAAAATTTTAAAGATTCTTCTCTTTTTTCGATAAAAATATATTTAACAGCAAACCAATATTATAAACATATTACCCAAGTGTTAAATAAACGTAAATTACCCTTCAAAAACACCTCTCTATCTATTTGAGTTAAAATAACATCATTATAAGTAAATTTAGCATACCCAAATAACTTGAACCCTATTGTATCTTTGTCATGTAAAAAAATGGTAAGAAAATCATAAATATTTTACTTATGAAAAAGATTATAAATTTAGGATTATTAAGTGTAGCACTTTTAGTAACCGTAGCAGCAAATGCTTCTAAAAAAGTTAGTATTACTGTATCCCCTGCTAAGCAATTAACAATCTCTTTAACAGAAGTTGCTCAAGGCGAAGTTTTATCTATATCTAATAAGGATAATGAAGTAATTTTCACCGACATTTTGGAAGTAGCAGATTCCTTTATTAAGAATGTAGATTTATCTTCTTTTGAACAAGGTGTTTACTACATAGCTTTAAAAACTAAAACTTCTACAAAGGTAACTCCAGTAATAGTTTCGCCTAAGCTTTCTAAAATTATTAAAGGAAATACAAAAACATATAATACTCCTGATATTTCGTTAAAAAGTGATGTTGTTAGCATTAAGCTAAACAACGAAAGTAATAATGATGTTACTATAATTGTATATGAACAAGGAAAGAGTACTCCTTTAGATATTATTAATATAGAAGATAAAATAGATATCGACCAAAAATATAGCTTATCTTCTTTACACAAAGGGGAGTATAGATTTGTTGTATCTCAAAACAATCATGATTATTCGACCACCATTTTAAATAAATAAAATAGAAATAATTAAAATAAAAAAGTGTTTTTCTGAAAATCAGAAAAACACTTTTTTATTTTTCTTCTTATAGTTAAAATATATAAAATATAATAAGGGAATAACACAACTCAACTATTTAAGCAAATACTTTAACTTTAGTTTTTTAGATTCCTTTTATGCTCGTTTTTTATAGAGTGATTTAGGTAAAATCTATTTATCTATTCCTTGGGATTCTCTAGTCGAAAGATTGAATATTAAAAAAGCAATTGAGTTCTAAAATAATGTTTAGCCTAAGGGTAGCATAGGTTTAATGTTTTTAAAACCAACTTTAAAAGAGGAAGTCAAATACGTTGTGAGCTAGCTGCTAATCTAGATACTAATACATTAGAAAAAGATTTATTTGCTCATAGAAAGCCTTATATCGATAGTAAGAATTAAATTACAGTAGATGCTACTTGTTATGAAAGAGGTTGCGTTATCTTACCCCTCAAAAATTACTATAGGAAGCTGTAAATTGGCTTTACAGGCAGCTAAAGAAGACTCGTAAAATTGTGAGAGCAAAAATACTTCGTTCCAAATATCTAAAATAGAAAAAGTGATAGATAGGCTTTAGTAAAATGCGTCGCAAAACAACCAAAAAGCGAAAGCCACTAACTAAAGCTTTATTACACTTAAGTGAACACTTTAGGAAAGTAGTGACCAAAAAATGAAAATCCAAGATTTAATAGATTCAAATCTTGGATTTTCTATAAGCATCTTTATGAAATAGCCTTATTTTCTGAATGCGCCTTTTACAATTACTAAAACTCTTCTTTTCCAAATTCACTTTCGATAAACTTAGCTTTATTTTTAGTCTTATTAAAAGAATAAGAAAGATTAAGGAGAACAACATCCACTTCATAAACATAATTTGTAGTAGTAAAAAACTCTCCTTTTTTAGAAGTAGTTATACGTTGTTCATTAGTGTCTAATAATCCTAGGTCAATATGTTGCCATTGTACTGTAGCAATGAGCTTATTATTGAAAAAACTTTTCTTAAAACTTAAATTAGGAGAATAAAATCTAGAGTCAGTTCCTTGAGCTGTTTCTCGTTCCGATAAATAATTAAAAGTAAATTGTAACGAAGTAGTTGAATTAAAGCTATAAGTACTATTCGCATTTATGTTATACTGAAAAGCACTCGTATTTATGTCTTCGCCTCTAAAAGAGCCGTCTATTTCAAAATTATAGAAATTAGCACCAATAAAATTAGTCCATTTACGAGTTGGTTTTATTTGTACAGCTAATTCTAAACCATAGGATTTACCATCTCCAACATTAGAGTAAATACGATCTAATACAACATTATCAAAACGAGAATCGTTAGGGTCAATTCTTGGTAATTCAGTATAAATTTGGTTTACTCTATTTACAATATTTTCTACATGTCTAAAATAAGTAGTTGCCGAAATAGAATTTCCTTTCCCTAATTTTTTAGTGTATCCTAATTCTATTAAATCAATAAATTCGGGTAATAAATTTTTATCTCCTTGTTCTAGCGTTTCAGAATGTTCTCGTTCTCTAAAAGGATTTAGTTGGAATGCATTAGGCCTATCAACACGTTTACTATATGCTAATTTAAGCGTGGAATTATTTTTAAAATTGTACTGAGCAGAAGCAGAAGGGAATAATTTTTCATAATTATAAGTCAAATTTTCGGAAAGTAAAGGAGGATTTCTTTTATCCTGCAAAAATAAATCTCGATCTAAAATTTCTAAGCGAATTCCAGCAGCATATTCCCAAGAACTTTTTTTTCCGTTTAATTGAATATATCCAGCATGTATATCTCTTTCTAAATCAATTTCGCTAGAAAAAAGATCTACTCTTTGAAAAGGACTGTTAAAATCATTTCGTCTACCGTAAAAGAAATCACCACGATTGTCTAATGTTCTAAATTGGTATCCTGTTTCAAAAGTGCCAAAGCTAAAAGGTTTCCATTTATAATCTATTAGGGCCCTAATACCTGTTATAGGGTTATCATTAGTATTAAATTCGTCTTGGAGTAAACTATTAGTATTAGGAAAATTGGAATTTCGATTTGTCGTTGGTCCCCCTAAAAGGGTATATTCGTATAAGAATGAAGTAGAAAGTTTGGAATTATTAGTAAATTTATGTGAATAATCAATACTTCCCAAAACAAAATCTCCTTTTCGAATACGTAAGTTTTCGTTAAAATAGTTTAGTTCGAATATCCTATTGCCAAAATCGTTAATAGGAGCAGCGAAATTGTTATAAACAATATCCGCTGTTCTTGCTTTTTCTCTTTTGCCAGCGTAAAAACCAATAGAAAAATCGTTTTGAGCATTAGGAGTATAATCTATAGTAAAGCGACCAGAGTAATTTTCTTCATCAAAACTACGTTCTCCATCCGAAGGAAAGCTTGTGAAAATATTATCTACTATTGTAAATACATTACCTTCACGTCTACCAGATTTATCGTTACGTTGATAATTTGCTCCTAAAGAAATATTCCATTTCTCTTTTCTAATGTTTACAGTGGCATCAATACCGTATCTTTCGGCAATTTCTTGATTGTTGTAATCTTCTATAGATGGAAACCCAGCTTTTACATTTAACTGAGCAAAAGTACCGTTAAGACCTCTTTTTTTTGTAATAATATTTAAAATTCCAGCTTTACCTTCTGGATCGTACTTTGCAGAGGGAGCTGTAATAACTTCCACACGTTCTACGGTATTTGCTGGAATTTGATTTAAAAAAGTACTAGGACTTCCTTGTACAGGCTTACCGTCAATAAGGAGACTAATACTAGTGCTTCCTCTTAAACTAATTTGTTCTAACCCGTCTACACTAACCGAAGGCAAATTTTTAATAACATCGGTGGCAGAACCACCTTGAGTATTTTGAAATGCTTTAGCGTTATATATTTGACGGTCAATTTTGTTTATAACAGTTGCTCTTTTGCCGGAAATTATAACATTATTAAGTTTATTTTTTCCTAATTGTAAATCTATAGAGCCTAATTGTATTTTTTGATTTCTTTTATTAACAATTAAAGAAGGAATAGTTTTGGTGTCGTATCCTAAAAAAGAAATTTCCATTTTGTAATTACCTGTTTTAATATTTTCAATATTAAAAACACCTTCAATATTGGTTATTACACCTGTAATTACTTCTTTATTGGTGTTAGAATATAGAGCAACAGTAGCGTACTCTAATGCTTCTTTTGTACTATTATCAATAACCTTACCCGATATTTGACTGTATCCAACAGATATGTAAAAAAAGGATAAGATAAATACAGTAATTAAATGTTTCATAAAATTTATTTTTTATAGATGTTAAAAGTACTGCTTTTAAAACCATAAAAAATAAATTTTAATTTAGATTTAAGCTATTAAAAAATAGAATATGTTTTATAAAAAAAGACCTTACTTTTTACAGTAAAGCCTAGTAATTCAGTTTTATATTGAGCTAAAAAGGAGTTAGATAAATAGGTTAAGCCTCTAAAAAAGGATACTTGTAACTTGTAGGAGGAACAAAGGTTTCTTTTACGGTTCTAGGGGAAACCCAACGTAATAAATTATAAATAGAGCCTGCTTTATCGTTGGTTCCAGAACTTCTAGCTCCTCCAAAAGGTTGTTGTCCAACTACGGCACCTGTTGGCTTATCGTTAATGTAGAAATTACCCGCAGCATTTTCTAATTTATTTTTGGCATATTCTATAATGTACCTGTCTTTAGCAAAAATAGAGCCTGTTAAAGCGTATTCAGATGTTTGATCTATTAAATCTAAAGATTGTTTCCAATTTTGATCTTCATATAAATAAATGGTAAGAATAGGCCCAAACAATTCATTTTCCATTGTAATAAAATTAGAATCTGTGGTTAAAACTACGGTAGGGTCTATAAAATATCCAACAGAATCGTTGTAAGTACCACCTACAATAATTTCAGCATTTTTAGATGCTTTAATAGCTTCTATAGTATCTACAAGTTTGTTGTAAGAGGCTTTATGTATTACGGCATTAACAAAATTAGAAGGATCTTGCGGCCCTCCAACTTTAATAGTTTTAATTTCACTAGTTAAAAATAGTTTTAAATCCTTCCATAAAGATTTAGGAATATAGGCTCGTGATGCTGCCGAGCATTTTTGACCTTGATATTCAAAAGCACCACGTATTAATGCCGTTCCTAAGGTTTCTATTGAAGTTTCAGGATAGGCCCATACAAAGTCTTTTCCTCCAGTTTCGCCAACAATTCTTGGATAATTTTTATAATTATGAATATTATTGCCTATTTGTTGCCATAACTTCTTAAAAACTTGAGTAGAACCAGTAAAATGTAAACCTGAAAACTCAGGATGAGATACTATTTGGTTTGTAATTTTTTCGGCATCTCCGGTAATAAGATTAATAACTCCTTTGGGAAGACCGGCTTGTTCTAAAACTTCCATAATTATATTTGCCGAATAAATTTGACTATCGGATGGTTTCCAAACACAAACGTTTCCCATTAAAACAGGTGCAGCACAAAGATTGCCAGCGATAGCCGTAAAGTTAAAAGGGGTAACAGCATATATAAAACCTTCTAAAGGGCGATATTCTGTTTGATTCCAAATTCCAGAAGAAGAAATAGGTTGATTTGTATATATCTGCTCCATAAATTTGGCATTGAAGTTAAAAAAATCAATTAATTCGCAAGCACTATCAATTTCTGCTTGAAAAATATTTTTAGACTGGCAAAGCATTGTAGCAGCATTTATTTTATATCTATATGGGCCTGAAATTAGAGCGGCTGCTTTTAAAAAAACAGCAGCGCGTTCTTGCCAAGGAGTATTTGCCCATTGTGTTTTAGCGGCTAAACAGGTCTCAATTGCTATACTAACATCTTCTTCTTTTGCAAGGGAATAAGTTCCAAGAATATGCTGGTGCAAATGGGGAGGTGATATTTTTTTTGTTCTATTAGTATAAACTTTTTCCCCATTAATATAAAGAGGAATTTCTACAGTGCTAGCTAACAATATATTATAGGTTTTTAGTATTTCTTGACATTCAATACTGTTTTTAGCATACGATTTTATGGGTTCGTTAACAGGAGTAGGGATGGTATATATAGAATTACTCATATTTAGTTTGTTGTGTTTAAATTTGTTAGATATTTATAAAAAGTTACAGTTGTACTATAATATTTTTTTAATAGTATATATTATCAAAAGCTATGTTTTAATTGTAGTATAATTTTGTGTGTAGTTTTTTGAGAATTTTTTGAGTAACTTTTTTATTTTTTAGAATTAAAAATCTCAGCAATCATACAACGTGCACTCCCACCTCCGTAAGATTCAATTATTGATAATGGACTATGAATGATTTTTGTGAATTTTTCAATTTTTAATAATTGATTTTTAGATAAGGAATTGTAGGCGCTAGTAGACATTACTAGGAAAGGAATCCCCAAAGTGTTTTTTAATTGTATCATGTTTCCTGCAAATTGTTTTACCTGGTCCAAACTTATTTCAATACAAAATTTTCCCGTATTTGCAAAATTTTGGAGTAATAGCTTTTTTTCTTTTTGGGAAGCAATACTTTCCATACAAATTATTACAAAGTTTACTCCTAAACACATTATTACATTAGTGTGATAAATGTGTTTTTTTGCGGAATCGGTGGCTGTAAATAGAACTGGATTGTAATTAAATTTTTTACAAAATTGAAAAAACAATTCTTCGTTTGTCCTTTTAGAAACACAAGCATAGGCTATTTTATTTTTTCTATCCAAAATCATGCTTCCTGTACCTTCTAAAAAAACATCGTCTATTTCACTATCTTCAAACTTAAATTGGGTGCTTATTAAGTATTTTTCTTTAAGATGTTCAATAATTTCAGGTCTGCGTTCTAATCTTCTGTTCTTAGAAGCCATTGAATGAGTAACTATAAAATCGGGTTTATGAAAGCTAATCCAATTATTAGGAAATACGGCATCGGGTTTTTTAGGCAATACAGTATCTTCGATAACTTCTACATTAATCTTATTTTTAGTAAGTTGATCTACTAAATTGTCAAATTCTTTAGTAGCTAGAATAGCCACTTCTTCTTTAGAGAATATACCTTTGTTATTTTGAAAAGCGTTGTCCGCTGCTGTTTCGGGGTTAAATTCAAAGTAAGCAGGACGTACCATCATAACGTTGCTTGTTAGAGATGTATTCATTGTTGATGATTATAAATGTAACTTTTTGATTTTAATAAAATAGACTTAACGATTTTTCTATAATTGTTAAACACTCTTCTATTTGCGATTTTGTTATAATTAAAGGAGGAGCAAATCTAATTTTATTTCCATGAGTAGGTTTTGCTAATAAACCGTTATTTCTAAAGGCTAAACAAACTTCCCAAGCTAAATTAGAATCTTCTGAAGAGTTAATTACAATAGCATTTAGTAAGCCTTTTCCTCGTACTTTTTTAATTAAGGTACTTTTACTTGCTATTTTTTTCAAACCAGCTCTTAATTGTTCACCTCTTTCTAAGGCGTTATTGGATAGAGCTTCTTCCACTGTTATTTCTAAAGCTTTTTTTGAAACTGCGCAGGCTAAAGGGTTTCCTCCATAGGTGGATCCATGTTCGCCTGGTTTTATACAAAGCATTACTTCATCGTTAGCTAAAACAGCAGATACAGGATATACCCCGCCAGAAAGTGCTTTTCCTAGAATTAAAATATCAGGTTTGTTTATTTTTGGTAATTTACAAGAATCTGTACAGTCACAATTTCCACAAGATGCTAATAAAGAACCTGTACGCGCAATACCTGTTTGTATTTCGTCTGCAATGTAAAGGATGTTAAATTTAGTACATAAAGCCCTTACTTTGGAAAGATAATCGTTACTAGGAATAATAACACCTGCTTCTCCTTGAATAGGCTCTACTAAAAAACCAGAAATTGTAGGGTCTTGCTTAAAACAATTTTCTAAAGCTTCTATGTTGTTATAAGGAACAGAGGAAATACCTTCCATAAAAGGACCAAATTCTGTAGTACTTAAAGGGTCTTGCGATGCAGAAATGATGGATAGAGTTCTTCCATGAAAATTTCCTTTAGCAAAAATAATTTTAGCTTTGTTTTTAGGAATTCGTTTTTTTTGATATCCCCATTTACGACATAACTTCATAGCCGTTTCTACGGCTTCTGCACCAGAGTTCATTAGTAAAACTTTATCATAATTAAACATTTTAGTAAGGTACTTTTCAAAAGGACCTAGTTCGTTATTATAAAAGGCTCTAGAAGTTAGTGTTAGTTTTTGTGCTTGAGAAGTTAATGCTTTGATAATTTTAGGATGACAATGCCCTTGGTTTACTGCGGAGTAGGCGGATAAAAAATCGAAATACTTTTTTTGATTTACATCGTATAAAAATACACCATTACCTTTGGATAAAACTACAGGTAGCGGATGGTAGTTATGTGCACCGTATTTTTCTTCTAATTCTATATAATTGTTTTCTAGTTGCATATTTGGGTATTTATTTAATAAAGCAGCCTAGCTATTATGAAAACTAGACTGCTGTTGAAAAACTACTATCAACTATTAATTTTTAAAAATTGTAACTTATACGTGTATAGTAAAAAGCACCTCCAAAACCTTGTTGTACGGCATCATATAAACCAAAACTTTCTGTTCCATTAGGGTTTTGTTCATCGGGATATACGTTAAAGAAATTATTAGCACCAACGATTAGTTTAATTTCATCTAATAATTGATATCCTACTGAAATATCGGTTGTTAATTTTGGATCGTATTGGTTAAGACTAACCCCATCGTCGTTACTAATAAATGGTCCTACATCTCCAAATAGAGTATTATTTACATTTACGTTTAGTTTCTCATAAGAATAGTCTAGTCCTAGTCCTATTTTATACTCAGGAGCAGAAAATCTTAGAAAAGCTTGTTCATTTTCTCCAAAAAAGGTGTCTTCATCTAAATCTCCATTATTAATGTTTCTAATTTCTACCTTATTTAAATTACCTACTAAAGTTCCACTAAGTTTATGCTCGTTTATTCTATGAGTATAAGAAGCAACTAAATCAATTCCATAGGTTTCAGTATCTACTCCATTTATAAAAGCTCTTGCTGCATCAACTCTTAAAGCAGGATCTAAACCAGAAGTTTCATCAAAAGTTCCTGTAAGTACAATTCGATCGTTTACAGCAGTATAGTAACCATCTACAGAAAAGGTAAATCCATTAGCACTATAACTAAATCCAGCTCCAGCACTTATTGCCTTTTCTTCTTTTAAAGAGGGTATCTTTAAGGCTTTAGCTACAGGACTAACATTGGATGCTAATAAGGTTTCTTGCAATTCTCCTCCTTCAAAATCACTAAATCTTAGATTGAAAAATAATTGAGCTAAAGAAGGTGCTCTAAACCCAGTACTCCCAGAAGCTCTAAAATTAAGACCATCAATAATTTTTACACGTGTAGATAATTTTCCTGTAAATGTAGAGCCAAAGTCGCTATAATTTTCAGCTCTAATAGCAGCGGTCATTAATAAAGTTTCAGAAACGTCTAATTCAGCATCAGCGAAAAAACCAATGTTTGTTCTTGTTTGGTCTACTTCATTTTCTGGACTATATCCAGGAAAACCTTGAGAGCCACCAGGCCTAACATTACCATTAAATGTTAAAACATCCGACTCTAATGTAGTTGAAGTTATCGGTTGTCCATTAGCATCAAATTGCTCATAAGAGCCTTCTTCTCCAGCAAAAATCGTGAAATTTTCAATTCGATATTCTCCTCCAAAGGCTAAATTTAAACCTTCTAAAACATCAAATTGTTTGGTAAAGGTTAATCCTGTTGTATTTTGACTTAAAGTATGTCCACCAGCATCAAATTCTGTTGGAGATGCTTCAAGTAAGGTAGCATTTAAGGTACCTTTTATAAAATAATGAAATTCGTTAAGACCATAAGTGTTATTAAAATCGACATCCCAACCTTTGTATTTGGAACGTATTCCAGCAGAAATAGATCTGTCGTTAATTATAGAAGTAATTCTAGGGGTAAAACCGTTAGGGTTTAAAGTTAAAACATTACGTTCGTCTATAGCCCCTCTATCAAAAGCAAAAGCGTCGGTATCTTTTAGACTAGTCCCTCCAAAGGCGTAAAAAATGGCATCTTCGTTAAATGGAATTTCTGCGTTTAGAAAAGTTTGAAATTGGGTTAACCCAGCTTCTCCAAATTTAGAGCGAAAACTTGCTCCAGGACGAAATGTTTTTTCTTTGTTTAGATATTCTCCAGTTACATTTATAAACCCGCCTTTATCTCCAATAGACACCCCATAGTTACCTGTAGCTTTATAGGTATTACCATCTAGCCCATTCCTAGCTGGTAAACCATAGCTTTGCGAATCGGCGTCATTTGCACCATAAAATACCTCGCCAGTAAATTGTTCAGTACTTTTCTTCATAACAATATTAATTACTCCAGCAATGGCATCCGACCCGTATTGTGCAGATGCACCGTCTCTAAGTACTTCTATACGTTCTATAGCAGAAGCAGGAATGGCATTTAAATCGGTACCAGTATTACCACGCCCTCTAGTTCCAAATAAATTAATTAAAGAACTTTGGTGTCTGCGTTTTCCATTTATTAATACTAATGTTTGGTCTGGACCTAAACCTCTTAAAGTAGCAGGAGTAATATGGTCTGCTCCGTCTGCACCAGATTGCTTTTGGGCATTAAAGGAGGGGGCCGTAAATTGAAGTAATTCTGTAATTTCTACTTTTCCTGTTTTAGTAATTACATCTTTTAAATCAATAATATCTACAGCAACGGGACTATCTGCTATAGTTCTTTTAGGGTTTCTACTTCCAACTAATACTATTTCGTCAAAATTATTAAGGTCTGACTGCAATGTAATATCAATTGTTTGGGAGGAGGATACGGTAAATTCTTGAGTAACATATCCAATATAGCTATAGCTTAATACAGAAGAATCCTCTAGTGAAATTTGATAAAGCCCATCAAAGTCGGTAACAGTTCCTTTAGTAGTTCCTTTTACTATGATGTTCACATCTGGTAAAGGTGTTCCTGTATCATCTGTTATAACTCCACTAATTTCGATTTGCGAGGAAACTGTAATTATACTTACAATTGATAATAGCAAAGTGAATAATGTTTTTTTCATAGTATAAAGTTTAAAATTTATTTTATTTGAGCAAATATAAAGTCAATATTAACTATTTTGTAATTATTAATATTTAATTTTACTTTAAAGACTTATTTATATGAAAATTATATTTTAAGGCTTATAAATTACTTTTTTACTATTTTAGACTATGGAAAATTTTGAACTTGATAAATATGATAGATTAATAATTAGAGAACTAGAAATAGATGGTAGGAAAGCTTTTTCTGCTATAGGGCAAAAATTGAATATTTCTAATACCATGGTTAACCAACGTGTTCAAAAAATGATAGATAATGGTGTTATAACAGGAATTAAACCAATTATTAATGAGAAAAAAATTGGTTTTGATTGGGGAGCTTATACAGGTTTAACCTTGGAAAAAGATCACGATTCGCAAAAAATTATAGAACAATTAAAAGAAATAAAAGAAGTTACCGAATGTTATTATATTACGGGGTCATATACTCTTTTTATTAGAATACTAGCTAGCACTCATCAGCACATGAAGGAAGTACTTTACGATAAATTAGATAATATTGATGGTATTCAAAAAACAGATAGTATTATAGAGCTAGGTTGCGCATTTAAGAGAAACGTATCGATATAAACTTATATGGTGTAAGTGTTATTGTTAGAATAATATAATTTATAGGCGCATTCAGAAAATAAGACTATTTCATAAAGATTCTTATAGAAAATCTAAGATTTGATAGATTCAGATCTTGGATTTTCATTTTTTTTGGTCATTACTTTCCTAAAGTGCTCACTTTTTGAATTAACAAGGCATAGTAATTTGGAACGTCTAATTTAGTTGGTAGAGTTTACTAAGACACCTTATGTAACTTAGGAACCATTTTAAAACGTAATTTCACAAAAGAATTTAAACAAACCATTGTTGATTTAGTTAATTCTGGCCAAAAAGTAAGTGCTTAAAGTAAAGAGTACACTATTTCTCAAAGCCTTATTTATAAGTGATGCAGAGATTTTAAGAAAGAAACAAGAGCCTTTAAAGATGAAGAAACTCTAGCTTTAGAAAAGAAAAATAGAACCTTAAAAAAGACTCTAAAAGACGCACAAGAAGAACGCTATATATTAAAAAAGGTCCTTCGCATCTTCTCTATAAACAGCAGGTAAAGTTTGAATTTATTTACAAGAATAAATTCACTTATTCTGTTGAGAAGATGTGCAATTGTATGAATGTAATCAGTAATGCCTTTTATATTTGGCTTAGAAATAAAAGCCATTGACAAACCCGTTAAATGGAGCACTAAGTTTCTTAAACAACGAATTAAATCAATTTTTAAGGCTAGTAACTCCGTTTATGGATTAGCACGAATACAAAAGAAATTAGAAAGTGAACAGTTATTTTACAGTAGATCTTATATAGCTTATTTGATGCAAAGAATGAGATTCAAAAATGTATTGAATTGTAAGCTTAGAGTTTGTACAACAGATAGTAATCATTCGAACCTTGCAACAGAAAATAAGCTTAATCGCAAGTTTTTTAATGATATACTAGGAGAAAAAATGGGTGTTTGACATCACTTATATTAAAGTTTTAGGGAAATGGAATTATATGACAATAATTATTGATTTAGCTGATAGAAAAGTATTGGCCTATACATTAAGTCAAGATATGAGTACAGAAAACATCGATACAAATTCAAAAGTGTATTCCATGCTAAAATTGTAATAAAAGAGTATGTCCCATGGTATAATAATGAACGATTACACGCTTTTTTAGACTATAAAACACCAGATGAAAAAGAATTAGAAATCAGATTGAAAAAACATAAAAAAATGGCTTAGAAATTTATACCAAATTTATTGGGTAGTCCACTATTAATATACTTGTTTATATTATACTAACTCACTAGCATTCGAAAGTTTCGGGTTTTAGAAAAAACAAAATATCCTTTCTATAAAACAGTCTTTATTCTAAATTTCGGATGCTAGTAGTGTTAATACATCAAGATTCCACTTAATTAACCCTTACTTTCTTGCTAAGTGCTCTAACCTTAAAAATAATCTTACAAAGTTACTCTACACTAATATAATGTACTTCCCAGTTTCCAGAAGTTACACCTAAAGCAGGCTCTATCCTAAGTTTCTTTAAAGATGGCTTTAC
Source organism: uncultured Aquimarina sp. (assembly GCA_938011245.1). Lineage (GTDB taxonomy): Bacteria > Bacteroidota > Bacteroidia > Flavobacteriales > Flavobacteriaceae > Aquimarina. The sequence goes on along the minus strand of CALLUJ010000112.1, from coordinate 14,973 downwards.
ATTGCCAAAATCAGATATTTTAAATTTCAAAACTTGTATTTCTGAATTATTTGGTTTTATATCAAAATCTATTTTCAATTCTTTATTCCAATCTATTTCTGGGTGTTTCCAAAACTTTTTTCCTAAAGTATGTGAGGCTACTCGAATTCTTCCTTTAGTTGCTCCACTTAGATTTTTAATTTTTACAATTATATTGTTTGCTTGTTTTAAATTTGCTCCCGTCCATACTGGACCTTCTATAATAGCTTCTCCTTTCCCTTCTATTTTCCCTTTAATAAATCCTAATTTATCCCATTCCAATGATGTCCCTTGCTTAGAGTGCCAACCCATAGTTGAATATTTAAATTCCCATTGTCTACCTTTTGCAGGGTAATCCTTATCATCTTTAGGTATTCTTACTGTTCCGTCTTCATTAAAATAAAGAGATTTTATTGAAACTCCTCTATAAAATAAACCTATTTCTTTATTGGCTATAGAGGCATACCATTGGTCTTTCCATTGAAATACGTCATTATGCCCTCCTTTTAAGAATGCTCCTTGAAACTGATAAGGACCATATAAATTTTTTGACATTGCATATTTAGGTCCCCAAACTAAATAATACCAATTATTCCTTTTGAATATTGTTGATTTATCGTCTGTCCACATTTCTTCTCCATTTTTATCAATTACAGAAATAGGTTTCGGTTTCGATGCTAACGAAATCATATCTTCGGCAAGAGTAGCTGCATAATATTTACCTGCTCCAAAAAAAATAGTGTACTTATCTTCTTCCTTTAGAATAGATGGATCGTATGGGTGTATTTTGCCAACTATTCCTGTAGGCAATAACGGTTTTCCTAACGGATCAGTCCAAGGTCCTGTTGGAGAATTAGCAACCATTACTCCTGTGCTATAATTTTTATTAGAGAAAAACCAATAATACTTATTTCCTCGTTTAGTAATATCACCTGCCCAACAATTTGATTTATCTCCAATATAGGTTTGAGTTGGTAAAATTTCTCCATCCTTTTGCCAATCAATTAAATTATTAGATGAACGTATTTCCCAACGATTCATTTTCCAAGAAGATTCTGTGTCCCAACTTTCATCGTGCCCGCAAAATAAATACAACCTACCATTATCAACTAAAGCATGTGGATCTGTGAGTCCTTCTTCTGGAAAAACACTTTGAATATATACTGGTTTTTCTACTAATTCTTTTTCTAAATCTTCACTTACATTGCCTAACACAGAGTCTGCTTTATGTTTTGGATTTTTACAAGACAAGACTGACAGAACTGTTATTGTAGTAATAGAGAGTATTAAAATTTTCATAGTTTTTATAATAATTTATTTATATAAATCTTACACTTATTTATTTTTATCATTTAAATGATAAGTTTACTAATTTATCAAAAATTATGTTTTTTTATACGAAAACAATTAAGTTTTTTAAACTAAAATACATTATTTTTATAGTAACATAATGTTTTTAATATTAACTTTTTTGAACCTAATAAATCTTATGTAAGCTGTTTTTTTAAGAACCTGAAATTTGGTTATTAGCTAAGAGTTTTCAGCAAACTTACCTTTAATGCCTTTATAATAGGATTTTAAAAAGCGAAAGTCGGCTTCTTGATTGTCAGTAGTATAAAAAGGAGAAAAAATTTGGGTTTGTCGCTTTCCAAAGTCAAAAGTAAGTCCTACTATAGGAACATTTGCTTGTTTTGCTATAAAATAGAATCCTGTTTTCCAACGATCTACTTTATTTCGAGTACCTTCTGGAGAAACTGCTATTACAAATTTTTTATGATTATTAAACACTTGAACTATAGTATCTACCATATTCGTTTTAGAATTCCTTTTTACAGGAATTCCTCCCACACTTTTAAAAAAGTAATTTAATGGAAAAATAAATAGTGATGATTTTGCTATAAAATTAGCATTTACTCCTTTTATTGTTTTAACTAGTAATCCTATTATAAAATCATAATTACTAGTATGGGGAGCTCCAATTATTACAAATTTAGAAATACTATCTGGAAAATCGCCTACAATTTTCCACTTCATTATTTTAAATAATATAAACTTGGCTATAGCAACTTTCATTAGGTTTAATTATCAATTCTGTTTGTGCTAAACAAAATTACAATTAAATAACTTTCTACCTCCTAAATTAATCTTGTAAAATTATAATATAAAAAAACCGTTAAATTTTGGGGTTATCTAACGGCTTCTTTATTTGAATACTTGGGGAAGCATTCATAACTAAATAATAAAATCAAACAATCAACTAATACAAATATACAATAATTATACATTTAAACAAATAAAACAAGCACTTAATCGATTATTTATTATGCGCGCATTGTTTAATGCTACTAAAATCAACATCTAATCGATAAAAATTATATTTTTTTATCGATTAATATTTTATTTGTGTTAATAAATTATAAGACTTACAGTAGGATATGGACTAATTTAAATACTTATTAATATCATTTTAAAGATTAAATAGTATAAGGAACATCTAAAATTTTATATTTTTTCAAAATTTAAGTTGTATCCATCTTTAAATAAGGTACTTAAAAATTTTAGTGTTTTATGTAATATTTTTTTTAATAACTTTATTCTTCCCTTGGGTTTTTTAAGGGTATATCTAAATGTAACGAAATGCTTATTTAAGAGGGTAAATATTAGACATTATCCTATGGGAATTAAACCTAACTCCTCTCCTTTTGTTAGCATAAAATTTATAGCTTCCTTATAATTATTTTCAATTTCACCATCTAAAATAGCTTCTTTAATAGCATCTTTAATAATTCCTACTTCTTTACACGGTTTTAAATTATACGTTTTCATTATTTCTGCTCCAGATACAGGGGGTTGAAAATTTTTTACTTGATCTCGTTCTTCTACATCAACAACTTTCTGACGAACAACTTTAAAATTGTTATGGTATTTTTTAAACCGCTTTGGGTTTTTGGTTGTAATATCTGCTTCGCAAAGTGTCATTAAGTCATCTAAATACTCTCCTGCATCAAATAATAATCTTCGTACTGCCGAATCTGTAACTTTACTAGCTATTACAATAGGACGCGAACTCATTAACACCATTTTTTGAACAAATTTCATTTTTTCATTCAAAGGCATATGTAACCTTTTAAATAGCTTGTACACCATTTTAGAACCTACAAATTCGTGTCCATGAAAAGTCCAGCCATTTCTTTTACTAAACTTTTTAGTGGGTGCTTTACCTATATCGTGTAACAAAGCAGCCCAACGCAACCAAAGATTATTCGTATTTTGAGATATGTTATCTACTACCTCTAATGTATGATAAAAATTATCTTTATGTCTTTGTCCGTCTACTTCGTCAATCCCCTTTAGATCAATTAGTTCTGGTAAAATATACGACAATAACCCAACTCTCTCTAAAAGAAGAAAGCCTACAGAAGGTACAGGACTTAAAAGAATTTTATTTAGCTCATCTACAATCCTTTCATTAGTAATTATCTTTATTCGATTACTATGTGTCTTTATCGCATTTAACGATTTTTTTTCAATTTTAAAATTCAATTGTGTCGCAAACCGAATGGCACGCATCATTCTTAATGGGTCGTCAGAATATGTTACTCCTGGATCTAAAGGAGTTTTTATACATTTATTCTCTAAATCCTTTAATCCATTAAAAGGGTCCAATAAATCGCCGTAAGTTTTTTTATTTAAAGAAAGTGCTAAAGCATTTATTGTAAAATCCCTACGATTTTGATCATCTTGTAGAGAACCATTTTCTATTACGGGATTACGACTATATTTATTATAAGATTCTTTTCTTGCTCCTACAAATTCAACTTCAATATTATTAAGTTTTAACATAGCAGTTCCATAAGTTTTAAAAACTTGAACTTTAGTATTATAGGGTAACAACTCGGATACCTTTTGTGCCAACTCAATACCACTTCCTACTGCAACTATATCTATATCTTTTGCTTCTCCTCTTTGCAATAAAAAATCACGAACAAAACCACCTATTACATAACTTTCTAAGTTTAATAATTCAGAAGCTTTGCGAATTGTAGTAAATATTGAATGAGAAAGGGCTTTCTTGTAATTAAGATTTTGCATTAATATTAAATAATGAAATAGACTTACAAATTTAAGCATAAACATTTACTTAAAATTATAGTATAGATAGGTAATACATTTAATTTAAAAAAATAACCGACTTCTTTAACTCGAAATTATGCATTAAAACCTACCAAATATACTATTTACCATAAATATTACTGTAAATTGTGCTTATTCTATCTGGGCAAACTCACACTTTGTTTTACAAAGTAAATTTGAGTAAAAATTAGATTTAAATCACACAAAATTTCAAATTTGAATCTATTTTTAAGTATTAATTAGCTTGAATCAATTCTATGTAAACCAAAATAACGAAAATTTATCATTAAAAGCCCTCAAAAATAAAAGTATGAGTTTGCTCTGCTTATTCTATAGAAATATTCTAACAAGTTAAATTAATTTTTCAAGAAATAGTTATAACTATTTTTGGTTTTGAAAGAAATGCTACATTTGCTTACTATAAACATATTGTAAATTAAGCATAGATAGTATCATTAAAATAAAAACTACTCCGTCTTTATTTTAATTACTTATTATTATTTCAATAATGTATTAGTTAAAAAAAGCATTTTAATTAATGGAAAAAATAAAACATGTAATTCTTACGGGAGGTGTAGGAAGTAGACTATGGCCTTTATCACGTAAAAGTAAGCCTAAACAATATATAAAACTTTTTAAAGGAAAATCCTTATTTGAACTTACTATAAAGAGAAATCTCCAAATAACAAATGAAGTAATTATAGTTGGGAACATAGACAATTGCCATTTAAGCGACGAGGTAGTAAATTCTTTAGGAATACAACCTACTAATATTATTGAAGCTACTCCAAGAAACACTGCTGCAGCTATTGCTTTTGCTGCCTTTGCTGCTAATAGCAACGATATACTTGTAGTTACTCCTTCCGATCATATTATAAAAAAAGAAGATTTGTATGAGCAAGCTATAAATAAAGCTATAGTACAAGCAAAAAATGGAAATATTGTTACTTTTGGAATACAGCCAACCAAACCAGAGACAGGTTATGGGTATATTGAGTTTAATAAAAATGATGTAGTTTCATTTAGAGAAAAACCTAATAAAGATACTGCAGAATATTTTATAGAGCAAGGTAATTTTCTTTGGAATAGTGGTATGTTTTGTTTTAAAGCTAGTGTATTTTTAGAAGAGTTAAAACAATTTGAGCCCTTAGTATATGAAAAAGCTAAATATGCATGGGAAAATGCTACTAATGGAAAATTGAAAATAGAAGACTCTAAGAAAATCCCTTCCATTAGTGTCGACTATGCAGTAATGGAACGTAGTAAAAAAATGAAAGTAGTTCCTAGTATTTTTGAATGGTCTGACTTAGGGTCTTTTGAATCCATTTATGATTACTTAATCTCTATAGGACACGCTACGGATTCCAATGGAAATATGACTATTGGTGTAGAAGCATATACGGCTTTCATTGGTCTAAAAAACACTATTTTTATTCATACTGAAGATGCTAATTTAATTTTACAAAAGGAAAATGCCCAAGATGTTAAAAAAATATATACGGCATTAGATAGGGTTAATTCTAGATTATTAGATTAATTAAAAGCATTATTTTTAAAATACAAAAAACTATTTTTAAAATAAAATATTTCAATGCCATGCACATATCTATAAATACAAAAAATGCTCCTGCTCCTATTGGTCCATATAACCAAGCCATATTAGCAGGAAATACATTATATGTATCAGGTCAAATAGCCATTGATTCACAAACAGGAAAACTTATTTTAGACTCTATTACAGCAGAAACAAATCAAGTATTAGAAAATTTAAAAAGTATTATAGAGGAAGCCAATTTTACTTTAACACAAGTAGTTAAAACAACTATTTTTTTAAGCAATATGAAATATTTTAATACTGTAAACGAAATATATGCTAGCTATTTTAACCATGAAACCGCTCCTGCTAGAGAATGTGTAGCTGTAAAGAGTTTACCTAAAGGTGTTAACGTTGAAATTTCAGCTATAGTTGTAAGTTAATTTTTAACAAACGACTGTAATATAAAATATAATTATATGTATCGATCTTTATTATTATTAAGTCTTCTTATGTACTCTACATTTATTGTAGGACAGAACATGACTAACGAAAAATTAGAAGAAATTTTTACTCAAAAAGTAGATACAATTAGCGGTTATCCTGGTTATTGGGAAATGATTCATAAAGATAGACAACTACTTTGTATTACCGATGCAAATCACAATCGAATGCGCATTATAAGTCCTATAGTTAAAACTTCTGTATTAGATAAAAATTTATTGTTAGATGCCTTAACTGCAAATTTTCATTCGGCTTTAGATGTTAAGTATGCCATTTCTAAAGATGTTCTTTGGTCGGTATTTATTCATCCACTTAAAGAATTATCCGAAGTTGAAGCACAAAGTGCCTTAGACCAAGTAGCAAATGCTGCATCTAATTTTGGAACTACTTTTTCTAGTACAGAAATGATTTTTGGAGGAACTTCTACCAATAAAGAAAAACCTTCTCCTCCCACTCCTCCTATTAAAAAAGAACAATTAAATAAGAAGTTATAAAAAACTTTGTACTGCTAATTTGTAACTATCCATTCCAAATCCTATAATAATTCCTTTTGCATTTGGAGAAATATAAGATTGGTGTCTAAAGGATTCTCTAGCAAACGTATTAGAAATATGTACTTCTAACACAGGAACACTAACGGCTTTAATGGCATCGCCAATAGCTACGGAGGTATGTGTATAAGCACCGCCATTTAATATTATTCCATCATAATCATTATCGGCATTTTGTATTTGAGTTACTAAATCCCCTTCGTGGTTACTTTGCTCGTAACTTAATTTTATATCCAAAAATTCTTTTTGAAGATACTTAAAGTAGGTTTCAAAAGTTTGACTTCCATAAATACCAGGTTCCCTTTTTCCTAATAAATTTAAATTAGGACCATTAAGTATTAAGATTTTCATTGATATCTTTTTTTAAGGTTCAAAAATAAAAAAACCGAAAGCTAAAACTAACTTTCGGCCTTAAAAATTAAAAATTTTTGTTTAGAAACGGTATCCAACCGATAATTGGAAACTATTTTGCTTCTCCTCAAAGTTATCTGCTATATCTGATAATCCAAAAACATACCTTGCTTGGGCAAAAACACCTATTACTGGTAATTTATATTCTAGTCCAATAGCTCCATCAAAATTAAAATCTTTCACATCATCTTCAAAACTATCAGCATCGATAAAATCGGCTTCAATACCGTCAAAATCAATATCAATATCAGAATTAACATTAAACTTAAATTGTGGACCTAAATGGGCTTTTAAACCAGGTATGATTTTATAAGTAAGTAAAATAGGAACGTTAATATAATCTAAATCAATATTGTCTCCTCCTTCGCTAGAATATAAGGCCTCTAACATTACTCCATATTTTTTTATAGGAATATGTAAAACTACCCCTACATGAAAACCAGTACTATTTCCTCCTAATTCTTCAATAGTAGAACCATCTTCACCTGTAAATTCTACTTCTGAAATAGAACTAAAATTTAAACCCGCTTTTAAACCAAAAGAAGGTTTTATTTGGGCATTAGAAAAATTAAATACTCCTATACCTATTAATATACTAACGATTATTTTTTTCATAATTTTAGAGTTCTAAATAATTATTTGCCAATTTAAGCAATTATTGATTACTGAAATACGTGTTTACTTAAAAATATATGACTTGGAAAAATCTTACTCAAAGCTATTTACAGTATTTAAAGTTAGAACGTGGACTATCTCAAAATAGTATCGTAAGTTACGAATTAGATTTACTAAAGTTTACTAAACATATAAGTACACTATTAATTCCTCCTTCTCCAATTTCAATAGAAAAAGAAACTATTCAAGAATTTGTATATGAATGCTCAAAAATTTTAAAACCAAGATCTCAGGCTCGTATTATTTCTGGATTAAAAGGTTTTTTTGACTATTTACTGTTTGAAGATTATAGGATAGACAATCCTATGGACTTAATTGAAAGTCCAAAAATTGGAGTTAAATTACCTGATACTCTTAGTATTTATGAAATAGACCTCCTTATTCGTGCTATTGATTTTTCTAAAAATGAAAGTGAGCGTAACCTAGCTATTATAGAATCTTTATATAGCTGTGGTTTACGTGTAAGTGAATTAACAAACCTTCAACTTTCAGATTTATATTTCGAAGAAGGGTTTATATCGGTAAAAGGAAAAGGAAATAAACAACGACTAGTGCCTATTGCTACAGAAACTCAAAACCTAATCATAAATTATATTGAGAATACAAGAAGTGCCTTAACTATAGATAAAGAGTATTCTAATTTTTTATTTTTAAACAGAAGAGGTAAATCTTTAACTAGAGCCATGATTTTTACTATTGTAAAACAATTAGGTGTAAAAGCCAATATTAAAAAGAATATTAGTCCGCATACTTTTAGACATTCTTTTGCTACTCATTTACTAGAAAATGGTGCCGATTTAAGGGCTATTCAGCAAATGCTTGGTCACGAAAGTATTACCACTACAGAAATTTATATGCATTTGGATCGATCCCATTTAGCTAAAACAATACAGAAGTTTCATCCTAGAAGAGCGATTAACAAACATTAAAGTTAAATATTAAAACTATTTTCTTAAATCATTGGTTATTTTAATTGGTACTTTGTTTTTAAAAGCTACTATAAAGCTTGTTTTAAAACCATACCTAACAGCTTCTTGCCTTAATTCTTTAGCATTTTTATAAATAGAAGTACTTCCAAAATAGTACTTATAATATTCTCCTATTTGCCTCATTTCTATATTTGGAATTCCTTTAAAATTTTTAGGTAAAGGGTCTATAAATTTTTTAGATGCTGCTAATTGTACCTTAAACTTTATTACGCTATCACTATCAACAACATTCGATGTTTTAATAACTTTATTTTTAACTCTTTTAATAGTAGACTTCTTATTTCTTACAGGCTTTTTTTCTTTAGAACTTGGTTTTTTAATAGGAGTTTCTTTTTCAATTTTAGGTATTGATATAGCATAACTATCGGAAATACTTTTTTTATAATCTAAAATAGCTTTGGATATTGATATTGCCATTTGTTTTTTCCCTTTAAAAGAATTAAGATAATTCCCTTCGGCTTTATTCGTTAAAAAACCAGTTTCAATTAAAACACTTGGCATAAATGTTCTGTGTAACACATAAAAACCTGCTTGTTTTACTCCTCTATTTTTTCGGTTTAATTGTCTAGAAAAGTTTTTTTGTACATAACTAGCTAAACTTAAGCTTTGTTCCAAGTATTCTTCTTGCATAAGAGTAATACCTATAACGGACTCTGGAGAATTAGGATTAAATCCGTCGTAATTCTTCTTATAGTTGTCCTCTAAAAGAATTACAGAATTTTCCTTTTTTGCAATATTAAAATTTCTTTCGTTAGCATGTAATCCTAATACAAAAGTTTCTGTTCCAAAGGCGTTTCCTTTATGGGCATTACAATGTACCGATACAAATAAGTCTGCTTTAGCTTTATTAGCAATATCCCCTCGCTCCTTTAATTCTATAAACACATCTTTTTTTCGAGTATAAACTACTTTAATATTGGGATTTTTTTCAAGAATTGCTCCTGTTTGTAATATAATATCTAAGGCAATTGTTTTTTCAAACAAGCCATTTCCTCTATTGCCTGAATCATGCCCTCCATGTCCCGCATCCAAGACAACTACAAATGGCTTTTGTACAGGTGGTTTTATTGCTTTTGCATTTGAAAAAAAATAAACTAAAAAAAAGACTAAAAAGCTAAATTGCTTCATGTTATTGTAAACTATTTAATAAAGTAAAAATGTATATTGAGTAACAACTCATTATTTTAGTCGTCAATTTAGTGTGTTTCTAAATGATGACATAAAAAACTTATCATTTTTTTAGAACAACAATAATACCAAGCTGAAAAATAAATGTAATTTAGCTTGCTGTAAGATTAAGGGAAATCCCTTTAAATAATACGTTTTAAAATTTTGCAATACACCTTGAGGTATATATGTTATTTTTTTGGTTTCTTTTTTTTTGGTGTTTTAAACGCACAAGAAATTAACCCTAAAAAACCATTAAAAACTATAGATAAAGACAGTATTGTTTTATCTAAAGAAGTGCTACTTGTAGAAAAAGATTCCACACAAAACGATACCATTAAAAAAAAATCTTTTCTAAATGGAGATGTTGTTTATAGTGCTTCAGATTATATGCGTTTAAATAGACGCGATAACAAAATGTATCTTTACGATAATGCTAAAATTAAATATACAGATTTAGACATTAAATCGGGAAGCATTATTGTAAATCAAAACAAAAAAGAAGTGTATGCTAAAGGAATTATTGATACTACAGAAATATACAATCAAACTCCTGTATTTACACAAGGATCTAACGTAGTAGAACCCGATACCATTCGTTTTAATTTTGATTCTAAAAAAGCGTTAATTTATAATTCTAAAACCAATCAAAACGAATTTAATATAATTAATGAAGTATCTAAGCGTGAAAACGATTCCGTAGTTTACATGAAAAACGTAAAATTTACTACTTCTAAAAACTTGGAAGATCCAGAATACTACTTTTATGCTCGTAGAATTAAATTTATTCCAAAGAAAAAAATAATTACAGGACTAGTAAACATGTATATAGCAGACGTACCTACCCCATTAGGTCTTCCTTTTGGGTACTTCCCTCTTACAGAAGATTCTGTTTCTGGTTTTATTATTCCTAGTTTTAGCGATAGTGAAGCAAGAGGGTTTACATTTCAAAATGGAGGGTATTATTTTGCTATTAGCGATTACGTAAACCTTACTATTTTAGGAAATTATTCTACAAACAGTAGCTTTTCTCTTCAAGGAGAATCCAGTTATGCAAAACGTTATAAATATAGTGGTAATGTAAATGTTCGTTTCGAAAATAATTTGAATGGCGAAAGAGGATTACCTGATTTCTCTAAATCAACAAATTATAATATACAGTGGTCTCATAGTCAGGATTCTAAATCTGCCCCCAATTCAAGATTTAGTGCTAGTGTAAATTTTGGTAGTAGTCAATTTTTTAGACAATCTATAAATCCAAATAATATTGGCTCTCAATTAACCAATGTATTAAGCTCTAACGTTTCCTATTCTAGGACATTTCCTGTAAAACCTCGTGTAGACTTTCAAACCGCAATAAATATCAGACAAAATAGTCAAACAGAACAAATAAACTTTAGTATTCCAACAAGTGTAAATTTAGATCGAATTTTCCCTTTTGCACCTAAAGTAGGGACAAAAAAAGGGTTTATTCAAAATATTAACTTTAGACCTTCCTCTACTTTTAGGAATCAAACAAATGTAGATGAATCTGATTTTTTAACACAAAGAATGTTAGATGACGCTGAATTAGGAGTTGTAACTACAGTACCTATAAGCACTAATTTTAAGTTACTAAAACACATTAGTTCTACCGCAGGGGTTAACTATAGTGAAAACTGGGCTTTTAAAACTATAAGACGTAGATTTGACCCCGAAGATGAAAGGGCTGAAAACAATATTGTAACTGATACTGTAAGAGGGTTTGACTCTTTTAGAACCTATAACTTCTCATCTTCATTAGGAACAACTATATATGGTACTGTAAAGTTTAAAGAAACCTCAAAAATAAAAGCTATTAGGCATGTTGTTCGTCCTCAAATAGGATATACTTATACTCCTGCTTTTAACGAATTTTATGAAGATTTTGTAGTGCCTGGTGATGCTGCTTTACTGGAGGAGGATCGCATAGAAACCTTTACTCGTTTTCAAGGAAATATTGTTGGTCAACCAGGAAATAGAGAATCCAGTGCTTTAAGCTTTTCTATTTCAAATAATTTAGAAGCCAAAATTGCCGATAGAGATACAACTAAATTAGAACCTAAAAGAATTAAAATTATTAATTCTCTTAATTTTTCTTCAGGCTACAATTTTAGAGCTGAAAGATTTAAATTACAAAATGTAAATTTTAGTGGGAGTATTCCTATTAATTCAAAACTAACTATAAATTTTGGAGGGACACTAGACCCTTATGCTTTAGATAGTAACAATAACAGAATAGAGGAGTTTAACATTAATAATGGAGGTAGTTTATTTAGGCTTACAAATGCCAGAACTAACTTTGGTTATTCTTTTTCTAGTAAAGATTTTGAAAGAAAAAATAAAAATTCTGATGACTTAGATGAATCGGATATCGACAACGAAGTTTTTAGAAATGGAGGTCGGCCAGATGACTTATTTGGTTCTAACACCGAAAATATTAGTGGTAACTTATTCCCCGATAAAGACGATGATAATGTTGATAAAACAGATATAGAGTTTTATCATTACAAAATTCCTTGGAACTTTCGCCTTTCTTATTCCTTAAATTATAATAACGTAGCTAGAAGAGATGAAATATCATCACAATCATTACAATTTTCGGGAGATGTAGAAATTGCCCCTAGATGGAAAATTGGAGCGTCTTCTGGATATGACTTTGTAAATAATGGGATTACGTTTACCAATTTACGATTTCAAAGAGATTTAGAAAGTTGGACTATGAGTTTTAATTGGGTTCCTATTGGTCCTACTACTACTTGGAATTTCTTTATAGGAATATCTTCTTCTGTACTTAGTGATATTAAATGGGATAAAAGAAGTGAACCAGATCGTAGACTTTAGATTAATATATTAAAAATGAAAATACTAGTTATAGGAGGAGGAAACATGGGATTAACCTATGCCAAATCTATTGGAAAAAACTTAAAAAGTTCTCAAATTTCTATTTTAGAAAAAGACAATACTAAAATAGAAGAACTTAGAAATACAACTTCTTTTTCTATTTATAGTAATTATACAGAATGTGTCTCAAATTCAGAATATATTTTATTAGCTGTAAAACCTCAAGTTGCCGAATTGGTATTAGAACAAGTTGCTGCCTTAGTACATTCTAACCAAATAATAATATCCATTATGGCAGGAATTACTATTAAGACCATTTTCAACATTTTACAAGTCCCAAAAATAGTACGGGCTATGCCTAACTTGCCATCACAAGTAGGTTATGGAGTAACTGGTTATTATACTACTCCTAAATTAGCCAAAGAGGATCTTTTAGCCATAGAATTAATTTTAGGAACTACAGGAAGTATCTCTTTAGTAAAAAGCGAAGACCAAATAGATGCTATAACTGCCTTATCTGGAAGTGGTCCTGCCTACGTTTTGTATTTTATGCAAGCAATGATAGAACAGGCTGAAACTTTTGGTTTTACTTCAAAAGAAGCAAAGTCTATTGTTTTAAATACTTTTTTAGGAACTACAAAATTATTTGAAAATTCAGAGCTAAGTGCCTCTACATGGATGGATAGAGTTACCTCTAAAGGTGGTACTACTTATGCTGCATTAACTTCTTTTAATAAAGATAATATTGCTAACCATATTAAAAAAGGTACTCAAGCAGCATATAACAGAGCTAAAGAATTAGCTAAAAAATAAGATTAGATAATTAACCTAAAAACAAGTATTGAAAAGAATAAATATCTTTTTTACATTAAAATTGATATTTATAGTTGATATCCTTACCTTTTCAAAAAACTAATCCAATTATTATGAACAAAACAAAAAAAAATAATTCTGGAATTATTATTGGGGTACTAATACTTCTTTTATTAGGGGCCATTGCATACTCGTTTATGCAAAGTGTAACCATTAAAAATACCCAAAAAGCTTTTGAAACTGAAAAAGCCATTAAAGTAGAAGAACTTAAAAAAGTGCAGCAAGAATACGATGATTTTTTAGCTGAAAACCAAGTAAACGAAGAAGAAATAATTGCCACTAAAATACAATTAAACAGAGTTTTAGATTCTGTTAAAAATATAAAACCAAATTATGAACTAGTTAACGAATTAAGGAGTGTTAGAGATAATTTAAAAGCTCGACTCAAAAAAATTCAGTTAGAAAATAAGAAACTTAAAGAACTTAATTTGAAACTGGCTACAGAAAAAGATAGCGTTGTTCAAAAATTAGAAAATACACTTGTAGTTTATCAAAAAGAAACTGAAAAAAATGAGAAACTAAATGAAATAGTTGCTAAAGCTCAAAAATTAGTTGTTTCTAGTATTGAAAATACAGCTATAAGAATAAAAAAATCTGGTAAAATAGTACACACTAATAGATCTAGTAAGGTTACTGCTGTGGAGGTCTGTTACGAAATCCCCGCAAATAGTGTTGCTATAGATGGAATGAAAGAATTTTATATTCAATTAGTATCACCAAACAAAAAAGTGGTTGGAGGAAAATTTTATATGAACGATGCTAATGGAAAAGCAGTAAGTATTAGTAAAATTTCAAAATTCAGATATCAAAACAAACTTATAAAGGTATGTGATTATGTAGAACCTCTTCCCGATGAAAAATTCGAATCTGGTCTTTATAATATCCATGTTTTTCAAGGAACTAATTTAATAAGTAGTTCCTCCATTCTACTTAAATAATCTAGATTTTTAACTATAAGTATTATTTTTTTCAAATTGAAAAAACCTTTGTAAAATGTATTGAAAAAATAACCCCCTTATTATCATAATTAAATAAAAAACCCCAAAGCAGCTACTTAAAGCTAAATTGGGGTTTTTTATTTCCTTTAGACATATGAAGATCACAAAGAAATAAGTAATACCATTTCGGATATAATATGATTTCATTATCTTTGAGCTATATGGGAAAAGTATTAAATACACCAATATTAGAATCACTAGAAGAACTAAAGGTTTACAAAACTAAGGTTGATAATTACAAATCATCGAAGCGATTA